>NZ_CP012559.1:930182-1240243 GCF_000831645.3 Companilactobacillus heilongjiangensis
GGTGAGATGAAAGAATCAGCCATTCGAACGAATCATTTAATCAATAAATTAAAAGAAAAATAGGAGTAAGGGTCGATGAATGTAGATGACGTAACAAAGTTGAAGACTGAATCTCGTAATCCCAAGACAACTAATATCGGCAATATGAACGGTCACAAAGTTGCACAATTAATTAATAGTGAAGATTTTGCAGTAGCTGAAGCAATTGAAAAAGTTACAGGATCAATTGGTGATGCAATTGAACAAGCTTCGATTAAATTTCAAAATGGGGGTCGTTTGATCTATATCGGTGCAGGAACTTCAGGCCGATTGGGTGCCTTAGACGCAATTGAATTAACTCCAACTTATGGTGTGCCAGCTACTAGAGCTTTTGGTCTTCTTGCAGGGGGCAAGAAAGCCATGTATGAAGCCGTTGAGGGTGCTGAGGATTCTAAAGAGCTTGCACTGGAAGATTTAAAAAATGTAAATCTTAATTCTAATGATGTAGTTATTAGTTTGTCAGCAAGTGGTCGCACACCGTATGCTTTATCAGCAATTGAATATGGAAATGAGATTGGTAGTTTAACTATTGCAGTCATTTGCAATCCTGATAGTCCAATGGCTAAAACAAGCAATATTGCAGTCGCACCAGTAGTGGGTCCAGAAGTTGTTACTGGTTCAACAAGAATGAAAGCTGGATCAGCACAAAAAATGATTTTAAATATTATCTCCACGGGAATAATGATTAAATCCGGTTACGTTTATGAAAATTTAATGATAAATGTTCAACCAACAAATGAAAAACTAGTTGCTAGGTCAATTGGTATTATTGAACAAATCCTAAAGGTTAAAGAAGAAGTCGCACGAGAAATTTTTAATAACTCACATAAGAATATTGCAGTTGGACTTATTATGTTTAAACTCAATTTGTCTTATGAGGAAGCTATTAATCTATTTGAAAAGAATCAAAGAAATATCCATAAGATTGCGGGTATGGATAAGTAGTTAAAATTGGTAATTGTGTATTAATTCCCCCTGTTTTTGGGTAATTAATGCACATTTTTTTTGGAGTGAAAATAATGGATAAAATCATCTTATATGTTTTAGTAATTGTTTTTTCAAATACCGTCGGCGCAATTTCTGGTATGGGTGGCGGCGTGATTATTAAGCCCGTTTTGGATGCTGTCAGTCATGATCCACTGGTTGCAATCAACTTTTATTCCAGTTTTGCCGTTTTTATCATGTCAATTGTCTCCACAATCAAGAATACCAAGAAAAATATTGATATGAATTGGGGTGAAGTGCTGTATCTTTCGATGGGTTCACTATTTGGTGGGAAGTTGGGAGATTGGTTGTTCATGTTTCTCAAAGGTATTTTGGATAATGATAAAATGCTTAATCTCGTTCAAATTATTGTCGTTGTAATCAGTTTAATATTGGCACTGCTATTTTCTAAAAATAGTGGCTGGAAATTTTCCAAACGTACTTCAACGATTCTCTTCCTATTAAGTGGTGTTTTTCTAGGAACACTTTCAACATTCTTAGGTATCGGTGGAGGACCAATAAATGTAGCACTGCTGATTTTTGTCTTCAACTTTGATGCTAAAAAGGCAGCTATTTATTCCATTGCTTCAATTTTCTTCTCACAGTTTATGAAGTTGAGTTCACTCGTACCTGTGTTACATAAATTGCCAATTGATTTACATTTACTACCATTTATAATGGTTTCAGCGATTGTCGGTGGTTATCTAGGATCAACTATCAGTGCGAAAGCATCGAATAAATTTGTGCTCAATTTGTATAAAGTCGTTGTTGTCTTTGTAATTGGACTGAATATTTATAATGGCTTGATTATTTTGAATATTATCTAAAAAAGTGTCGTCATATTTAATATTGACGGCGCTTTTTCTATTTATAAAAATAATTTTGAAAAACTTTTATACAATATCAATTTTGCCATATAGTGACATATCCATTTGCTAGAATTTAGCAGTAAATAAATGTTATTGGAGGATATGATTTTGAAGAAAATGATTAAATATATGGGGATTACCGCTGCTACATTGTTGGCCGTTGCACCAATTGCTATGCCTGTGATTAGTTCAGCTACTGAAACTACTGTTAAGGCTGATGCAGCCAGTGGAGTTAATCAAGCCGATGTTCAAAAGTGGTTAGGCGAAGTTAAGAATCAAGTTACTATTAAGTCCGGAAACAATCTTGTGAGAACTGAAGATATGGAAATGGGATATGTCATGGGTTCTGACGGTATTTTTAGTTATGGAACTGATCAATTAACACCACAAAGTCCTGTTTTTGATAGATATGCTGATGCATCTAAAAATTTAACAAATGATTTATTTGCTAGTTTTAATGACAATGCTAATGGTGATGATTTATTCTTTAACAACCGTAATATTGGGGTTCTCATGACAGCCACTGCTAATGATGGCAGTATTTCTGGAAACTTAAAACCAGCCGATATTAATAAAGTATTGCAAAGTGGAGCCGGCGTTACTTTCCATGTAAAACTTGCCTATGTTGCTGGAGAACCAAAAGGTAGTGATTTTTATGGTAATGATGCTACCCCTACTATCTTAGGTTCTAAAGACGTTGTTGTAACTGTTGGTACAAGTTCTGAAAATACTGGAGATCAAAACAATCAAAAACAAGCAACCGGAATCAACTATGATGGAATATACTCAACAACAGTTAATGCCAAGTTATATGATGGAAACGGTAAAGCCACTTCTGCTATATTGCCAAAGAATTCACTTTGGAAAATTGACAGAAAGTTAACAGCTGATGGTACAACGTATTATCGTGTTGCTCCAAATGAATGGATTAAGGAAAACGATGGTATTCAAATTTTTCCAGATGTTGCAACTGTAACGACTAGCAGACAAGCAAAACTTTATACAGCAGCCGGAAAAGTAATCACTGACCGTGTTTTGGCTCCAAACACTTCATGGTATACAGATAGAGTTGGTATAGTTAATAATGAAAATATGAGACGTGTCGCTACCGATGAGTGGGTTTCATTTAACGATTTGAAAGCTTCCGGTAATATTGCCGTGGGGACTAATTAAAATATGAAATATAGTAGTTTAAAATTAAAAAAAAGTCTTACTATTTGCATGATGTCAGTAGGTTTGCTAGGAGCTTTAAGTCCTGTTTTAACGACAGGTTTGGCTGCACAGACGGTTGAAGCTGAATCACTTGATTTTAACTTTGATCCAGATGAGGTTGGTCCTGTAGCTATTCCAATGTATGTAAATGTTGATGGACAAGAGCGAAGTGTTGAGACTTTAGATTATGTTTGGATTCCTAAAGTTGGTGGGATGGAAACAATTAACGCACCATTGGTAGATAAACATGTTGCAAGTCCAAGTAAAATTATAGTTTTACGAACGACCACTGGATTAAGAGTGCTACAAGCACCAACTTATACTCCAAGTGATCCTAAAATGGCTCCTAAAACTGCGACGATAGAAAAACGTGTGGAAGATATTACTGTTAGAAATGATAAGGGAAACTTTTGTCCTTTAGTAGCTTTTTCTACAAAAACAGGAGAGATTTATAATTTATCAGATAGAGCCTTAGGCAATAATACTGATTGGTATTCAGATAAGGTTAAAACTTATGATGGTGCTCAATATTACCGTGTTGCGACAAATGAATGGGTTAAAGATATATACTTCCATGGTGGGAGTAGTATTTAATCACAAAATATAACTCCTGGGGGATTAATTTATGAAGATAGTCAAAAATTTGATTTTATCTATGGCATTATTAGCCTCAGCAACTGGAGCAATGATGCTTTCTCAAAAAGATGCTGATGCTGCTAAAGTTGCCAGCGTTAATAACAACGTTGCCCGTTTGTATCGTGAGGATGGCAAACTTATTACCGATCGAGCATTAGGACCAAATAGTAATTGGTTAGTTGGTAGAATTTTTACTCACAATGGTGAAACGTATTATCAAGTTGCTACTAAAGAATATTTAAAGGCTAATAATGCTAAAAGGTTATATGATAATACGAATCCTTCTTTGAATTACACACCTAATATTCAACGGATTAATCAATATTTCATCAAATATCTTAATGCTTTGCATGCTGCTAATGGGACTCCTATGACCACGACAACAGCTGATATGTTTGAATATGCCAATCATCGTGCTTATCAACAAGTTGGCGATACACTGGATCATTCCACTAGACCTAGAGATACAGAAGATAATCTCTATGGTTTTGGATATGATTATATTCTTAAATATGGTCAATATGAAGAAATGAAATCAGATCGGGATGTTGCTTATTATCTTTTAAAGGGTTGGTATGACGACAATAACAATATCTCATATGGACCTGGACAAGTAGGTCATTTTGGACATCGTGCTGCCTTAATTTATACGGGTAATCCTGCTGCATTAGGAATGTCAGACAATGCTACTGCTATGAGTGCCGAATGGCCTGAAGATTTAGATGGATTAAATAGTATTTATAATTACACTGGTTCAAATCCAAATACCAAATTTGTTTCAAAAGATGTTGTTCCAGAATAAAAATTGATTGATATACAAAAAAGTCGCCGAAGAAAATTTCGACGATTTTTTTGTATTTAGTTTTTATTCAAATCATCAGTCAACTCTTTAGGTAAATGACGTGGACCGCGGACAGCTCTAACTCCCAGAGTTTTTAGTTTATTTAAAGGATATTGAGCGGAATCGTATGTATTAATTAAATGAATTTTCATAACATATTTCATGGCTAGGTTTTTATCATGATAGTTATAAGGAATATTTGTATCTATTACTAAACATTTATAAATCAAAGCAGAGATAGGTGCAGCAACATATATATAGACAATGTCGTCTGCCTTAATATTCGTTGATTGCTTCCAAGTAATAGTAGGATTCTCTGCGAAAGCCTTTGCCAAATCAAAATATTTAGGATTAGCTGGAATAATCCACTCTTGTCCAGTTGTGACAGGATTAAACTCAAAGCATTCTTCAGCAATTTTTTTCAGCAGGACAGTGTATTTCTTCTTCACATCTGATGCAAAGGAACCCAGAACTTGATTGGAGCGGAAATTATTATATTCGGAATTAAAATTCTTATCAATAACCTTGCCGGTCAATTGTCCTGCTTTATCAACGGTCAGTGAAATAAGCAGGTCAGCGTCAGGGATTTCAGTTGAAAAAGTATATATATTGTCCACTTTTTTAAATCCAAAGTTCAGTAATTTTTTAAAATTTGGTTTGTGATTCGTGAAAATCTTGTCTTCTATTTGCACATTTAAAACTTCCTACATATTTGTTTAAGAATAACTTGGTAAACTTAAATACAATTATAATGCATATCAATCAAGGTTGTCTTGATATGGAATTGATATGTTAGAACGAATTTCTTAATATCACTAATTTAGTTATTGACTGTAACCAAACGTTATAGTTTAAAATGGTATGCGTATAGAAAATCCACTAGTATCTTTGGATAGCGAAAATAGTAAGATTTAAATGATTTAAGTAAGTTGAGGAGATCAATGTATGCCAGAAAAAAACACAAAAGCTAATCAAATTGAAGTGCACGGAGGGAAAGTCCATAATTTAAAAAATATTGATGTAAATATTCCATTGGATAAGTTTGTAGCTATTTCTGGTCCATCTGGTTCGGGGAAAAGTTCTTTAGCAATGGGAATTTTGTACGCGGAAGGTTCTCGTCGTTATTTGGAAGCTTTGTCAACTTATACTAGACGAAGAATCAGTCAGAATAAACGGTCACAAGTTCAAGAGGTTAAGCATATTCCTTCAGCTATTGCTTTACGTCAACGACCAAATGTTCCTTCCGAGCGTTCGACCGTGGGTTCGATGAGTGAACTGTTTAATGTGGTTCGGCTGATTTTTTCCCGATTGGGCTCAACCGTCTGTCCAAATGGTCATCGAATACAACCTAGTTTGAAGATTGCTCAATCAATGGATCTTCCCGGAGGTCCCGATAGTCGCATGGGAATTATTGTTTGTCCAACTTGTGGGATTGAGTTTATGGCTAAATCAGCTGAGGACTTTGCTTTTAATTCTGGTGGGGCTTGTAAACAGTGTCATGGTACGGGTAAAATCCGTGAATTGGATGAGAGTAAGTTAATTGGCGATGAGAATCAAACTCTTGCAGAGGGTGCAGTCGCATCATGGCATTTACCAGGTCGTAATTTTATGCCTACTGTTGCTGCAACTTTAGGTGTTCGAACAGATGTCCCTTATAAGGACTTGACCGATAAGGAAAAGAATATTGTCTTGCATGGCGAGAAGAAACAATATTCGGTTGACTTTAGAACTTCAACTGGACGTGTATTTCACACCGATAAGACTCTTTATGAGAACGCTTATGAGGCGGTTTATGATTCCTTAAAGACCGTTAAGAGTGAACGTTCTATCAATAAAATTAATCAATTTTTCCATTTTTCAGTCTGCCCAACTTGTCATGGAACTCGTTTGAATCCTGAGCTGTTGACACAATTAGTTGGTGGCATGAATATTGCTGAAGTGTCTGAACTAACCTTAGGAAAGCTAACTGATTGGGAAACACAGACTAAGCAAGAATTACCAGCTGAAATGAAAGCTATGGCTGACGTTTTATTTAAGAATTTAACCGATACCTTGCGTCCATTACTAGAGTTGGGATTGAATTATTTGACGCTATCTCGGAATGGAAATACTTTATCAACTGGTGAGTTGCAACGGATTCAGCTTTCGAAGACATTGCGGACTGAAACAACTGGTGTTTTGTATGTGTTGGATGAGCCTTCAATTGGATTGCATCCAGACAATGTTAAAGGCCTAATAAATATTTTCAGAGCTTTGATTGCCCAAGGTAATTCACTGGTGGTAGTTGATCATGAGGTCGATATCATTGAAGCAGCTGATTGGGTCATTGAAGTTGGGCCTGGATCTGGGGATGCTGGCGGTCGCATTATTGCCGAGGGCACACCCAGCTCATTGAAACAAAACAGGAATTCACTAATAGGTCCCTTTATTTCTGGAAAAGCTGATATTATGCATGATAAAGTTCCTGTATCCAAAGATGCTGAAAGATTAACAACTCATTTGGAAGTTGATAAATATTTCAATCTACATGATATTACTGTCACTATTCCCGGAAATGAAATTACGGCTGTCACTGGTTTCTCAGGCGCTGGTAAGACTAGTTTGATTTTAGATAGTTTAGTGCCTGCAATTGAATCGAAAAAAGAAAAGCGCTCTTTGCCAAAGCAAGTTAAAACCTTGAAGACCAATTTAACGGATGTTGTCAGTGTCGATGCCAAGCCAATTGGTAAAAATGCTCGTTCAAGTTTGGCTACTTATACGTCTATTATGGATAATCTAAGACGAATTTTTGCTGATTTGCCAGAATCTAAGAAGCGACATTATGGGATTGCTTATTTCTCATATAACAATAAACAAGGTGCTTGTGAACATTGTGGTGGGGTCGGCGTAATTTCACTAGATATTCAATACTTGCCCGATATGGAAGAAATTTGTCCTTACTGTAATGGAACTCGTTATAAACCAGAAATTCAGGAAATTCGTTGGCACGGATATACGATTGTTGATTTATTAAACTTGTCAGTCAAAGAAGCCTTGAGTGTTTTCCAAGATGTGCCTGCAATTGAGAAGCAGTTACAATTATTGGATGAGATTGGTTTGAGTTACTTACATTTAGGTGAAAGTACTCCTAGTCTGTCTGGTGGTGAAGCACAAAGACTTAAACTCGTTAACCATCTGAATAAGAAACAAGCCCAGACGTTATTTGTTTTTGATGAACCATCAGTGGGATTACATCCTCAAGATGTACAGACATTGCTTGGAGTTATCAATAAGCTCAAGGAAAAGGGGGCAACTGTCATCATTATTACGCATGATTTGGATTTGATGGCAAACGCAGATTATATGATTGATCTGGGACCTAAAGGCGGTTCTTCAGGTGGTAAGTTAATGGCTGCCGGTACTCCTCAACAACTTATCGAAAAATCGCATAGTTTAACCATTGATTACCTAAAGGAACATTTCCAAAAGTTTGGTTTGATTTAAGTTATTAGAAAATTTAGATACGAAAAAGCCGTCGAAAATAAAAATTCGACGGCTTTTGTATTGTTCTATTTAGTTAAATTCAACTGGATGCTTGTCAGTCAAAGCTTTAGTACGTGCATCCAATTCTTGAAGTTTTTCAGGATCATCGTGATACTTGATAGCATCAACAATAATACGTGCTACTTCTTCACAGTCTTCTTCGTCAAATCCTCTTGATGTAATAGCAGGAGAACCTAAACGAAGGCCAGATGTAAATTTAGGAGGCAATGGGTCGTTAGGAATGGCTTCCTTGTTAGTTGTGATGTGAATAGTATCAAGTAAGTTTTGAACTTCCATACCATTCAAGTCACATTCAGTTAAAACAACGTTTAACAAGTGGTTGTCTGTACCACCAGTTAGAACTGATAAATTATCAGCATCATTGATAACTTTTGCCATAGCAGCAGCATTCTTAATAACTTGTTCCATGTAAGTTTTGAATTCTGGTTGTAAGTCTTCGCCAAAAGCAACAGCTTTACCAGCAATCACGTGTTCCAATGGACCACCTTGAGTGCCAGGGAAGACAGCTGAATTAAGTTTCTTACCAAGTTCAGCCTTAGCCAAAATCATACCACCACGGGGGCCTCTGAGAGTTTTGTGAGTAGTTGTAGTAACAATATCGGCAACTCCAACTGGAGTAGGGTGTAATCCAACCGCAACGAGTCCAGCAATGTGAGCCATATCGACCATCAAGTAAGCGCCAACTGAATCAGCAATTTCTCTAAACTTCTTGAAATCGATGATACGGCTATAAGCTGAAGCACCCGCAACGATAAGTTTTGGTTGAACTTCTTCAGCAATTTTTTGGACGTCGTCATAGTCAATTAAACCTTCAGCATTAACACCATATGAATGGAAGTTATACATTTTACCAGAGAAATTAACTTTTGAACCGTGTGTTAAGTGACCACCCGCATTTAAATCCATACCTAGAACTGAGTCACCAGGTTTTAAAACAGCTTGGTAGGCGGCAGCATTAGCTTGTGAACCTGAATGTGGTTGAACGTTGACATATTCGGCGTTGAATAATTTCTTTGCTCGGTCAATTGCGATTTGTTCGACTTGATCGATGTATTCACAACCACCATAGTAACGGTGCCCTGGATAACCTTCAGCATACTTGTTTGTTAAAACTGAACCTTGGGCTTTTCTAACATTGTCAGAAACGATATTTTCAGAAGCAATCAATTCGATATTTCTATTTTGTCGATTTTCTTCCTTATTGATTAGATCAAAAATTTCCTTATCACCTGTACTGTATTGCACTACGACCATCTCCTAATAATTATTGTTAACTACGCTGGTACCATCACTATAATTAATCTTGACACCTTTTTCAACGTTGAAAATGTAAACGTTAAAAGAAATTCCATTGTCCAGCTGACCGCTTTGTGTCAACGATTCAGCCATCATTTGAACCCCTCGAGCCACTAATTCATTGCCACGATATATCGGTTTAACACGATACCTAATGTAATTATTAGGGTTTTGCTTGATGTAATAAGCAATATCGTTTTCATGCTTGAGCATTTCGGGAGAGTTCAGTGAACGAGTTCCTGTCATCAAATTTTTAGGATTATTGTTTTGTCCTGTCAATTGATAACCAATTAGGTGCGAACGATTATATAGCCATCCGCCGTTAATTTTCTTATTGTGCCAACCAGTTGGATTGACATAAAGAGGTTCACGCTTTGCGGTCGGCATCAAACTTTTACTCAATAACGCATCGGCCTGAATGGCTCGGTTTAAACTGTCCAAGTCAGCGAAACGTTGCCAAGGACCTTGCGAGACATTTAGTTCGGCTTTTGTGAAAGTAGGCGTATTGTTGTTGACTTCAATTTCTTGATTCGTCTGATAGTTTAAATTGGCCAAATTGGAACTAGATGACGTGGTGGTCTTTTCCACTTGCCGTGGATTGTCACCCGGACTAGTTCCATTGTTTTGGTAGGATTCATAAGTTCCTGAACCTCCAACTACGACTAACAAAAGTCCCAGAGAAACTAAGCGTCGATGAATCCGGCGTTTGGGTTTAACCATAAAAGTGGTAAACAGTACGATTGCCCCCAAAACAATCAGTAACAACATATACATATAAATATCCCCTCACTACGAAGATTAATTATCTTCATTTTGATTTTATCATAAGTTTTCAGAAATCTTGAACATTATTTACTTATTACTGATATTTAATTCGTATATTGGTTTTTTAAAATGCCGTCGGAAGAGCTGAGAAATATTCACTGGCTGTGCGGAACGGTCCGAGCCAAAGGACGGTCTCGAACCTCGATTTTGAGCCGAAGAACACGTCTCAAAACTCGCCCGGTGGTGTAATGGCTAAAGCCATAACACCACTTTCACTGCCCACTAATATTTCTCAGCTCTTCCGACTAGATGTTTCGTTGTTTGTATGGTGTTTTTATGATTTTTTGTTATTTGTTAAACATAGAGTTTATGACTTAAACAAAAAAATATACAAAATGTAAATCTCTTTGAAATTCACCAACTAATCTAAAAAAAGAAGCTGAAAATTATCAGCTTCTTTTTGCTTTTATTGAAATGTCTTTTTCAGAGCTTCGATTCTCTTATCCAATGGTGGATGGGTATCGAATAGTCCGGAAAAATGTTTTTTCTTAGTAGGATCGTCAATGTATAAAGCGGCGCTTGCATCGTCAACTCGTTTCATTGGTTTGGTGCTTTCTTCTAGCTTTCCCAAAGCGTTAATCAATCCCTGAGGATTTCTGGTCAATTCTGCTCCAGAGACGTCGGCTAAATACTCACGGTTTCTGGAAATTGCCATCTGTACCAAACTGGCGATTAATGGACCGATAATGGCAAAGACTAATCCAACGACCCACAAGACGATTCGGATTGCTCCAGAATTGTTGTTGTCTCGGTCGTCATCTCGCATTGGAATCCACCAACGATAGGCGTTACCGATAATGGAACAAATTAAAATTATCGCTGAAGATAAAGCTACCGAAATTGTTGAGACACGAATGTCGTAATTTCTTATGTGGGAAACTTCATGTGCTAACACGCCCTCAAGTTCCTCACGGTCCATCATTTTGTACAAACCGCTAGTTACGGCCACTGCTGAATGCTGTGGATCACGGCCAGTCGCAAAGGCGTTAGGACTCGGATCATCAATAATGTAAATGTCTGGTAAAGGGATATCAGCGACCATCGATAAATCTTCGACAATATGCCAAAGATCTGGAGCATCTTTCGCCGAATTTAGCTTTCTTGCACCGTTCATTTGCATTACGATACTAGTAGATTGAAAATAGGTAATTAGTGTGTAAACAATCGCGATGACGAGAGCAATAACTATCCCTGAGTAGAGATTGTCAAAAAAGTAGAGTCCCAAAAAACTGCCGATAGCAGCGAGTATCAAAAAGAAGACGAAAAATATCAAGTAGGTTTTACGTTTATTACGATCAATTTGCTCGTAAATCATAAGTAGCCTCGGTTAAAACTTAACTTTAGGAGCTTCTTTGTCAACATCAGGAATTTGCAAGAAATTCATTTCTTTGAAGCCGTGAATTCCAGCAATGATGTTACGAGGGAACGTTTGGATGGCTGTATCGTAAGCCTGTACTTGACTATTGTAAGCTTGACGTGCGTATGAAACTTTATTTTCAGTGTTTGAAAGTTCTTCCATTAATTGAGAGAATTCTTGGTTGGCTTTAAGATCAGGGTAGTTTTCTGCTAAAGCAAATACTTGTCTCAAGGCGCCAGTCAATTCATTGTCAGCATCAACTTTGTCTTGTAATGAGTCAGCGCTGTTAACGTTATTTCTCATTTCAACAACACGTGCTAAAGTTTCCTTTTCGTGAGTGGCATAACCTTTAACAGTTTCCACTAGGTTAGGAATCAAATCAGTACGACGTTTTAGTTGAACGTCAATTTGTGAACTGAACTCACGAGCACGGTTGCGGTATTTAACAAGACTGTTGTACATGCCGGCATAGGCGGCGATTATTACTAAGATGACAACAATTATAATTATTGTATTCATTTAAATCTCCTTCTTATCTTAATGGCTATATTCTACCATAATGCAAGTTTGGGAGTATAACGTGTAGCGCTAGTTTAGTACGTCATCTTTTCTAACTAAGTATGCCGTCTCCAGAGCTGGGAAATATTCTCAAGCTGTGCGGAACGGTCCGAGCCAAGAGGCGGTCTCGAACCTCGGTTTGAAGCCTTGACACAGTTCGTCAAGTCTCCAAACACGCCCGGTGGTATAAGTACGGGAGGAACTCCCGTACTTATACCACTACCACGGCACACAAATATTTCCCAGCTCTTCCGACTAATTAATTGATACTAACTGAATGTAAATATATTCAAATGATCCTGTATCCAGCGCACCTTAGATACTGAAATATAATTGATACTAATATATCGGTAACAAATTATTAATGTTGTAAATGTCTGATCGGTTATCTGATATTAATTGAATAAAACCATCAATGTAAAATTAAATTAGTTGGAAGAGCTGAGAGTATTCATCCGCAGCGAAAGTGGCGTTATTGCTTCAGCAATTACACCACCGGTCGAGTTGGAGACTTACCGGTTTTTGGTAAGGCTTCAACCGAGGTTCGAGACCGTTCTTTGGCTCGGACCGTACCGCGCAGCAGATGAATACTCTCAGCTCTGGAAACGGTAGCCATTCAATCTATGAGTTTATCATTATTGTTTTTTTGAAAAATAATTTATAATTAAATATGAGGAAGGTCACTTATTTGTAGGTTTCATAGGTGAAAATATTATGAAAAAAATCTTTCTACCAGTTTTAATGTTTCTAGCTGTAATCTTGGGGAGTATGCCCGTAACTGTTTCGGGTGAAGCCACAGTTGATGCCTCGGTTGGTAGTCAATTGGACCAAAATATCGATGGTCTGCTTAACCAAAAAGGATTCTCAGGAAGCTTGTTGGTTGTGAAAAATGGCAAACCTGTTTATCAAACTAGTCGCGGATATTCTAACTATGCTAATGGTCTTAGCAATGAAAAGAATACAGCTTACGAGATAGATTCAGTGCAAAAGACTTTGACTGCCGCTTTGGTTATGAAAGAAGTTCAAAATGGTAAGTTGAGTCTGACTGATAAGTTGAGTAAATTTTACCCAAGTATTCCTGGTAGTAATAAAATTACTATCAGACAAATGCTGGATATGACTTCAGGCTTGGTTTTAAGTGAGGTTGGACCTGATCAAATTTTACCCGACTCAGGTATTATTGCGGCCGATATTAACAGTGTTCATTTTTCAGAACTTTCCTATAAGAAGTGGAATTATCAACCGGTCAATTTCAATTTGCTCTGTGGTATTTTGGAACAGATTACCGGTAAGTCGTATCAAAGATTATTTACCAAGACGTATATTAATAAATTGCATTTAAAGCATACTATCTTCGCCTATGACGAAAAGCCAGGTATTGAAAAGGCAGCAGGTTATAATAATCCTGATCCGCTGTCAGCTCGTTTGGATTATAAGAATGCCTTCTATACGAAGAAATTCTTCGAATTCGATGAACTCGGTACTGGTCAAGTTTATATGAGCGTTAACGATTTATACAAAGTTGAGAAATATATTATGCGTGGCAAAATGTTGTCCAAAAAGTCACGTAAGATTTTGTTCAAGAAGGGTAGTGTCAGCACCTATGGAGGAGGAATGTATCATGGCAAGAATGATAACTTCGCTAACGGTTGGGGTTACGGCTTCCAAGGTATCGCCCACATCTCTAATAATGGGAAAGATGCAGTGATTCTTTTGGAAAACTACTCTCGTATAGCAGCTGATGCCAAACCAATTGCCAAGCAAATTTATAGCATGATTGAGAATGAATGAAAATAAAGCTGGTAATTTGGATGAAAAGACTGTATTATGGGTTGTGCAGGTAAAGCCTACCTGTTATTTAAAAATGGTCACTTTGCACATTCCAAAGATTTCTGTAAAGTGATCTAAAGCACTACGTCTAGGATGATGTAGTGCTTTTTCTTTACCCTAAATTAAATGAGATATTTGTCTCATCCAAAAAAGTGTTGTAAGTTAATAATAGGATATTGAGGAGGGACATTTTTATGTATAAATTAAATGATGGTCAACAAATTCCTGATTTTGGATTTGGAACATATAAATTGAATGGCCGGACTGGCGTTCAAAGTATCGTGTCAGCTATTAATAATGGATATAAAATGATTGATACTGCTTATAATTATGAAAATGAAGGTACAGTTGGACGTGCTATTTCTGAAAGTGGCATTGATCGTGATAAGTTGACCGTAACATCGAAGTTACCTGGTCGCTACTACGCTTATGATGATGCAATTACAGCCTTGCAAGAGTCACTCTATCGAGCACATCTTAATTATTTTGACTTGTATTTGATACATTGGCCCAACCCTAAACGTGGAATGTACGTTGAAGCATGGCAAGCTTTGATAGATGCCCAAAAGTTTGGATTGGTTAAATCAATTGGTGTCTGCAACTTTTTGCCAGAGCACTTAGAAAAACTCAAAAAAGAAACTGGCATTTTGCCAGCCATTAACCAAATTGAATTGCATCCATATTTTAATCAAAAAGAGATGCGTGATTTTGATCATGATAACGGTATTGTAACGATGGATTGGAGTCCACTTGGTCGTGCCAGTTCTGTTCTTGAAGATCCAATGTTGATTGCCTTGGGTGAAAAATATCATAAATCAGTTGGACAAATTATTCTTAGATGGGAACATCAATTGGATACTATTCCGATCCCTAAGTCCGCTTCACCAGTCAGACAACGCGAGAATATGAATATTTTTGATTTTGAAATTTCAAATGATGATATGGAAAAAATCAATTCATTGACGAAACCAGATGGTCGTAATAAAAACCAAGATCCAGCCGTTTACGAAGAATTCTAAAAATGAGAGTGATATTTGAGTTTATCTCAAATACCACTCTTTTTAAATTTTGTCTCAAAAATTGGTGAAAAATAAATCGAAAATTTACTAAAAAATACATCTTTACTATTGCATCTGTTTACGAATAGAACTATATTCTAGATGTAAGCAGTTACATATGGAAGCTAATTTAATCAAGAGGTGGTTCTTATGTATAGAAGTAATGGTAATTATGAAGCATTTGCAAAACCAATGAAACCAGAAGGCGTTGATGACAAGTCAGCATACATTGTTGGTTCTGGTCTAGCTGGATTGGCTGCAGCTTCATTCCTTGTACGTGATGGTCAAATGAAAGGCGACAAGATCCATGTTCTCGAAGAACTTGCTCTACCTGGTGGTAGTATGGATGGTATTTGGAACGAACAAAAAGGTTACATCATCCGTGGTGGTAGAGAAATGGAACCTCACTTCGAAACACTTTGGGATTTGTTCAGATCAATTCCTTCATTGGAAAATCCAGATGTTTCAGTTTTGGATGAATTTTATTGGTTGAACAAGAAAGACCCAAGTTTCTCACATGGTAGAGTTATTCAAGATCAAGGTAAGGAATTGCCAACAGAAGGCGATTTAACTTTGACACCTAAGGCCGTTCAAGAGTTGCTTGACCTTGTTATGACACCCGAAAAAGATTTGGATGGCAAGAAGATCAACGAAGTCTTCACTGATGAATTCTTGCACTCAAACTTCTGGCTATATTGGTCAACAATGTTTGCCTTTGAGCCATGGGCTAGTGCTATGGAAATGAGACGTTACTTGATGCGTTTCTGTCACCATATCGACTCACTATCAAACCTATCATCATTGAGATTTACTAAGTACAACCAATATGAATCATTGATTCAACCAATGATCAAGTTCTTGGAAGACAAGGGTGTTCAATTTACATATAATACTCACGTCAACAACATCAAAGTTGATACATCAAATGGTTCTAAGGTTGCTACAGAAATCGATATGACAACTGATGGCAAAGATAGTACAGTTGCTTTGACAGAAAACGACCTAGTCTTTGTTACAAATGGTTCAATTACTGAAAGTACAACTTATGGTGATAAGACACACCCAGCACCAACTGAGCACGAATTGGGCAGCAGCTGGTCACTATGGGAAAACTTGGCAAAACAAGACAAAGCCTTTGGTAATCCTGATGTATTCTGCAAGAACATTCCAGAAGCAAACTGGACAATTTCTGGAACTATTACTTTGACAGATGATGAAGTAACTCCATATATTGAAAAAATCAGTCAAAAGGATCCACACAGTGGCTCAATCGTTACAAGTGGTCCTGTAAGTATTAAGGATTCTAACTGGCTATATGGCTACTCAATCAGTCGTCAAAAACACTTTAAGAGACAAAAAGATAACGAATTGGTAGTTTGGGTATACGGACTATTCTCAGACAAACCAGGTAACTTTGTTAATAAGAAGATTACTGAATGTACTGGTGATGAATTATGTGAAGAGTGGCTATATCATATCGGTGTTCCAACAGACAGAATCAAAGACATCGCTGAAAACCATGCCAACACAATTCCAGCACACATGCCATATATCACATCATACTTCATGCCTAGAAAAGTTGGAGACCGTCCATTAGTAGTTCCAACAGGTTCAAAGAACTTAGCATTCATCGGTAACTTTGCTGAAACAGAACGTGATACCGTCTTTACAACTGAGTATTCAGTCAGAACAGCTATGGAAGCCGTTTACACATTGCTAAATGTTGACCGTGGTGTTCCAGAAGTATTTGGCTCAGCATTTGATGTTCGTACATTGATGAGAGCAATCTACTACTTGGATGGCAAGAAGAAGATTGAAGATATCAAGTTGCCATTTAAGGAACGTATGGTTGAAAAGAAAGTTATAGAGAAAGTCCATGGCACATACATTGAAGAGTTATTGAAAGATGCACATTTGCTTTAGAAATAATAAGAGCCACGAAATCCTCGTAGATTTCGTGGCTCTTTTGTGGTTTTAGGCAGAGTTACTCGCCCGAATGTAAAGTTATGTCAGATTATGATTATGCTATAGTAACTTTAAAAACTGTTCGGGGGTAATAATTTTGCATATTATCGTTGTGGGAAACTCTGGTACAGGTAAATCAACTTTGTCAAAAAAGATTGCCAGAATTACCGATTATCCATTGCTACACCTTGATAGTCTTTGGCATACGACGGACTACTCTGACAATGCTAAAGTGTGGTTTGATCAGCAGCAAAAACTATTTATGAATCAGAAAAACTGGATTATTGATGGTAATTATTCTCGAAATATGAACTTGAGAGTTCCTCAAGCTGATATTATTATTTGGCTGAAGGTAAGTAAGTTGAAATCATTGTTTAGAGTATTGAAACGTTCTTTATTGTGGCGAATCGATAAAGGTAGTCGAATGGAGATGCCTGAACAATTCAGTGAGCATTTGGACAGTGATTACTTTGAATTTTTAAAAATGATTCTTTCATATGATAATGAAAGATTGCTTGGGTTGATTGAAAAATACAAGAAAGACGATGCTCAGGTTATTATCATCACTAATTCCAGAAGTAAAAGACGATTTATGAAAAGTATTGCTAAGTTATAAGATGGCAATGCTTTTTTAGTCGAAATAAGTTGTCCATTGTTGTGAATGATGACAATCAAAAGCACGTTTGAAATCATCTGGCATGTTGCGTGCAAGCGATAAATTCAAAGTCATAGCTTCATCAAGTGTGAAGTACTTGACATCAGATGTTTCGACACCACTGTGGATGTCAGATTCTTCGGGAGTGCATTCAAAGAATAGCTTGTAGACGTAATTTAAATTTTTCTTTGGATAGTGATTTTTTTGCATATCTTTAATAGAAATCATTTTTAGAGGTTTAACTTTGATACCGGCTTCCTCAAAGGTTTCTTTGACAGCAATATCAGCAGCCGAATAGCCAATATCGCCCCAGCCACCGGGGATAGACCATTCACCACTGCTTTTTTCACGCACGAGTAGAATCTTGTCGTCCTTAAATGTTGCAGCACGTACGTCAACTTTAGGTGTTACATAACCTGTATCGGAATCAAAGAATATGCCTAATTGTTTTGGAGTAACATTATTGGTCAGTTTTGTGGTTAACTTTTTGGTGACATTTTCCAATTGCTCATATCGTTCACGGTCAAAAACGTCCTTGCTGTAATGTTTACCCGTTTGGGCAATTGCCTGAAGTTGTTCGATTAATAGTTCCACATCATCCATTTGCTATTACCATCCTTTAATTTGGATTATAACATTATTGGATGATGTAGGAGAACGCTTTCATTCATTGACCGTTTCATAGTCGCGTTCGTGGATGAAAGCATTGAAGATGTCATAACTCTTGATTGCCAGTTGAGTATTATTTTGCTTGATTACTTCGGTAATGTTGGCCATCAAGTAGAGACTGTTAATCAACATGAAGTGGGATTCATTACTGATGATGTAGTGGATACCTTGTTCAATCACTTCAATTGCTAGATCAAATTTGGAAAGTTGGAAATATGATAGGGCTGCTACATAGAAGATTAAATTAAAGTTCTCATCGTATTCCATCTTCGTTAGGTTTTTGAAAGACAAATTGATTTGACGTAATGTGGAAGTTTTTAAACCTTGTTGTGCGTACACATAGGCTAGGGCAATATTCCCGAGTCTAGTCAGTGTTGTCTGTTTGCGACTATGGCCGGCGCTAGCAAGTGACAATTTCAAGAGTTCTTTGGCGTTGTCGTATTTACGATCCAGCTTGAGTGCGCAGAGCGCTAAGTAGAAATAATATGCTTGAGTTTGCTTGTTAGTTTGAACAGTTTCCAGAACAGTTGGGCGGTTAAGGAATCTGCGTAGTTGAATATATTCTTGATTCTTGTAATAATTACTGACTTTTTTATTAAAATAGCTTTCCTTACAAATATTAAAGTTACCAGCCAATGTTAAGTCGTCAAAAACAATTGATAGCTTTTCACAGAGGTTGATTAATAATTGTGTGCTGGGAATGTATTTGTTGTGCTCAATTTCAGAAAGGGTAGATTGGGAGCAAATATCTTCGGCCGTCTCGAGTTGAGATAACTGTTGCTGTTGCCGAACTTCTTTTAAAATATCACCTAAATTATCCATATCTTTTTACACCTACTATTTTTATTCAGTGGAACAAATTATTAAATTGCTATAAGTAGATGATATAAAAGCAGTGTATATTTTATGTTCAATTAATGTAAAGGTTTGTATCATTTATGTAAATTTTCAGAAAAATACTATGAATGTCTTTTTTTAAGACAGGCATCAAAGCTGAAATAATGGAGAAAATGGATAGAAAATCAGATTATTGATTGTCGCATAAAATTATTTTTCACTTAAAATAAAAAACTGTTATCAACAAGAAAATTTGGCGGTAACAGTTTTTTAGTAACGATGCGTAGTTTACTTCAGTGAGAAACCTTGTTTCTTCAAAAATTCCGCAATATCAGGACGATGTACCTCTTTGAAAATAGCTAAGTTTTTGTCAGTCCACGAAGTATCAGTTGGATGTGTCTTGCGATTCATGTAATAATCTTTAACTGTTTGATCATAAGATGACAAGTCATTAAATTTACTTTCATCATAATAATTAGTGGCAACATGATTATCCTTTGGCATTCGTGGTTTCAATTGGTTTTTAAATTTAGGAACACCGATAGTCATACCAAACAATGGAATTGTGAAGTCTGGCAAGTGTAAAAGTTCAGCAACTTGACTGATATTGTTACGCAAACTTCCGATGTAACAGATACCTAAGCCCATTGATTCAGCGGCTATTGCCATGTTTTGTGCTGCAATTGCGGTATCGATAATTGAGACAATCATTGGTTCCATATTTTTGATTGGTTCCAGACTCATCTCGTGATTGCGTAAAATAGTTGCCTGATGATGCAAATCTGCAACGAATACGTAGAAGGTATCAGCCTTTTTTACGTGTGGTGAGCTGATAGTAATATCTGATAATTCATTTTGCAAATTTTTATCAGTGATTTCAATGATTGAAAAGGCCTGAACGAATTCTGACGATGCCCCATGTTGAGCAGCAGCAAGTAAAGAATCTTTTTGTTCTGCAGTGATTGGTAGATCGGTAAAGTCACGTACAGAGACGTGTTGGAGCATATTTTCAATAGTTGGATTCATTTTAAAAACCTCATTTTTACAATTTCTAGTTCGATATATAGAGTAACACTAGAATGACGTATTAAATAGCCATGACCTTTGGTACACTTAAACCAAAATAAATTATCTGGAGGAGAGCCATGAAAAAGGGAATCGAATTGGATATGGTGGTTTCTGATGCTTTGACTGCAGCGGAAACTTTTGGAAAAGTATTTGCCGTTAAAATTTTAGAAGTTCAAAGTACTGTTAAAAAAGATGATACTGTTTTGGTGGATATGGAAGGGATGCATATTCATTTTCTAAGTAAGAATGAAGAAGTTGGCTTTAAAATTCCAGTTGAGACGCCATCATCAGTTTGGGTCAATGTGATTGTTGACGATATTGAAGCTACACATGATGCCGCCGTGGCTGCCGGTTTTGAATTGGTTATTCCGATTACTAAAGAGCAGTATGAGGGTATGAAATATATGTTATTGAAAGATACCGATAATTATCAATGGATGGTTTATCAAGCTGAGTAAAAATTAATTAAAGGGGGAAGCAAGTATGTTATTACTATTTCTATTACTGACATTAGAATTTACAATTCTGTCATTTGTCCCATTTGGATATGCATTAGTTAAAAACCACAGCACCAGTTTGCGAGTTCAATTTCATGTTGTGGTTCAAATATTATTGTTTCTGTTGGCGTTATTTTTCATTTATTTTGCCAATCCAGATCAGACTTGGAAAGTAGTTATTGAGTTCAATTTGTTATCGTTGGCAATTTCGGCAGCGTTACACGGAGTTATCTTAACTTTTTCCAACAGCATTATTCATAGGGATGGTTCCAATAGACGTGACGTTTCACAACCGGGATTTAAAATTGCTGGAAAATTTTTAACTATAACGGTGGGGTCTCTAGTTGCTTTAGGCGTTATGATTTTAGTTATTATGGCTGCTGGATATGCAACAACTAAAGCAGTGGCACGGATTACTAATGTAACGGAGACGGCAACGACCAAGAATGCGCCGATGCCTGTTATTAATTCGCAGAGTAAAGAAGTTCCAGTAGTTAATTCGTATAAAACTGTTCGGAATCAAATGCAGAACTCGCTTTCAAATGTTCCAGACTCCAATGTTTATTCATTAAACCATGCGCGAGTTCAGTTCTATCATGGTAAATTGGTTTATATTTCACCATTAGATTTTGATGGTTCATTTTTCCGTTATAACCATTACAAAAAGGTTCCTGGGTATTTCATTGTTGATGCAACTTCCAAGAATGCTAAGCCAAAGTTCATTCGGAAGAGTATGCGTTATACGCCGTCAGCCTATTTTGGACATGATGCTTCTCGTAAAATTTATGCGTCAATCGTTGGTCGAGGACTAGTTATTTCCGGTAGCGCTCCACAATTGGAAATCAATGAATCAGGTCATCCATATTACGTTCAGACGTTATATAAGCAGTATGGGCTTTCAAATCGAAAGGATTATCGCAAAATTTACGTAGCGGTGTTGGACTCAGTTACTGGTAAGGTTAATGTTTACAAACAAGGTGCAGAACCTAAGTGGATTGATGTTACTTTTGATCCCAATATTGCCAGTGACAAAGTTTATTCATATGCAGCCGAACGTAACGGTTGGTGGAATGCTCATGGTTTCGGTGGTTCTCGTCTCGGCGTTATGAAATCAGTTGAAGGCGTTGGTACTGAAGGACATGATGATGTTTTCACACCGATTGCTTATAAACACAATATTTATTACTTCACTTCGATGACTAGTAATAATAAGAAACAGACGTCTGTTTTAGGCTATATGTACGTCAACGCTAAAACTGGTAAGACATATTATTACCGTGAAGAAGCCGACGCTATGACGCCTAATCGAGCTGATAGTTTGGCGGAAAATCGGATGAAGCAGACCCAGTGGAAAGCTAACATGCCATTGCTTTATCGAATTGATGGTAAACCAACATGGGTTGTTTCGATGATTGATGATAACGGCGCTTTCATGTCATATGTTTATCTTTTGGCAAATGGTAACGGAACTCAAGATACTGTCGCTGTAGGAACCGATGCTAAATCGACCTTGCAGAAATATCGTAATTTGTTCAACGCTGATTTGGGCACAGCCAGTTCGTCATATTCTGGCAAGAAGCAAAAATTCGGTGGAACAGTTAAGCGGGTTGTGAAAGTAAACAATAGTGAAATTGCCTTTTTGATGAATGGCAATGAGAATGTCTTTTATGCTTCAATCAAAGATTATCCACGAAATATGTTTATTCAAAGTGGGGATGAAATCAGTTTTACCGGTTATAAAGACGGTAATGCCGTTGTAGTTGTGAAGGATATTAGTAATAAGAGTCTGTGAAAATGTTATCGGTAAACGAATTGACTGATGTTCGTTAACTGATAGCATTTTTTTAATAATTAGTATTTTTCGCACTTTATTGCTATTTCTAGTGGATATAAAGATGATACAATGTCCGTACTAGAGTATGAATTCGTTTAATAATTGGTTTTTCTTAATGGAGGTTTAGAAATGATTAATCAACGTAGAACTGGCTACACGGTTAACCAGATAGCTGATTGGTATTTAAGTAAATCAAGTATGTCGCCTAAAAAATTACAAAAAATACTTTATTATGCTTATGCTTGGGTTCTGACATTGAGCAACGATGATATTAATCATTTAGAGAATAGGTTATTCGATGATGATATTGAAGCATGGGCACATGGGCCTGTTATATATACTGTTTATGAAGAATATAAATTATTTGGTTACAATGATATTCCTAGATACGATGGGGAAGTTGTAATGCTTTCTGAGGATATTAGTGATATTTTAAATCAAGTTTGGGATGAGTATGGATCATTTACGGCGGACCAGTTAGAAAGTATTACACATCAAGAATCACCCTGGATACGTGCGCGGGAAGGTGTTTCACCTTTGGCCTACAGTGATAAGGCTATAAGTGATAGAGATATATACAAATGTTACATAGAAAGGGTTGCTTAATATCTCTAAGAAATCCAGAAAAAGGTTTAATACTATTAAGCCTAAAACTAATGTAGTCAATCCATTTGTCACTTTCAATAAACATGAAAATGTTAGCGTTGAATTATCTAATTATCCTAATTGGATGAACTCTGTTGATGTGAAGGGATTTAATAACTTTTATCATGATTCTGAAGAAGCCTGTTATGTGGCATACCAAATATTAAATAAAATGATTTCTTTTATTAGAACTCATTCAAAAGAAATTATTTCGAACCAGTACACGCATTGTCATACTATTTCTTCCAAAGAGAAGCGTGAACTGATAGTGAAGGTTAATTGTCAGATTAATAAATTTAGTTTGGATCCACAGATTAGTCTATGGGAAATTGCAGTAAGCAATAGTGGTGGAGTTCGAGTGATCTTTGGGTTATATAACAACGATGACAATTTTTATTTTTATCCATTATTTATTGATGCTCACCATCAAATTTACTCCGATTCAAAGTTTCGTTCTAATTATTCTAAAATTTGTAAAACCAGGTTTCAGGATATGAAAAAGCCTTCATACTAGTATTGCAGGTATCAAAGGGCTTTGTAAACTCAGCCTCATTGAAAATGAGAGCCTGCAGATTTGGGGGAGCTTTCTTCCTAAATTTGAAAGTTAAACTACGATATATAGAAAAACAAATAGAAGCTTTGTCGCACTTGAATTTATTCAAATGTGACAAAGCTTCTATTTGTTTTTAGCGAAGAAAGTTATTTTATTGATTTTAATACAAGAGAAGCTATATCGAGAATTTATTTTTTTGCCAAGAAAACGGGCATTAATATTTCGTCAACGATATCAGTAATAACATCACGGTTAACTACTTCTTGACTGACAACTTCATTGATGAAGAGGACGCTAGGCAAGTTTAAAACTCGTGGTGATAAGTCCTTTACAACCAATTCATGTCGGTTTTCAGCTTGTTTTAATATTTGTTCAACAGCATCCTGCAATTGATTTTTAGAATTGGGAGCTGAGAAGAGTTTTTCCATTGGAATTGACTTTAGTCTGTCACTGACCAAGCCCTTTAATTTATCAGTTCCAAACATATCAAATATTTTGATTAATTGATTGAAGAAATCAACTAAGTCTTGGCGTAATGATCCAGTATCGGGAACTGTGACATCTAGCTTAGGGCCAAACGTAAGGATAGCAGTGGCAGCTAGACTGGATTTTTCTGGCCATCGACGATAGAGAACTGGTTTGGCAGCGTTGGCCCGTTTGGCAACTTCTGCCATTGTGAAATTATGATAGCCGACTTCTTGCAAAAGTTCCCAGGCGGCAGACAAAACGGCATTCTCTAAATCGGCGCCACGACGGCGTTTAGGATGATCTGATTCTTTATTTGGCAAATTAATTCACTCCCATGCTTGCATTTTAAGATACTAGGGTATACTATTCAATTCATCAAGCAAATAAGAAACTAGAGTATCTTATTCGCTTATTAAAGAAAATCCCGAGGTGGTTAGGATGCAATCTCAAAATATTAAAAAAGAAACACAAACGACTTCCAACAATCGTTCTTCAGTTGTTAAAGTGGCCATTATCCTAGTGTTTGGGGCAATTGCGCCAATGCTTGATACGACCATGACTAATGTTGCGATTAATACTATTATGAAAAACCTTAACAGTTCCGTCAATCAGGTTCAATGGGTGACAACTAGTTATATTTTAGCACTCGGAATCTTCGTACCAATTGCTGGTTGGGCGGTTGATCATTTCAGTGGTAAGAAAATTTATATAACGGCGTTATTAGTTTTCTTACTCGGCTCGATTGTTTCTGGAGTTTCAACAGATATTAATTTCTTGATAGTCGGTCGTATTATTCAAGGTGCTGGGGCAGGTGTAATCATGTCGATTATCACAACCTTAGTAGTTAGAGCAGCTGGTCCTATGGGACTTGGTAGCATTATGGCTATTGTGGGACTTCCCGCAATCTTAGCACCGATTTTAGGACCAACGATTGGTGGTTTTATTGTTAAAGCACTCAATTGGCACTGGATATTCTATGTCAATATTCCGGTAGCGCTTGGTTCAATTATTTTACTGTATTTTATGATGCCAGAATTTAAACCAACAGTTTCTAAAAAGAGTTTTGACTGGATCAGTTTATTGTTATTAGGTGGAGCTTTTACAACTTTGATTTTAGGCGTTACGAAATTAAGTACTAGTGGAAAATTCACTAATAGTGACGTTTTTGTACCAATCCTAATAGGTTTGGCGTTATTAGTGGGATATGGTGTTTACGCTTGGATGTTTCCTAAAAAAGCTTTAGTTAGTCTGAAGTTATTCAGGTTTCCTAGTTTCACAGCCTCAACGATTTTACTATTAATGTCAGGCTTAACAGTCAACGGGGCCATGTTCATTTTGCCACTATATTTACAAAATATTCGTGGATTAAGCGTAGTGATGTCAGGTGTTTATCTGATTTCTCAAGGTTTAGGATTACTGATTGCCAGAAGTCAGATTGGTAAATTAACAGATAAAATTGGTGCACGTTGGGTCGTGTTAGCCGCAATTGCGATTGCAGTTATCGGAACTTTGCCATTCGCATTCTTCAATACAAAAACAGCCACTTGGTTGATTTTATTGACATTATTCGTTCGTGGAATTGCTCAAGGTGGTATGACGATTCCAATTATGTCAGACGCATATTCTGGCGTACCAAGTGAATTAGTTTCAGAAGCAACAACAGCATCGAGAATGTTGCAAAATATCGGTGGTGCTTTTGGGACAGCTTTGTTGGCAACGTGGATTCAAACACAGTTGAACGGTCAGATGATCACACCAGCACATTTGAATTCAGCTTATCAAGGGGCGTTCATGGTTACTGTGGTTGTGACTGTTTTAGCGGTTATTCCAGCTTGGTTCCTGAGCCATCATTTGGATAAATAACGTGAGGTGTTCGCTAAATATGCCGTCTCCAGAGCTGGAAAATATTCTCAAGCTGTGCGGAACGGCCCGAGCCAAAGAGCGGTCTCGAACCACTACCACGGCACACAAATATTTCCCAGCTCTTCCGACTAATTAATCGTTGTTAGTTGAAGGTAACTAAAAATACATTTTATAATCTTGATTCAATATTTATTGTTTGAAATGGTGGATACGGTATAATTCATGATGGAGATGGCAGGTATGACAAAAATATTTAAGAAATTAAATAGTATTATTGGGAATATAAACAAAGCTATATCTAGCATTACTTTTGATACCACTCAAATTATTAAGCCTGAGAATGGTGTACCTAAGACTCATATTGTCACTCAGTCTTCATATTCTAATAGTAAATTGAAGGAAAGAGATGCTATAAAATCTGACTTTGATGCTATTGGAAATGATCTTTTCAAATCGCTTAAACAATATGAAAAGTCAAAATTTGATGAATCATAATGAAGGTATTAAAGAAGTAGATAAAGTTAATGAATCTGACGGAGATAATTATAAATCATAAGAATTTAACTCTATGCTTTTTAGAGCGTAGATTCTTATGATTTTTTATTACATTTTTTAAATTTAGTTTTGTGCCCCATTTGTGTGACAAAACTTTAAAACATCTGATTTTCGAAGTTTCAGAAAAGTAAAAAGACTGTAAACTCAACGTTTACAGTCTTTTCTTAATTGGTAAATATTCAATTATCACCCGTATGGGAATCGAACCCATAACTCCACCTTGAGAGGGTGGCGTCTTAAACCATTTGACCAACGGGCAATTAAAACAACACTCATAATTTTAACTGTAAGTAGTGCTTTCTGTCAACATGAATGTTGCAATTATTATTAATTATTTTTTAGCGTCCTTAGTTTTGATAACCAACACGTAAATTAACATTCCAATCAAGACAATTGTATAGATGGCACTGGCAAATCCAGCGTATTCCATAATTATCCACCCGGTTACGCGAGCACTAGCAATCAATAACATTGATAGCACGCCAAACATCACGATTCGACGTAATAAATCTTGGTAAACTTCATTAAACTTCTTTTGATTATTTCTCACAATAAAATTACTCCTGTCGTAATGGCACCCCCGAGAATGGCTAGAAAGTTATTTAAAAAGTGGACGGTAATATCAGCTTTGATATTTTTTGTTCTATAGTATACGCCCGCTAAAACGATTCCCAACAAAATTTTCGACAATGCGTAGATCCAATCGGTATCTGCTGAAAAGGGTGCATGAACGTATCCAAACAATACACCACTGATAAGAATAGCTAAAAATGGTTTGTCTACGAAGAACCAGTTCATGAAAATACCACGAAAAATAATTTCTTCTAAAATTGGGGCCACAAAAATAGTAAAGATTATTAAAATAGCTATACTATTATTAGCAACTAATTTTAAAGCCTCAACGTTATCGTTGCTGCTGCGCATAAATGGTACAGTGGCAACGTTTATTAATAGTGTTAAAACAGTGGCAATACCAATTACGAACCAAGTTTGTTTCGTAAATTTCTGAGCGGGGGCTTTGCGAATGTGCTTGAATACAAGGATAATTATAGTCGCTGAGATAATTAATAACAAAATTGTGGCAAAAGGTGCGTACTTTTGATATATAGGGTAACTTGAGCCAAGGTCTTTTTTTGTCAGCGTTAGGATACTTAATGGTAATTGTTCCAGCAAAAATAGTCCTAAAAAGACTATAATGTGAAGTATAACTCTTATGGGATGATAATTATTTTTTATATTCTTCATGAAAATACCACCTTATTTGAGATAATTATTAGAATTTTTTGATAATTAGTGCTTTAATACTATAATGCTATATAGATTTTTAAAGGGAGTGAATAAATGTTTAAGATTGCTAGAGGTAGGATTAATAGCTGGCAAGTTCTTGGTGCGGTCATTTTTATGATTTTCCAAGTTATTGCGACGCTATATATTCCTAATATTACATCTGACATTGTAAACAAAGGTGTTATCACTGGTGATACTAATTATATCGTAAGTGCCGGGATAAAGATGGTTATTGTTTCACTTATAACTGTCGTTGCTGCTTTTGGTAATGTTTTGATGGCTTCACAAGCCTCACAAGGTTTGGGTCGCAAGTTAAGATCTGACTTATTTAAAAAGATATTAAACTTTACACACGATGAATTTGACAAATTTGAAACTTCATCACTAACAACTAGAACGACTAATGATGTTGTTCAAATCCAAAACGTTATGATCATGATGTTACGTATGATGATTATGGCTCCAATTATGTTGATTGGTGCCAGTTTTATGGCTTATCAAAAGAATGCAGAAATGACGAAGATCTTCTTGATTTCAATTCCTGTATTGATTGTTGTCGTAGGATTGGTAATGTACTTTGCTGTGCCTTTGTTCAAGGCTATGCAGAAAAAGACTGACCGTTTGAACTTGGTTTTCCGTGAAGGTTTAACTGGTGTACGTGTTATCAGAGCTTTCCGTCAAGATAAGTTTGAACAAGACCGTTTCAAGGATGCTAATGCTGATTACACGGACAACGCGGTTAAAGTATTTACTATCGTAGCGGTTATGTTCCCAGTTGTAACGTTGGTCATGAGTGGTACTAACGTTGGTATTACTTGGTTAGGTGCTCATTATATTGCCAATCAATCAATGGAAATTGGTAATATGATTGCCTTCATGACTTATGCCATGCAGATTTTGATGAGTTTCATGATTCTTTCAATGGTTTTCGTTTTCGTTCCTCGTGCTTCAGCTTCAGCTGCTCGTATCCAGGAAGTTTTCGAAACAGAAAGTAAAATTGATGTTGTTGCTAAGCCTGCCAAAGTCGGGGAGGAAGCTTCACTTAGTTTCAATGATGTTAACTTTAGATATCATGGTGCTGAAAATCTAGCTTTAGCTAACTTAAACTTTAAAGTCACAAAGGGTCAAACTTTAGCCATTATCGGTGGTACTGGTTCTGGTAAGAGTTCATTGATCAACTTGATTCCTAGATTCTACGATGCTGAAACTGGTGTTGTTAGTGTCAATGGAACTGACATTAAAGCTTTGAGTACTGAAGATATTAACAGTAAAGTTTCAATGGTGCCACAAAAGGCCTTTCTATTTAAAGGTACTATTCGTGACAACATGATTTATGGTAAAGAAGATGCGACTGATGATGAGATTTGGCACGCATTGGAAATTGCCCAAGCTGCTGATTTCGTTAAAGACCTCGATGGACAATTAGATGGGGAAGTTGAACAAGCTGGTGATAACTTCTCAGGTGGTCAAAAACAACGTTTGGCAATTGCTAGAGCGTTAGTTAAAGATGCCTCAATTTATGTCTTTGATGATTCATTTTCAGCACTTGATTTCAAGACTGACCTTAACTTGCGTACAGCCTTGAAGAATGATGAAAAAATCAGTCAAGCAGTTGTTGTTATCGTTGGTCAACGTATTTCAACTGTTGCTGATGCTGACCAAATCGTTGTCCTAGATGACGGTAAGATGGTTGGTCTTGGTACTCACCAAGAACTAAAAGAAAATAATAAGACTTATCAAGAAATTATCGAGTCTCAATTAAAGGAGGCTAAGTAATGGCTGAGAAAAAAACTCAATCCGTACCTTCAACTGGCGGACATGGCCCAGGTGGTCACGGTCCTAACGTTGTTGTAAAACCTAAGAATTTTTGGAAGACTACTGGTCGTTTAGCTAAGTACATGTCAAGTTACGTAATTGGCTTGATTGTTGTTCTAGTTTTGGCGATTGCTTCAGCTATTTTCCAAATTAAGACTCCAAAGATTTTGGGTGAAGCTACAACTGAAATTTACAAAGGTTTGATGACTGGTATTGCGCAACAAAAAGCTGGTTTGAAGATCAATGGATTGCCAATTAATTTCGATAAAATTGAACATATCATTTTAATCGTTATCTTGATGTATCTTGCTTCAGCAGCGTTTAGTTTTGTTCAACAATTATTGATGACTCGTATCTCACAAAGAACTGTTTACAAACTAAGACGAGATTTGAAGTCAAAGATGCAAAGATTGCCAATCGGTTATTATGATTCACATTCTAACGGTGATATCATGTCACGTGCGATTAACGATATGGATAATATTGCCGGAACATTGCAACAAAGTTTGACGCAATTTGTAACTAGTTCGGTAACATTTGTCGGTGTTATTTGGATGATGCTTACGATTAGTTGGAAAATGACATTGATTGCTTTGGCAACTGTGCCACTAAGTTTGATTGTTGTTGGTATCATTGCTCCTCAATCACAGAAGTTTTTCAAGCGTCAACAAGCTTCACTTGGTCTCTTAAATAACCAAGTTGAAGAAAATTATTCTGGTCACGTTGTTGTTAAGAGTTTCAACCACGAACAAGAATCAATTGATGTCTTCGAAAAAGAAAATGCTAAGTTGTACAAAGCTTCATGGAAGGCGCAATTGATTTCTGGTATCGTTATGCCTTTGATGATCTTCGTTAATAACTTAGGTTATGTTTTCGTTGCCATGTATGGTGGTATTCAAGTTGCTAATGGTCATGTTTCTTTAGGTAATATCCAAGCATTCTTGCAATACATGAACCAATTCTCACAACCAATTGCCCAACTAGCTAACTTGACTAATACCATTCAAGCAACAGTTGCCTCAGCTGAACGTGTCTTTGAAATTTTGGATGAATCTGAAATGGATAATACCAAGGTTGACGTACCTGATGTTGAAAATGGCGACAAGGTAACACTTGATCACGTTAAGTTTGGTTATGAAGGTCGTCCAACATTATTGGAAGACTATAACTTGAATGTTAAACCAGGTGAAATGGTAGCGATTGTTGGACCAACTGGTGCTGGTAAGACAACTATTATCAACTTGCTAGAACGTTTCTACGATGTTAAAGGCGGTTCAATCAAGCTTGATGGTAAAGACATTCGTAATATGAGTCGTGAACAAGTGAGAAGTCACTATGCAATGGTGCTTCAAGATACATGGCTCTTCACTGGATCAATTTATGACAACTTGAAGTACAGTCGTGAAGATGCAACTAAGGAAGATATTATCGCTGCGGCCAAAGCGGCCCACGTAGATAACTTCGTTCGTCAATTGCCTAATGGTTATGACACTATCTTGAATGAAGAAGCTTCTAACATCTCACAAGGTCAAAGACAGTTGATTACAATTGCTCGTGCCTTTGTTGCTGATCCCGAAATTCTAATTTTGGATGAGGCCACTTCTTCAGTTGATACCAGAACTGAATTACACATTCAACATGCGATGGAACGTCTCTTGAAGAATAGAACAAGTTTCGTGGTTGCCCACAGACTTTCAACTATTCAAGATGCCGACAAGATTATCGTAATGAACCATGGTTCAATTGTTGAAACTGGTAATCACGATGAATTGATGGCAAAGAATGGCTTCTATGCCGATCTTTACAATTCACAATTTGCTGGAAATGTTGCACTATAAAGAATTATATAAGTTGGAATGCCATGAGGCGTTTCAGCTTTTTTTGTCTCCAGGACTGAGAACTTATTTGTACTTTGTTTGTATTAATATTCCGATTATTTAGTTGATAAGAATTTAAAAAGATGGTTAATGGCAATAGATTGTATCTTGAAATTTAAAATTGGATTAGAATATATTTTTAGTGAAACGTCTATAATTTAATGTATTGGAAACAAATTAAACGTTGAGATATTAATATTTGAAGTAATGATTGCTGAAATTATTCTAAATGACGATTTGTTTAAATAATCAGAAATCAACAATTGATGGTCTTTTGATTAAAAAATAAATTAGTTGGAAGAGCTGAGAGTATTCATCAGCAGCGAAAGTGGCGTTATGGCTTTAGCCATTACAACACCGGGCGTGTTGGAGACTTTCCGGTCTTTGGAAAGGCTTCAACCGAGGTTCGAGACCGTACTGTGGCTCGGACCGTACCGCGCAGCAGATGAATACTCTCAGCTCTGGAAACGGCATACTTCGTTACAATTAAAATTGAAGGGTAGATTTATATGGCAAATTTTGAAGAGACTAAAGCACAAATTATTGATTTGGTTAATAAAAGAATCGTTCCCGGAGCTAGTTTTGGCTTCATAAATTCAGCTCAGACGCAAAAATTCATTTATGGTAATAAGGAGTGGGTTCCGGAGATAAAGCCTTTAAAAGGGGACGAATTGCACGATTTAGCCTCATTAACAAAGATCATGGGAACTGTACCTTTGATTTTGAAAATGTTGGATGAAAAACTAATTGATTTGCATGATCCAATTAAGAAATATTTACCAGAGTTTTCTGACGATAGGGTAGAGTTGTTTCATCTGATTACTCATACCTCAGGAATCCACGGCTATATTCCTAATCGAGATGCTTTGAACACTGATGAATTGATTCACGCCTTATTGAAGTTGCCTGTAACCGATACTTTCAATAAAAAAGTCGTTTATACGGATACTGGGTTGATTTTTCTAGGATTGGTAATTGAGAAGTTTTATAAAATGCCTGTTCAAGATGCCATTATGAAATATATTGTTGAACCGGAAGGCTTGAAAGATGCAACTTTTGAACCTGCTCCAGAGCGCTGTGTGCCAACGTATGAAGTTGACGGCCAAATGTTACAGGGAATTGCTAATGATCCGAAAGCTCGTCAATTGGGTAAACATTGTGGATCAGCAGGTATGTTTGCGACACTTGATGATGTGATGAAGTTCGCTCAAGATATGTTAAAGCCTGATAAAAAATTCTTGTATCATAATTTCACAACTTTAAATCCCGGTCGTTCACTTGGTTGGGACGTTAAACCGGACGGTTCTGGCCACGTTTTATTCCACACTGGCTATACAGGTGAGTTTTTGGCAGTTGATTATAAACATCAAACGGCCATGGTTGTCATGACTAACCGAGTACATCCAATTCAAACTAATCAATTATTCTTGGAACGTCGAGAAACTATTTTACAGTCATTTTTAGATGAAAGTTGTAGTGATAGTTCAGAATTTTAGTAAAGAAATAGCTCCTCGAGTTGAATGTAGAATTCAATTCGAGGAGCTATTTTTGACTTTATTTTTGTTTAATATAACCTTTATCCATCAAAGCTTTTCTCAATCCCAACATAGCAGTGTAAGTAGCGAGTACATACATCTTGTCCGTTGGAATATTTGGAATTTCTTTAACGAAGTCGTCAATTTCAACGGTTTCAATATTCTTGTTCATATCGAGTCCAGCAATCTTGAAACGATAAGTGACATCTTTGACACGTTTACCACCGGTAATAACTAATGGCAACTTCTTGTAGTCGAAATCTTCGAAGTTAGCGTCCCAGATCCAACTAGTATCGATACCGTCAGCGTAATTAGCGTTGAGTAGGAAAGCTAGCGTATAGGGATCTTTGTCACTCAAAACTGTCTCAATAACTTGGTTCAGACCAACTGGGTTTTTGACTAAAATGATGTTGAGACTCTTGCCATCAACGTTGATTGTTTCTTGACGTCCAAAGACTTTTTCATCATAGGCAAAGGCCTTTTGCATTTGTTCCACGCTGATACCCATTTCTGAGGCAATGGCGAAAGCGGCTAGGGCGTTATAAACGTTATATTTACCACCAATATTCATAGTAAACTTGTTGCCGTCGATTTCAAACTCAGTTTTGTTAGGCAAAAGTGTTGAAATGTTATTAACTTGATACTTTAACTCGCTACGTTTGAAACCACAGTTAGGACAGAAATAGCTACCCAAGTTAGCGTATGAAATCATGTGGTAGTGCAAGATATGGTTACACTTAGGACAAAGAACGCCGTCAGTGTTAGTTGGAGCCTTGAAATCCTCAGTTTCGTGGCCTTTATCAGAAAAGCCGTAAGAAATGACCTTATTTGGCAAATCTTTTGAAGCAAAGATTGCAGCATCACCGTTAGCGATGATTGTTGCATCAGGTGCCATCTTAATACCGTCCAGAATTTTTTGGTAAGTTGTGTAAATTTCACCATAACGATCCATTTGGTCACGGAAAATATTTGTTAGAACAAAATATTTAGGTTTGATGTAGCTACAAATAATGGGAACATTAGCTTCATCGACTTCTAGAACTGCGATTGGACGCTTGCTCTTTTTGTGGTGAGTCACAAAACTAGTGACGATACCTTGAATCATGTTAGAACCGGTTGGGTTTGTTAACACGTCGTCGAATTTTTGAATCAGCATCTTGTTGATCAAAGATGTCGTTAAAGTTTTACCATTAGTACCAGTAACAACGATCAAGTCGTAATCTTTGCCAAGACTTTTTAAAATATCTGGATCAATCTTGTAAGCAATTTTTCCGGGGTATGAGGAACCACCGTTGAAAAATTTACTCAAAATAAAGTAGGACGTTTTGCCTGTTAATGTTGCTATTCCTGATTTGAATGTCATTACTAAAAACCCCGAATTTAAATTAATTAAAATAATATTATCACACCTAACCTCTATTTTAGCTGATTTTGTTTGAAATTGGGTAATGTTTAATGTGTTCAAGGAGGTGTTTTTTCGTTATAATCTTGTAGGACATATTTTTGGAGGCGTGATTTTGGCTCAATTATTTTTTAAGTATGGTGCTATGAATAGCGGAAAATCCATTGAGATTTTGAAAGTGGCACATAATTATGAAGAACAAGGCAAATCAGTCATTTTGATGACTAGCATTTTAGACACTCGTTCCGGTACTGGTAAAATACAGAGCCGAATGGGATTAGATCGGGATGCAATTGCTTTGAAAGATGATTCAAATGTTTTTGAAATCGTTAAAGGAGAAAACCCCAATGCCGCTTGTGTATTGATCGATGAGTGTGAATTCATGACAAAAGATCAAGTTTTGCAGGCAGCACAAGTCGTTGATGATTTAGGAATTCCAGTCATGGCGTTTGGTTTGAAGAACGATTTCAGAAATGAATTGTTTGAGGGAACAAAATATCTCTTGTTGTACGCTGACAAATTGGAAGAAATGAAGACAATTTGCTGGTTCTGTACAAAAAAAGCTACAATGAATATGCGTATGGCTAATGGTAAACCAGTTTATGATGGTGATCAGATTGCAATTGGTGGTAATGAAATGTACTATCCAGTTTGCCGTCGACACTATAACCATCCTCCAATGCTCAATCAAGACTAAGTAAATAGAAGAAAGGATAGTTAAGTTGGATAAAATATTTGAACAACTAGAAACATTGCTTGAAAGATATCAAGAACTTCAAGAATTAATGAGTGATCCTGAAGTTATCAATGATACCAAGCGTTACATGGCTTATTCCAAAGAAGAAGCTGACATGCGTGACGTTGTGGCTGCTTTCAAACGCTACAAGGAACTAAAACAAAGTATCAGTGACAGTGACGAAATTCTTCGTGAGACTGACGATGCAGAAATGCAATCAATGGCTAAAGAAGAAATGGAGACTTCTAAGAAAGAACTTGAAGAAGTTGAACATAACATCACACTTTTGATGCTACCTAAGGACCCTAATGATGATAAGAATATTATCATGGAAATTCGTGGTGCTGCCGGTGGTGATGAAGCTAGTTTATTTGCTGCTGATTTGTTGAGTATGTACAGTAAATATGCTGAAAAGCAAGGCTGGACTTTTGATATTATCGATGAAACTGATACTGAAGTCGGCGGTTACAAAGATGTTGCCGTTATGATTACTGGTACGAGTGTTTATTCGAAGTTGAAGTATGAAAATGGGGCACACCGTGTGCAACGTATCCCTTCAACTGAATCACAAGGTCGGGTTCACACATCAACTGCTACTGTTGCCGTTATGCCTGAATATGACGAAGTTGATATTGATCTTGATCCAAAAGACATTAGAACTGATGTTTACCGTTCATCTGGTGCCGGTGGTCAACATATCAATAAAACTTCATCAGCTGTTCGTATGACCCACATTCCAACAGGTATCGTTGTTGCTATGCAGGATCAACGTTCACAACAACAGAACCGTCAAAAAGCTATGCAAATTTTGAAATCACGTGTTTATGATTATTATGAATCAGAAAACCAAAGTGAATATGATGAACAACGTAAGTCTGCGGTTGGTACAGGGGACCGTTCTGAACGTATCAGAACTTATAACTACCCACAAAACCGTGTCACTGATCACCGAATTGGGTTATCTTTGAATAAACTTGACCGAATCATGAATGGTGAGTTGGAAGAAATTATCGACGCATTGATTGTTGATGACCAAACCAAGAAGTTGGAGCAAATTCAAAGTGGAGAAGCTAAGTTATTCTAACGCCCTGAAAAGGGCTTTTTCTATGTTAAAGGACCAAAACAAATTTCCCGAAGATGCTCAGTATTTAATGGAAGAATTAAGCGGTTTCAATTATACGCAACTACAACTTCATCGAAATGATTATGTACCGAGTGATATTTGGCGCAGGTTCCGTGATGGGTTAGCCCGTTTGATGATGGATGAGCCAGTGCAATACATTTTGGGATACGCTTATTTCATGGATCGAAACTTTTCAGTTAATCAAAACGTGCTAATTCCACGTCAAGATACTGAAGAAATGGTTCAACAAATTATTGACGAGCATGGTCCAGAGCAAAAGAGCATTTGTGATATTGGGACAGGTTCCGGTATTATTGCCGTGACGTTAGGCTTGGAATTTCCAGATGATGAAATTTTAGCAACGGACATCTCAGAGGATGCCTTAAAAGTTGCCGAGTTGAATTCTGAGAATTACCAAACTAACAATGTCTTTTTTAAGCAGAGCGATTTGTTTGAAAGCATCGAACCACAGAAATTCGACATCATTGTTTCGAATCCACCGTACATTGCTGAGGATGAGAAAAAGGATATGGATGCCAGTGTTATTAAATTTGAACCCGACTTGGCTTTATACGGTCAAGATAATGGGTTAGAATTCTATGAGAATATCACTAAGAAAGTTCAAAATTATCTTTCTGATGACGGTATTTTGTATATGGAGTTCGGTTTTCGACAAAAAAATGCAATAAAACAGATTTTTTGTGATAATCTACCCAATTATGTTGTAGAATTTCATAAAGATATAAGTGGGAATTACCGATATCTAAAAGCTAAAAAGGAGATGTAGTATTGGATACTGAGATACTAGAGAGTACACAGATTCAAGAAGCAGCGGCATTTCTTGCCAAGGGCCAATTGGTTGCTTTTCCAACCGAAACAGTCTACGGCTTGGGTGCTGACGCAACAAGACCTGATGTAGTCAAAGATGTCTATGCAGCTAAGGGCCGTCCGAGTGACAACCCGTTGATTGTGCACGTCTCCAGTCCTGAAATGGTCTGGGAATATGCTGACAACAGCTACAAACCATTGGCAGAGAAGCTAATGAAGGCATTTTGGCCAGGTCCATTGACGATTATTATGCCAATTCAACCTGGAAAACTTTCCAAAGCAGTTACGGGGGACTTACGACTGCTGCCTTTAGAATGCCCAATAATAAGGCTACTTTGAATCTTATCAAGACTTTTGGCAAACCAATTGTTGGTCCATCCGCTAATACGAGTGGAAAACCAAGTCCAACTTTAGCAAAGCACGTTTATCACGATTTACATGGTAAAATTGCCGCTATTTTGGATGACGGTCCAACAAAACTTGGGGTAGAATCAACTGTCATTGACTTGTCAGTTGAGATACCAACGATTTTACGTCCAGGGATGATTGATTCAGACGATTTATTGAAAGTAATCAGTAACGTCAACTCAGATCATCACAAGGTTACTGCAACCGAAGTTCCAAAGGCACCAGGTATGAAGTACAAGCACTATGCACCAAGCGCACAAGTCATCATTGTCGATGATGTAAAAGATTTTAAACAAGCAATCGCTGAATACGTCGCTAAAGATGTTCCAATGGGAGTCATGGCTACGGATGAAATTCTGCAAGAAGTTCCTGATGATATCGAAACCTTCTCACTAGGCAAAGATGTAATTAGTGCTTCCAGAGAGTTATTTGCTGGCCTACGTCAGTTAGATAACGACCATGTGGATTACATTCTAGCTCAAGGCTTTCCTGACGAAGGTCACGGTGCTGCATACAGTAATCGTTTGAATAAATCAGCCGGCAACACACATTATAAAAACTAAGGAGATTCACAAATGTCTAAATTTACAGTTCTAAACCACCCATTGATCCAACACAAACTTACAATTATCCGTAACAAGCACACTGGTACAAAGGTATTCCGTGAAGTTGCCAACGAAATTGGTGAATTGATGGTTTACGAAATTACTCGTGACTTGCCATTGAAGGATGTTGAAGTAGAGACACCAATGGGTAAATCAACTCAAAAAGTTCTTGCTGGTAAAAAACTAGCTGTTATTCCTATCTTGCGTGCAGGTCTAGGCATGGTTGATGGTGTGCTTGAGTTGATTCCAGCTGCTAAGGTTGGTCACATTGGTATGTACCGTGATGAAAAAACTTTGAAACCACACGAATATTTTGTGAAACTTCCTAGTGATATCGACCAACGTGAACTATTCATCGTTGATCCAATGCTTGCTACTGGTGGTTCCGCTAACATGGCTATTGAAGCTTTGAAGAAACGTGGTGCTAAGCACATGCGTCTAGTTGTTTTAGTTGCTGCTCCTGAAGGTGTCAAAGCTGTTCAAGATGCACATCCTGACGTAGATATCTACGCAGCTTCACTTGATGAAAAAATTACTGACAGCGGCTATATCTTCCCAGGCTTGGGTGATGCTGGTGACAGATTATTTGGGACAAAATAAGGATTTCATTGTTTTAATATATAAAATTTAGTGTTATTATTTTGTGGTATCAATTGTTTTCAATAAGCGAAGAAAGGAGGGTTATTATTGGATGATAAGTATAAGTTTGTTGAATTCTTAGGCTTAAGATTCAATGTTGCAAATGACTTGTCAGTTCTAGTCTCTGCAATCCTTGTTTTCATTTTGGTGTTTGCATTATCTCGTAAAGTCACAATGAGACCAGGCAAAGCACAGAATGTACTCGAATGGATGATTGATTTTACTAATAGTATTGTAAAATCGGCGATGCCAGACGGTTCAGGTAAACAATTCAATCTTTACGCGTTTGTATTATTCCTATTTATCTTTGTATCTAACCAATTAGGATTATTCTTCCAAGTAAAGGTTGGCGGTTTCACATACGTTAAATCACCAACATCTAATCCCTTAATCACAATGGGACTTGCGACGGTTTCATTGTTGATTTCACACTATTATGCTGTGAAGAAATTTGGATTCGGTGGGTATTTATCCAATTATGCGAGACCGGTAAAGTTTTTGCTACCAATTAACCTTCTGGAAGAATTTACCAACTTCCTAACATTGTCACTACGTCTATACGGTAATATATTTGCCGGTGAAGTACTTCTTGCACTTATTGGAACTGTTGCAAAGAGTCTTGGCGCTGTGACATTCGTTGCGGCTATGCCATTAGCTATGGTATGGCAAGGCTTTTCTGTATTTATTGGAGCCATCCAAGCGTATGTATTTACCACACTATCTATGGTATATATTTCACGTAAACTGGAACAAGAATAACATTTATTGGAGGATTTTAAATTATGAAGGATATTGCGGCAGCTCTTGCAGCTGGTATCGCTGCTCTTGGAGCATCAATCGGTAACGGACTCGTTATTTCTAAAACTCTTGAAGGAATGGCTCGTCAACCAGAAGTAGCTGATAAATTAAGAGGAACAATGTTCATTGGTGTTGGTCTTATCGAAGCTGTTCCTATCATTGCCATTGCTATTGCGTTCGTTATTCTTTTCGTTTAATACATACAACCAAAAATTTGGCGATATAAAATAGTCGCCTTTTTATGTTTTATGTACTTATTAGAAAGGAAGGAGTGAAGAATATTGGCAGGTTTATTAGTTCTCGGAGCTAATCAAGTAGCTTTGGGTGACATGCTTTTCATTCTTGTTTCTTTCATCGTTTTAGCACTGTTAGTGAAGCATTTTGCTTGGGGTCCTGTTACAAAGATGATGGATGCCAGATCTGAAAAGATTACTGGTGATCTTGATTATGCGGATCAGGAACGCTCACGTGCTGAAAAGTTGGCAAAAGAACGTGAAGATGCTCTTAAAAATTCACGTGCTGAAGCAGTGGAAATTGTTAATAAAGCTAAGGAAAGCGGTGAGACTCAAAAGAAGTCCATCGTATCTGACGCTCATAGCGAAGCTGAAGAATTAAGACAAAGAGCAAAATCCGATGCAGCTAAAGCTAGAGAAGATGCTATGTCAGGCGCTCAAAATGATATAGCAAACTTATCTTTGGAAATTGCTTCTAAAGTTATTTCTAAGGAGCTTAATGCAGACGATCAAAAGTCACTAATCGACTCTTACATTAAGGAGTTGACGGTAAATGAAACTAAGTAACATTCAAGTGGGAAAGCGTTACAGTAAGGCACTTTACGAAGTTGCCGAAGAACAAAACTCTATAGAAGAAATTCTCGAAGATTTAAAGTCTTTGAAACAAGTCTATGAAGAAAATCCTAGCTTGAGCTTTGCTCTTGCAGGACGTTCAATTTCTCGCACTGAAAAACTTAAAGTCTTGGAAACATTGAAGAGCCAATTTGGTGAATTAATGCAAGATTTCTTAAGCTTAGTCTTTGACAATAATCGTATGGACTGTATTGTGGAAATGGCAGATGCTTTCATTGAAAAATATGATGAAGCAAATGTAATCGTTGAAGCTACAGTTACTACTACGATTGAGTTAGAAGACGCTCAAGCCAAAACACTTGAGTCTGTGATTAAGAAGAGATTTTCAGTAAATAAAGTAAATTTAACGAAAATAGTTGATCCATCTATCATCGGTGGCGTTATAATCCGAGTAGGAGATCAAGTTGTCGATGGTAGTCTTGTTAAGAGATTTAATGACATCAAGAAGACGCTATTGGTTAATAATTAAGTCGAGGTGAAAAGAATGAGCATCAAAACTGAAGAGATTAGTTCGCTGATCAAAGAACAGTTAAAGAACTATAAAAATGAACTCTCAGTTGATGAAGTAGGTACAGTTACATACGTCGGTGATGGTATTGCTCGTGCTAATGGCCTTGAAAATGCTATGGCAAGTGAATTGCTAGAATTCCAAGACGGTACTTTTGGTGTGGCTCAGAACCTTGAAAGTGATGATGTTGGTATCATCATTTTAGGTAATTACGATAAAATTCGTGAAGGCGATACTGTTAAGAGAACAGGTCGTATCATGGAAGTTCCAGTCGGAGAAGCAATGGTTGGACGTGTCGTAAATTCTTTAGGTCAACCTGTTGATGGCCTTGGAGAAATCAAGACTGACAAAACAAGACCTATTGAATCACCTGCACCCGGTGTTATGCAACGTAAGTCAGTTTTCGAACCTTTACAAACAGGTTTGAAATCAGTTGACTCACTTGTTCCTATTGGTCGTGGTCAACGTGAGTTGATCATCGGTGACCGTAAAACTGGTAAAACATCAATCGCTATTGATACAATTCTAAATCAAAAAGATGAAGATATGATTTGTATCTATGTTGCCATTGGTCAAAAGGAATCAACTATCAGAGCACAAGTTGAAACCTTGAGAAAACATGGTGCCATGGATTACACAATCGTTGTTGAAGCTGGCCCTAGTCAACCAGCCCCAATGCTTTACTTTGCACCATATGCTGGTGCAGCAATGGGTGAATACTTCATGTACAATGGCAAGCATGTTTTGATCGTCTATGATGATTTAAGCAAGCAAGCTAATGCCTATCGTGAAATTTCGCTATTGCTTCGTAGACCACCTGGGCGTGAAGCATATCCTGGTGATGTTTTCTACTTGCACTCACGTTTACTAGAACGTGCTGCTAAGTTGAGTGACGATTTAGGTGGTGGTTCAATGACCGCTCTACCTATCGTTGAAACACAAGCCGGTGATGTGTCAGCCTATATTCCAACTAACGTAATTTCTATCACTGATGGACAGATTTTCTTGAGTAGTGATATGTTCCACTCAGGTACACGTCCAGCTATTGATGCTGGTACATCTGTTTCTCGTGTTGGTGGGGATGCCCAAATTAAGGCTATGAAGAAAGTTGCTGGTACTTTACGTCTAGACCTTTCTTCATATCACGAATTGGAATCATTCGCACAATTTGGATCTGACCTTGATGAAGCTACAAAAGCAAAACTAGATCGTGGTCGTCGTACTGAGGAAGTTCTAAAACAACCCGTACACTCACCAGTTCCTGTTCAAAAACAAGTTTTGATTTTGTTTGCTTTGACAAGAGGATTCTTAGATAAAATTAAAGTTGAAGATCTTAAAGAATATGAAACTTCACTTTCTGAATATTTCGATGCAAATCATGCAGATCTTTTACAAACAATCAAAGATAAAGGTACATTACCTGATGAAGACAAGTTTAAGGCCGCTGTAAGTGAATTTACAGAGAACTTCTTGGCTTCTAAGTCAGGCGAAGCTGACAATTCAGATAGTAAGCAAGCAAACTAATACAGGAGGTTTAAATAATGGCTGAGTCCCTTATGGATATTAAAAGAAGAATTTCTTCTACTAAGAAAACCGGTCAAATTACAAGAGCCATGCAAATGGTCTCTGGTGCTAAACTCTCTCGTATTGAAAAGAAATCTATTGCTTATCAATTGTACGCAAAAAAGGTTGAAGACATTATTAGACATTTAACAGCGGCTGATGTGTTTAAAGAATTGTCAGTTGCTGATGATTCTACTGATCCGCTAAGTTTAAATAGTCTTCTAAAAGTTCGTGAAGTCAAAAAGACTGCCTATGTTGTTATTACATCAGACCGTGGTCTTGTTGGTGGATATAACAGTAATATTTTGAAAGCCATGATGGACCTCTTTCAAAAGAAGTACAACGGCGACAAGAGTAAATTTACTATTATTTCCTTAGGTGCTACCGGAACAGAGTTCTTTAAAGCACGTGGCTTTGACGTTTCTTATGAATATCGTGGTTTACCAGATATTCCAACAGTTAAAGATATCACTCCAATCATGAAGACAATTTTGCAAATGTATCAAGCTGAATTGTTCGATGAGATTGATATTTGTCATAATCACCACGTTAACTCATTGGTTTCTAACTTTACTACAGATAAGTTATTGCCTTTGACAGAGCCTGATGACGTTACTGCTGAAGAACAACAAGTTGCTACTGAATACATCACAGAACCAAACCCTAAAGCAGTTCTATCTGCAATTGTGCCTCAATATATTGAGTGTTTAGTTTTAGGAGCAATGATGGATGCAAAAACAGCAGAGCATGCTGCTTCTGTAACAGCTATGAAGAGTGCGACTGATAATGCTGACGATCTTATTGCAAGTTTGTCATTGCACTATAACCGTGCCCGTCAAGCTCAAATCACTACAGAAATCACTGAAATCATCGGTGGTGCTGCTGCACTTGAATAGTTTAGAAAGGAGCCAAATTAATGAGTAGCAAAGGAAAAGTTATTCAGGTAATCGGTCCAGTTGTCGATGTTGAGTTTTCATTAGATAAAGACTTACCAGAGATCAACGACGCTTTAACAGTTAAGAAAAGCGACGGATCAGAAATTACCCTTGAAGTTGCCCTAGAACTAGGTGATGGCGCCTTGCGTGCTATTTCTATGAGTTCTACCGATGGACTTCAAAGAGGTGACGAAGTTGTTAATACTGAAGGTCCTATCTCTGTGCCAGTTGGTAAAGAGACATTGGGTCGTGTGTTCAACGTTTTAGGTGAATCAATCGATGGAGGAAAGGCATTTCCAGCCGACTTCCCAAGAAATAGTATTCACCGTCAAGCACCTCCTTATGATCAATTAAATACATCAACTGAAATTCTTGAAACAGGTATCAAAGTTATCGATTTACTCGAACCTTACGTTCGTGGTGGTAAAGTTGGTTTGTTCGGTGGTGCCGGTGTTGGTAAAACCGTTCTAATTCAAGAGTTAATCCACAATATTGCTGAAGAGCATGGTGGTATTTCAGTATTTACTGGTGTTGGTGAAAGAACACGTGAAGGTAATGACCTTTATTATGAAATGAAGGAATCTGGTGTTCTTGCTAAAACAGCCATGGTTTATGGTCAAATGAACGAATCACCTGGTGCTCGTATGCGTGTTGCCTTAACAGGTTTGACAATTGCTGAGTACTTCCGTGATGTTGAAGGTCAAGATGTGCTATTGTTCATCGATAATATCTTCAGATTTACACAAGCCGGTTCAGAAGTTTCTGCCTTGCTTGGACGTATGCCATCAGCCGTTGGTTACCAACCAACATTGGCTACAGAAATGGGTCAATTGCAAGAAAGAATCACTTCTACAAAGAAGGGTTCAATCACATCAATTCAAGCCGTTTATGTTCCTGCCGATGATTATACTGATCCAGCTCCAGCTACAACTTTCGCCCATTTGGATGCTACAACCAACTTGGAACGTAAGTTGACACAACAAGGTATTTATCCAGCCGTTGATCCACTAGCTTCATCATCATCTGCTCTTGATCCAGATGTTATTGGTCAAGAACACTATGATGTTGCCACAGAAGTTCAAGAAGTTCTTCAAAGATATCACGAACTCCAAGATATTATTTCTATCTTAGGTATGGACGAATTGTCTGATGAAGAAAAGACTGTTGTTGCCCGTGCAAGACGTATCCAATTCTTCTTGTCACAAAACTTCAGTGTTGCTGAACAATTTACTGGTGTACCAGGTTCTTATGTTCCAGTTGCTGAAACAGTTAAGGACTTCCGTGCTATCTTAGATGGTAAATATGATGACGTTCCTGAAGATGCCTTCAACGGTGTTGGTGGAATCTCAGACGTTCTTGATAAAGCCAAGAAGATGGGCTGGAAACCAGCTGACGAAGATGAAAATACTGAACAAGCTGTTGCCAATTAAGGATAGGAGGAGATAATATGGCTGAAAATATTATGACGGTCAATATTGTTACTCCCGATGGTGTTGTTTACGATCATCATGCAAAACTCGTTGTGTTGAGTACTATTGACGGTGAAATTGGTGTCATGGCTCACCATGAGCCAATTATCGCCCCATTGATCATTGATGAAGTACGTGTCCGTCGTGTGGACAAGCCTCATCATGAAGACTCAATTGCTGTAAATGGCGGGTTCTTGGAGTTTAGCAATGATCTAGTTTCAATCGTCGCAAATAGTGCCGAAAGAGCTAGAGACATTGATTTAAGACGTGCAGAATATGCTAAGCAAAAAGCTGAACAAACAATCAAGGTTGCTGAAGAAAAACACAACGTTGATGACTTGGCTCGTGCTCAGGTATCTCTACGTAAAGCTATAAACAGAATTAACGTAAGTTCACATCGAAATTAATTAATTCAAAAAGAAGACTGAGATTTATTTTCAGCCTTCTTTTTTTTGCTTTTGAAATATGCCGCCGAAGGGCGTGAGATATGCCACCTGCCATGGACCGGTGCGAGCCAAGGTCTCGCACCTCGATTTTGAGCTTTACAAAAACCGCAAATCTCAAAATACGTCTGTGCTGTAAGAGTGGAGGTTCACCACTCTAACACCACTTTCATGGCGGGTAAGCATATCTCACGCCCTTCGGCTAAGTTAACTCTGGAATCTGATAATGTTTAATTATTTAAATTGATATAACTGATATTTGATTAAGCTTGGTCGAACAGTATAAGTGTATTTAACTTTTTGTAATTTACTAGTAATGGAGAAGAAGGTTTTTAATTCTGGTATAATCTCAAGGATATTAAATTAGCTGCAAGTATTAAGATTGGTTTTAGGTTTTGCTTTTAAAGCGCTGAAAGGGACTAGTCGGAGGTTGGCAGAGAAAATCAGGTGCAGTGAAAGTGGCGTTAGAGCTTTAGCTCTTACACCACAGGACGACTTTGGAGACTTGCCGAACTGTGGCAAGGCTTCAAAGCGAGGTTCGAGACCGAATTTTGGCTCGAACCGTTCCTCACAGCAGGCGAATTTTCTCTGCCAACCGGAGACGGCAGCTTTAAGTATTTTTAAAGTTAACAACCCAAAACTTCAAAAAAGTTAAGAAAATGTTATTATTTAGAAAAGTGAGGTTTATAAAATGATAAATATCGGAATTAATGCGATAATAACTCTTATAAGTCATGTTATATTTATCTGGTTAAGTTTTAATCTATTGCAAGTTGTGGATTGGAAAAAGATATATAACAAATCCAATCCTAAAATGTTACAATTACTTGTAGCGTTTATTGCAATCGCTCTTGGTTATACAGTAAGCTCTTTTTTCATGAGTATTTTCAGTCTATCTCAAAATATAGCCTTGCTTTTTAAATGATTCCAGGTTTTTGGAGGAGAATATTGTGCAACAAATAATCGTAAATGGACCTACGCAATTAAAGGGAACAGTCAGAATTGAAGGTGCTAAGAATGCTGCTTTACCAATTTTAGCATCAACTATTCTAGCATCTGAGGGTAAAACCTTATTAACGAATATTCCTCCGTTATCGGATGTAATTACTATGTCTAAAGTTTTGAAAGCTTTGAACGCTGATGTTTCATATGATGAAGCGGATGAAGTACTTACAGTTGATACAAGCAAAGGAACTTCAACTACTGCTCCTGAAGATCTTGTAGATAAAATGCGTGCTTCCATCGTTGTTTTAGGACCACTTTTGGCTCGCAACAAAGAAGCTCACGTTGCCATGCCTGGTGGTTGTGCCATCGGCTCCAGACCAATTGATCTTCATATCAAGGGATTGGAAGCCATGGGTGCTAAATTCAGTCAAAATGGTGGCTTTATTGACGCTGAAACTGAAGGATTGCACGGTGCTAACATTTACTTGGATTTCCCAAGTGTTGGCGCAACTCAAAATATTATGATGGCAGCAACTTTGGCAGATGGTGAAACTGTCATCGATAACGCTGCTAGAGAACCCGAAATTGTTGATCTTGCTAATGTTTTAGGTAAAATGGGTGCCGAAGTAACTGGTGCCGGAACTAATACTGTTCGTATCAATGGTGTTGAAAAACTTCACGGTTGCGAACACTCAATTATGCAAGATCGTATCGAAGCAGGAACTTTCATGGTTGCTGCTGCAGTTACTGGCGGAGATATCTTTATTCAAGATGCCGTAGCTGCTCATAATCGTCCATTACTTTCAAAATTGATTGAAATGGGTGTGAAGATCGATGAAACTGATGAAGGAATTCGTGTCATTGGAACTAATCAATTAAAACCAGTTGATGTAAAAACTTTGCCTCACCCTGGATTCCCAACGGATATGCAGGCTCAAATGACTTTAGCTCAACTATTAAGTGTTGGTACTACAGTTATGACAGAAACAGTTTTCGAAAACCGTTTCATGCATTTCCCAGAATTCGGTAAGATGAAAGCTGATTATAAGATCGAAGGTAATTCAGTTATTATGTTTGGTCCAGCTCAACTAAGTGGTGCTAATGTTGCTGCTACTGACTTACGTGCTGCTGCAGCACTTGTTCTAGCAGGATTAGTTGCTGAAGGCGAGACTCGTGTTTCAAACCTTCAATATTTGGATCGTGGATATTATCATTTCACTGAAAAGTTAAGAAATTTAGGTGCTAAAATTAGACGTGTTTCAGTTGATGAAGCTGGCCGTGAAACTTTAGTGTTAAATACAGTATCGAGTGCAATAAAATTGGCTTAATATTAGCTTGAGAAAGTGGAATTCCCACTTTCTTTTTTTATTGGCAATTTAATGATTAAGCTGGTTATGATATACTTTTTGTGTTTAAGTCTTGGAGGATATAGTATGTCGAAATATCTAGGAATTGATTTGGGTACAGCAAATGTACTTATTGATGTCAAAGGAGAGGGAATCGTCTTGAACGAACCTTCTGTTGTGGCAATTAATACAAATAATAATGATGTAGTCGCTGTTGGTAAGGATGCTTATTTGATGGTTGGTAGAACGCCAGCTAATATCAAAGCTATCCGTCCCTTAAAAGATGGGGTTATTGCTGACTTTGATATTACAGAAAAAATGTTGCAATACTTTATTGAAAAATTGGATGTCGGTGGTCGTTTCTCAAAACCAACAATCATGATTTGTGCACCAACTAACGTAACTCCAGTTGAGCAAAAATCAATTATCGAAGCTGCTGAACAAGCCGGTGGTGGTAAAGTATATCTTCAATTAGAGCCAAAGGTTGCGGCCGTAGGTGCTGGTTTAGATATCTTTAAGCCACAAGGTAACATGGTGATCGATATTGGTGGTGGTACTAGTGATATTGCTGTCATTTCAATGGGTGATATTGTAACAAGTCAATCATTGCGTTTTGCGGGTGATAAGATGACTGGAGCCATCCAAGCATATATCAAGCAACATCACAATTTGATCATCGGTGAAAGAACTGCTGAACAAATCAAGATGGAAATTGGTTGTGTTATGGATGCCGATGAAAGTAAAACATTCTCTGCAAGTGGTATTGATATTGTCACTGGATTGCCAAAAGAAATCACAACAAATGAAGTTGAGATTCAAGAGGCCTTGTCAGATGGCATAGAACAGATTGTCAACGCCGCTAAAAGCGTTTTGGAGCAAACACCACCAGAACTATCAGGTGATATCATTGACCGTGGTATCATGCTTACAGGTGGTGGAGCCCTATTGAAGAATTTGGACAAGCTATTGTCTGAAAAACTTCAAGTTCCCGTTCTACTAACTGACAGTCCCTTAGATTCAGTTGCTTTGGGTACTGGTGTGTTATTGGAAAATATTGAAAAACATAAAAAATACTAGGATGAAAAATGAAGAGAGACTTTGGTAAAGAATATCGTCGCGATATTTTTAGGAAAATAGGTTGGGTACTATTGTTAATGCTAATCTTTTTAGTTCTGGGTATGTTGATTGGTTCAGCCTTGGGTGGATCTAATCCACTTGCTGTTTTGTGGCCTGGGACTTGGATGCATATGTTCGACTTTTTAAGGTAGTATCATGCTTAAGAAGATTTTAATTGGAATCGTTCGATTCTATCAGAAATTTATTTCTCCAGTATTACCACCGAGTTGTCGATATTACCCAACATGTTCGACCTATTTTATAGATGCAGTTAAAATGCACGGTGGAATTTTGGGTACCATTATGGGGATTGCACGTATTATACGCTGTAATCCCTTTGTCCGTGGTGGAGTAGATCCAGTGCCAGATAATTTCACTATTTTTAGAAATCCTCATCCAGAAAAGTATGAAGACGAAATTATCGCAAAAAAATTTCATAACAAATAAAGGAAAGATTCAATGTCTAGTAGAAAAAGAGCAGTTGAAATTAATTTAAAAGATATCAGTAGTGATCCTGAAACATATGAGCTTTGGGATGGCAAAAAATATATCGGAACTATCAAAAAAGATGGCGAACGTTATCTTTCATTCGTTGAAAGTAACGAAACACCATTTAAATCAGTAAAATTGGACGACGCAATTAACGAATTGCTAATGCAATATAATTTACATAATCATTAGCAGGTGTAAAACATGCAAATAAGAGAAAATAATCGAAAAAATGATGTGGATTCGAGAATCGATTATGGAATTATTTTTTCTGTAATGATGTTGGCAATTATAGGCTTAATGTCTATTTATGTTGCGACAATTCAAGATTCTCAGAATCCTTTAAAAAATGTTGTTTCGCAAGTCGCTTGGTATGTTATTGGTGCGGCGATAATCGCTGTTATTATGCAGTTTGACGCGGAACAACTCTGGCAGGTGGCTAATTATGCCTACTTTGCTGGTATAGCGTTACTGATGCTGGTGCTGATCTTTTACAGTCGTTCTTATGCGGCAAGTACTGGTGCTAAGAGTTGGTTTGCCATTGGTTCGTTTACCTTTCAGCCATCTGAAGTGATGAAACCGGCGTTTATATTAATGCTGGGTAAAGTCATTACGAATCACAACAGCCAACACCAAGTTCATAAGATAAGTTCAGACTTCTTATTGCTTGGGAAGTTGTTTTTGTGGACATTGCCAGTTATGGTGCTATTGAAGTTGCAAAATGACTTCGGTACTATTTTGGTTTTCGTCGCCATTCTTGGTGGGATGATCTTAGTCTCGGGAATTGACTGGCGAATCCTTTTAACTGGTTTTCTAATCGTTGCCGTTATTGGTGGAACGGCTTTGCTATTTGCTACAACTGACTGGGGTCGACAGGTGCTTGGTCACTTCGGCTTTAGAGCTTATCAGTTCTCCCGTATTGATAGTTGGCTCAATCCATCTGCTGATACTTCGGAAAACGGGTATCAAATATGGCAGAATATGAAGGCCATTGGTTCTGGACAATTATTTGGTAAAGGCTTCAATGTCTCAAATGTTTATGTTCCAGTTCGTGAATCCGATATGATTTTTTCAGTTATCGGTGAAAACTTTGGTTTCATTGGTTCTTGTGTATTAATTTTGTTGTATTTCTTATTAATCTATCAAATGATTCAAGTAACTTTTGATACTAAGAATGAATTTTATGCCTATGTATCAACTGGTGTTATCATGATGATCTTGTTCCACGTGTTCGAAAATATCGGTATGAGTGTTGGATTATTGCCATTGACTGGTATTCCGTTACCGTTTATTTCACAAGGTGGTTCAGCCCTATTGGGTAACATGATCGGTATTGGCTTAGTTATGTCAATGAGATTCCACCACAAGAGTTACATGTTTGAAAATGGTACGTTTAAGCAAAGGTAGGAATTGGTTATGACTGATGAAAATTATTACTGGATTAAGAAGGGCCAACATACAACTCGTATAGGCCTAACAAAAGAGGGTCAAGACGCTTTAGGCAATGTCAAATATGTCGAATTACCTGATGTAGATTCTGATATTAAAAAAGGCGAATCAAGTGGCGAGATTGAAGCTCAAAAGGCTGTGGTTGAGCTAGAATCACCTGTTACCGGTAAAATCGTCAAGGTTAACGATAAATTAAATGATAATCCTGAATTATTAAATGGTACCGAAAAAGACGCATGGTTCTTTGAAGTAAATAATTAAATTTTTAAAATTTATCTTTTTATCGCTGCTTATTTCTTGCAACATTTTTTAATAACTGTTTAAATTATCCTTGGAATTAATAAATGAATGGGGATAGTTTAGAATGAAAATATTAGGTGAAAAAATTCGCCATTACAGAAAACTCAGAGGTATTTCTCAATCTGAGTTAGCTGATGGCATTTGTACACAGGCAACTGTCAGCCTGATTGAAAAAAAGGACAAGATTCCAAGTATGGAAATATTGGTTCGCATTTGTGAAAGACTGGGTATCACAATGAACCTCGTAATCGTCAATGACGATAGTCAGATTTATTCAATCATCAGTGACATTAAGAAGTCATTCTATCAAGATGATTTTGATGGTATTAGCGACAAACTGGGTAAGCTTAAGAACATCAACGTCAATAATAAACAAGAAATCAAATTGATACACTTCTTCAACGGTCTGATCGAATATGTCACAAGCAAGAATTATGACAAAGCCATTTTCGATTTCAACCGCGCTATGAACGTTAACATCGCTAACGTTGATATGTACGATATTCTGATCGATGTCTTTACCGCAAAGGCCTACATCAATAAAAAGTCAGTCGATGAAGCTAGAGTTTACTACAATCAAGCTAAAGACTTGATTAAATCTAGTCTTGATAAGATTGGCGACGAAAATTATCACGATAGCATTTTGATTTATGCTAACATGGCCGATCTTTCATTGAAATTGGATGACAATCAAAAGGCTATGGAATATGCTAACGAAGGTATCTTCATTGCTAGAAAAGAACAAACATTGTTCAAACTCGATGAAATGTACTGTTACTTAGCAGACGCAGGTACTCGTGAAGGTCAAAAGACTGACGAGGACTACATCAAAGCCTACGTCATTTCAAGTATCAGTGAGAACAAACCAGTTTTTGAAAAACTAAAAGCTAAAGTGAAAGATATGCATTTGAATATCTTTTAATAAAAAAAACAATTTATTAATTTCCGTTCCAAAAAAGAGGACCGATTCTTTCGAATCAGTCCTCTTTTTTTATACCATTTATTTTTATGTATCGTCTATTTCTTAGGTTTCTTGATTGTCTTGTTATCAAGATCTGTTCTAACGACTAAAACATCGCAAGCAGCAGTTCTAGTAACGTATTCAGTAACTGAACCAATCAATAATCTTTCCATAGCATTCAAACCAGTAGCACCAATCATAATAAGATCAACGCCTAATTTCTTAGGGAAGTCTGTGGCAATGATTGCTTTAGGTGCACCATATTCGATGCTGTAATCAATATCTTCAAGTCCAGCATCTTTAGCTGTCTTAACGTAACTCTTAACAGTTTCTTTAGCTTTTTCAGTGATTTGTTCGACCATGGTTGAATCAAAGCTAGAAACGTTTTGGAAAGCTCTAGTATCAATAACGTGAACTAAGTGAATAGCAGCCTTGTTTCTCTTGGCTACTTCAACAGCTTTCTTGAAAGCTAACTCAGCTTCAAATGAACCATCAATTGGTACGAGAATGTTTTTATATTGTTGTAACATAAGTATCACCCCGTTAATGTAATGTAACTGCTTTATATCCTTATTTTAGTTGATTTGGCCTAATAAATACAGTCATCGGCTAACATTTAGCGGATATTTGCTAAATAAATTGAAAAGGCCGCTGCAATTAAACTTCCTAATAGGAGCGTAATGAAGTTGGCCTCCTTGCTACCGATAAGGGCAATGACGATTCCCATGATTGCCACAAAGACCAATAATCCGGCCGTAAATCGCATGACATTTTTCAACGTTAGATTTTCATCTGGCGAGTAGATTAAGAATTTTCCACTGCTGTGACTCCAAAGAATATAGGCTAAAGCTAATAAAAAAATAATAAAGAAGATCATCAAAATTTTAATTATCATAATTATTCTGACTCCGTTTTGAATTCATTTTCCATTCGTGTATTTGTTGCATTCGTAGATTTAAGGCTTGTTCATATTTACCAGTGTTGTTCGGTTGATAATACTTTTTATTAACTAAATTGTTAGGTAAGTATTGTTGATCCACCCAGGCGTTGGGATAATCATGTGGAAATTTATAACCGACACCATGGCCGAGTTTCTTGGCGCCAGAGTAGTGAGCATCCTTGAGGTCATCAGGGATGGAATTGGCTTTACCATTTCTAACGTCTTCTAAGGCACCGTCAATGGCAACCATACCAGAGTTAGATTTGGGACATAGACAGAGGTCGATTACAGCATCTGCTAAAGGAATACGGGCTTCTGGTAAACCAACCATTTGTGCTACTTGTGCTGCCTGAACAGCTCGAGCACAGGCTTGTGGATTAGCTAAGCCGACATCTTCATAGGCACAAACCATCAATCGTCTGATTGCTGAGGTTAAATCGCCAGCTTCAAGTAGTCGTGCTAAGTAGAGCAGAGCAGCATTGGGGTCACTACCTCGAATCGATTTTTGGAAAGCCGACATGACATCGTAATGACTGTCACCATCTTTATCTGAGGAGATAGCCTTCTTTTGAACTGACTCTTCGATTGACTGTAAATCAATGTGAACTGAGTTATCTTTGGATTCGGTCGAAAGAACTGATAATTCTAGACCATTGAGAATACTTCGTAGGTCGCCATTAGTTGAACTGACTAATAAATCTAAAGCATTTTCATCCAATTTGACGTTGTACTTGCCTAAACCGTTCTGATCGTCATTTAAAGCACGCTTGACGGCTTTTTTAAGGTCATCGCTATCGAGAGGCTTCAATTCAAAGATTTGGACTCTAGAGCGTATAGCAGGACTAATATTGATATAGGGATTTTCGGTTGTGGCTCCGATTAAAATAATTGAGCCACTTTCAAGCAATGGTAAGAGAAAATCCTGTTTAGTTTTGTCGAGACGATGAATTTCATCCAACATCAAGACGACCGTACCACTCATTTTTGCTTCAGCAGCGACGACTTGTAAGTCCTTTTTACTGTCAGTGGCTGCATTTAACATTCTAAAGGCATATTTAGTACTACCGGCGATAGCACTAGCAATACTAGTTTTACCGATCCCAGGAGGACCGTAAAGTATCATTGAAGATAACATCTTAGCTTCAACCATACGACGAATAATTTTATGGGGACCAACGAGGTGCTGTTGACCGACAACTTCGTCGATATTAGTTGGACGCATTCGATATGCTAATGGTTTTTGCATAGCTCCTCCTATATAATTGATATGTATATTTTACAACAAAGGATTGAGAACATGTTTGATAAAAATGATTTTAAAGTTTTTGAGGATATGACTTTGCCTGGTCGTTTAGGGTTGATCAGAGCCAATCTAGATCCAAAATTCGAGGAAATTGGTGCCGAACTGATACGACGTCTGGAAGCAGAATATCAGCAGCAGTTCTTTATGAAAATTGCTAAGCACCAACGTCGAACTCGAAATCCACCACCCGATACTTGGTTAGCCATTAATCAAGATAAACGTGGGTATAAAAAGTCACCGCATTTGGAATTAGGCTTGTGGCCTGATCGATACTTTATCACATTCAGTCTCTTAGCGGACATTAAAGGACGTCCGGGATATTATCCAATTTTGAAAGAATATCAGGATACTATCATAACAGAGGGCTGGGGCGTGTCAAATGACCATACTTCCAGTGAAATGCGTCCAGCAAGTGACTTGGATAAGGTGATTGCCCGTTATGAAAAAGTTAAATCAAGTGATTTAGTGATTGGTTATGAGTTAAAAGCTGATGATCCAGTCGTTGTGAAAGGCGAGTATGATCAACTATTGATTGATAAGTTTATGCAGTTGAGTAAATTGATGGTTATTTTTAACGAGGAATTCGATAGGTAAATTGAAGGATGCCGTTTCCAGAGTTGAGAGTATTCATCTAGTTTATTTTTTTAATTACGTAACGTACTGTGATGATGGTTGATAGGCTATTACAAATATTTTAATTATTTGAATAGTATTTTTAGTTATTTGACAATACGACGATTTCGTTCGAAACCTTGAAAGAAAAATGAAATTAGCTATTTATTTTCTGTAAAAAGTTATTATAATGAAAGTAAATATAGGGTTAGTTAAAGGGATGATCAAGATGAAATGGTATAAATCAATTGAGTTTTGGATCGGAATAATAATTATGTTGGCGTTTTTCCAACTGTTCTTCGTACCAACGTATGACATTATGTGGTGGAGCGGATTAGTTTCTACCATTGTCGGAATGGTTTTAATATTGAACGTAATTGGAAAGTTAAAAATTTAAGTATTTAAATATTTATAGACAGGAGAATTTATTCTTCTGTCTTTTTTTTCTTTTAAGGATGCCGCCTCCGGTTGTGTGGAATTGAACCTGCTGCGGGACCAGCTCGAGCCGAAGAGCGGTCTCGACCCTCGATTTTGAGCTTTGCATAAACCGCAAATCTCAAAATTCGTCCTGTGGAGTAAGAACGGAAAATCACCGTCCTAACTCCACTTTCGCTGCGGGTTCATTCCACACAACCGGAGGCTAGTTGGTTAATATTTATTTTTCATCTTATTAATATTGCAGATTATTATCTTTTTTTCGTAATTTTAATAAGAAATCAAGAAATCAAATACCAAGAAATCAAATACTACATAAATATAATTGAGTGATATATAAGAAGTATTGATATTAAGTTAAATTAGTCGGAAAAGCTGAGAGTATTCATCCGCAGCGAAAGTGGCGTTATGGCTTTAGCCATTACACCACCGGACGTGTTGGAGCCTTACCGAACTTTGGTAAGGCTTCAACCGAGGACCGAGACCGCACTTTGGCTCGGGCCGTGCCGCGGTGCGCCTGGCATGGGCGTTAACTTAGAGGTGAAAGTCCTCTGTGAACCGTAGTAGTCGGAATCACTAGCTTAGGACAAGGGTGTCCATCGTGAGGTGGAATCTGAAGGAAGTCCAAGGCAAAGTACCGAGCTGATGTACAAGAAGTGGCTATAAGGCTGGATTTGCAGGATAAGGGTGCCGCGGAATTCAAATCCGATCACTACTGCAAGGGCAAATCAAGTAGAGCCAACAGCTACATGGTACGAAAGTTAACGTTCTTACCCAGGGAGGTCTGTATCGAATGTCTGGCAAGGACTCGAAATGAGTCCTACAGACAAATTAGGCCGTGATGTCTAACTGAACGATGCAGAAGTCAGCAGAGGTCATAGTAGTCGCTTTGCGACGAAGGACTGAACATTAATAATTCTTTTCGATATTGGAGGTGGAAGCGATGCGACAATCGCAGAAAATAGAATGTAAATTCGACCATTTTAATGCTCACATATGTGAACAAATGATGGTACGTAGCGCCGCTTCTGGCGAAAATACGAATAAGAATGGCATTTCATTTAAGCAACTAGTTTTAGATGAAAATAATCTCAATAGAGCCTATAAGCGAGTCAAGGAAAACAAGGGTGGAGCTGGCATAGATGGAATGACTGTCTATGACTTGTTCGACTATATTCGTAAGAACAAGGAAGCACTACTTAAGTCCTTAAGTGATTCAACTTATAAACCTAGCCCCGTCAAAAGGGTAGAAATACCTAAGCCAAATGGGACTATGCGTAAGCTTGGTATACCAACAGTCTTCGACCGTGTGGTACAACAAGCAGTGGCGCAGGTTATGAGCCCTATCTTTGAGAAAATCTTCTCTAACAACAGCTTTGGATTTAGACCAAATCGAAGTGCCCATGACGCAGTAAAACAGGTTGTGAGTTTTTACAAGCAAGGCTATCACGTTGTGATAGACCTTGACCTAAAGTCTTACTTCGACACGGTGAACCATGATTTACTTATCAAGTTCATCAAGCAATATACTGATGATGAATGGTTGTTAAATCTAATTCGTAAGTTCCTAACCAGTGGCGTAATGGATGGAAAACTATTTCAAGAAATGGAAAAAGGTACGCCTCAAGGCGGTAACCTTTCTCCACTCTTGGCCAACATATATTTAAATGAGCTGGACAAGTTATTGACCACCCGTGGTCATAAATTCGTCCGCTACGCTGATGACTGTAATATTTATGTCAAAAGTAAACGAGCAGGAAGAAGAGTCCTGAATAGTATTTCAAGGTTCCTAGAAAGTGGTTTAAAGCTAACTTTAAACCAAGAAAAGACCAAAATTACAGTGCCAACAAAGTCAAAGTTTTTAGGATTCTCTTTAGGCTTTACCAACAAGGGCGTATGTTTACGCCCGAGCTATCAAGCCGAAAAGAGGGTCAAGCAATCGCTAAGAAAACTCACAAAGAGGAATCGAGGTCGAAAGCTTGAAGTTATCCTGAAAGAAATAAGACAAAAGATGGTTGGATGGCTCAATTACTATGGAATTGGTGCGATGAAGGATTTTATCAGAAAACTTGATTCTTGGTTGCGAGCACGTATTAGACAATATATTTGGAAGTCATGGAAAAGACCCAAAGCAAAGTATAGGAAGTTGGTTAAATTAGGCGTGACACGGCGTCAAGCGTTTATCTGTGCAAACTCCAGTAAAGGATACTGGCGAACAGCGCACAGCAGTGTGGTGCAACACGCCCTAAGCAAGAAAAAGCTAGAATCTTTTGGCCTAATAGACATGACCAAAAGACTCCAGTCTTTGCAAAATGCTTAAATTAATGAACCGCCGTATACGGAACCGTACGTACGGTGGTGTGAGAGGTCGGTATCGTGAGATACCTCCTACTCGATCAGCAGATGAATACTCTCAGCTTTGGAGACGGCAGTTTTCAAGAAAAAGAACAAAAAAAATACACCCACAATAAGTGAATGTATTTTCTGGCAAATATTATAGAATTTGGTTGTAGTATTCAACAATCAATGATTCGTCAATATTTGGTTCTAGTTCGTCACGTTCTGGGTTACGTACTAGAGAACCTGTCAATGTGTTGTCATCGAATGTAACGAAACCAGGACGACCAACAACGTTTTCAAGGTTGTCTTTAACGATAGCCAAGTCTTTTGACTTTTCACGAAGGCTGATCTTTTGACCAACTTTAACTTCGTATGAAGGGATATCAACACGTTTGCCATCAACAGTGATGTGACCGTGGTTTACAAGTTGACGAGCTTGTGGACGTGAGCTTGCAAGACCTAAACGATAAACCATGTTATCCAATCTTGTTTCAAGAAGGATCATCAAGTTAATACCGTGAATTCCTTCCATCTTACCGGCACGGTTAAATAGGTTACGGAATTGACGTTCGTTAACATCATACATGAAACGCAACTTTTGCTTTTCAGTTAATTGTTGACCGTATTCAGAAATCTTACGACGACCACCGTTTGGACCATGTTGTCCTGGGGCGTAGTTTCTACGAGCGATTTCCTTACCAGTACCTGAAAGTGAGATACCTAAACGACGTGATAATTTCCAACGTGGGCCTGTATATCTTGACATAAATAAATTCCTCCAAAATGTTTGTCTGGAGTAAAATAATTAACTAGAGCTTAGCATTCGTGCAGTTATCGTTACACTTTTCACCTTGTGCAGCCACAGGTTACTAGTTGAACTAAATCGTCGATAACTGTTGACGTTCTTGCCGCTCTTTGCTGCATATTTTACACGAAGGCTAGTATACCGTGATAAAAGACAGATGTCAAAGTTATTTTTGGGTTTTGGGGGGGCCGCCGGAGGTGGACACGAATATAGTCTGCGGTGTGACCGGCGTGAGCCAAGGTCTCCCGCCTCGATTTTGAGCTTTGCATAAACCGCAAATCTCAAAATACGTCAGTGGTGTAAGAACAGAAAATCGCTGTTCTAACGCCACTTGCACTGCGGACTATATTCGTGTCCACCTCCGGCTAATGTATTTGTTGGCTGATATTTGGTTGACACCTATGCTGTTTGGTTTGGTGATATAAGTGTCAAGAACTGGGGAACAAAGCTGCCTGATTTTTCAGTTATAAATACAATATTTATGCAATTAACTACTATTAATTAAAGCTCGTGGAATCAATTCATCTATATTATAAGATTAATATGCTGAATACTGACTAATGAGACTGTGGACTCGAATATTTATTCAAAATAACAGATAAACCAGTCGGAAGAGCTGAGAAGTATTCACCAGCAGTGGAAGTGGCGTTAGAGCTTTAGCTCTTACACCACCGGTCGAGTTTGGAGACTTTCCGGTCTGTGAAAAGGCTTCAAACCGAGGTTCGAGACCGCACTTCGGCTCGGACCGTACCGCACAGCAGACGAAATACTTCTCAGCTCTGGAGACGACATATTTAAGTAATAGTTTAAAACTTTATTATGAAAAGTGGATAGCACTAATAATGGGAGTAATATTTGATATAATTTCTTAAAGATAAGACTGAATCGTCATTAGGGGTGTAAATGTGTTTGTAATTATTATTGGAATAATCTTAATCATTCTGTTCTTCCTATGGTACATGTGGTTTCTACAAAAACTTAATGCTTCCACACTTAATAAGTACAAAGAACGAACAGACGAGTTAAAAAAGGCTCAGTTGGATGACAAAATAGAAAAATTGGAAAAGATGAAGCTAGCTGGTGCTAGTGATGACCGCTTCAATCAGTTGAAAGTGGAATATCACAAGCAGACTGACGACATTTTTTCTGATATCTTAAAACAGATCCGTGCGGCTGAATATAAAAATACTGAATTTAAAGTATTCGGTTCAGCTAATGATCTGAAAAAATTAAATAATGAAATGAATGACTTTGAGGGTAAAATTGGTGAGGTTTCACAAGGCTTTGATGAACTTTTAGCCAGTAACGAATTGAACGCTACTCATAGTGAAGAGTTACAACGCCAATATCAAACTTTGCGCAAACAAGTTTTGACACAGTCATTCAGTTATGGTCCGGCCACAGATAAGCTTGAGGATGAGCTATCTGAAATTGCCAACTTATTAGATAAGGAAAAGCAATTGACACAAAAGGGTGACCATATTGAGGCCAGTCAATGTTTGGATGATGTCAAAATCAAGTTGGGGTTGATTACTGACCAATTGAAGATCATTGAACCACTATTCCATGACTTAAATGAAGTATTTCCTGGTCAAGTTGATGAAATTAAGTTTGTTTATCAAAAGTTGGAACAACAACATTTCAAGTTTAATGACGATATTGTCCAATCAATTTCTGACGTTCAACATGAAATCGATGAGTCGAATACTAAATTGGGTGAGTTAAACTTCGATGCCGTCAATACTAATAATGAAGATATCAAGCAACGAATCGATGATTTGTATGAGACTTTGACATTGGAAATTGATGGTAAACGTGATGTCTTGAAGGAACAAAAGCCTGTTTTGGACTATTTGAATCATGCTGTTTTCCAACACAATCACTTGGATAAACGAATTCAAAAACTTCAAGAAAGCTATATCTTAACTGACAAGACACTGGATACTTTCCAAGATAATTACAATACCTTGAATGACATTCGTCGTGAATACGATGCTGATGTGCAAAGTATCGCTGACAAACAAGTTATCTTTTCCCAAGTTAGAGCTGATTTCAAAGAGATTGTTAAGCAACTTGATGAAATTGAAACTAACGAGAAGACTATCAATGACGATTTGAACCAAATGCTTTCAAGTGAGCAGATTGCCCGTAACAGTGTTGACGAATATGCTAAGCGCTTGGAAATTCAAAAGAAGATGATGGAACAGTTACGTTTAAACGGACTGCCTGACGACTATTTGGATTACTTCTACATGGTTTATGATGAAATTAACAAGTTGTACGATGAGCTCGATGCTGATCAGATTAATATGGAAGATATCAGCAAGCAAGTTATCGTAACCCAAGAGGATTTGGAAAACTTAGTTGAGAAGACTAAGAAGTTGAAATATAACGTTCAATTAGCTGAGAAGTTGTTGCAATACGCTAACCGTTACGACAATAAGAATCCTGAGTTTACTGATCAATTGACGCGTGCCCGTTCGATGTTTGACGATGATTACGACTACAATGAAGCAGTTGACGTCATTTCTAAAGCACTTGAAGATGTCGAAGCTGGTTCAGTGGCTCGGATTAAAGAGACAATAAATTCATAATTTTTCAAAAGTGTGTTAAGTTATAATAGATAAAATTTTAGGCCGTTAAGGCCTTTTTATTTTGGTGAGGCAAAAATGATATATTTTGATAATAGTGCAACAACGAAAGTTAATGATTCAGTTCTTCAAACTTATAACGCTGCTAGTCAGGAATACTTCGGTAATCCTTCTAGTTTGCACAAGTTGGGATTGAAAGCATACGAATTACTAGAAACATCACGTAAGCAAATTGCAAACCTAATGGGTTTCAAACAAGATGAGGTTGTCTTTACCAGTGGTGGTACAGAGGGAAACAATTGGATCATCAAGGGGACTGCGTTCAAGAAACGTGAATTTGGTAAACACATCATCACTACTTCAATTGAGCATCCTTCAATTATGAATACGATGCACCAGCTTGAAGAATTAGGCTTTGATGTAACTTATTTACCAGTTGATAAATCAGGTCACGTCAGTGCTCAAGATGTCAAAGATTCTATCAGAGACGATACAATTCTAGTTTCAACTATGGCGGTTAACAATGAAATTGGTGCCATTCAACCAATTCACGAAATTGCCCAAGTTTTGAAGAACTATCCAAGTATCAGTTACCATGTCGATGCCGTCCAAGCTATCGGTAAGAATTTACAATCGAAGATTATTGATCCTCGAGTTGACTTCTATACTTTCTCAGGTCACAAGTTCCATGCACCACGTGGAATTGGCTTTATTTATATGAAAGAAGGTAAGCAACTCGAACCTTTGATGGCCGGTGGTGGTCAAGAGTCCAATCTTCGTAGTGGGACTGAAAATACACCTGCAATTGCTGGTATGGCTAAGGCTATCCGTTTGTTGAAAGACAATGAAGCGGGCAAGGCAGCTAAGATGGAACAATTGAAGGAACAACTTGTCAATCACTTAAAAGGCATGGATAACGTTCACGTCTTTTCACAAATTGGCGAAGATTTTGCTCCACACATCATCTGTTTTACAATTGATGGCGTTCGTGGTGAAACAGTTGTCCACACATTTGAGGACCGCGATATTTATATCTCGACAACAAGTGCTTGTTCTTCAAAGAAGGGTCTTGAATCAGGGACTCTTAAAGCAATGAATATCCAAGAAAACGTGGCTACTAGTGCCGTTCGTGTCAGTTTGGATGAAAACAATACTGCAGCAGAAATGAATGAATTTATTAAGAATTTGGATGAGATCCACGATCATTTCCAAATTTTGAATTAGGAGAATTTGATGGAATATACTGAAATTATGGTTCGTTACGGCGAACTATCAACTAAAGGAAAAAACAGAAAGAGTTTTATCGACCGTTTGCATGGTAACGTGGCAAAGGTTTTGAAAGACTTTCCTGACCTTAGAATGCAACCACATCGTGACCGTCTACACATCAACCTTAATGGTACTGATGCTAAGCCCGTTATGGATCGACTAAAGAATGTCTTTGGTATCCAAACTTTTTCATTGAGTGTTAAAGTTTCCCGTGATTTTGAAGATGTTAAGAAAAAAGCTATCGAAATGATGCATGAAGCTTATAAGCCCGGCATGAGTTTCAAAGTTGGAACTAAGCGTTCTGACCACGAATATCCACTTGATACTAACCAAATCAACTTACAATTAGGGGACGCCATTTGTGATGAATTCCCTGGTATCGATGTTGAAATGAAGAAGCCTGATATTAAAATTTCAGTCGAAGTTCGTCAAGATGGAATTTACTTGTCATACTTAACTGTTAAAGGTGCTGGTGGGTTGCCTGTTGGTACAGCTGGAAAGGCTATGTTGATGCTTTCTGGTGGTATCGATTCACCCGTTGCTGGTTATTTAGCAATGAAGCGTGGTGTTGATATCGAAATGGTTCACTTCTTCAGTCCTCCATACACATCAGAGCAAGCTTTGAACAAAGCTAAGGAATTGACTTCTAAATTGACTGCCTTTGGTGGTCACATCAACTTTATCGAAGTTCCTTTTGCTGAAATTCAAGAAACTATCAAATCAAGTGTTCCAGAAGGTTACTTGATGACTATCCAACGTCGTTTCATGTTGAGATTGACTGACTTGATTCGTGAAAAACGTCATGGTCTAGCTATTTTTAACGGTGAGGCTGTTGGTCAAGTTGCTTCACAAACCTTGGAGAGTATGGCCGCAATCAATGATGTTACAACTACACCAATCTTGCGTCCGGTAGCTACAATGGATAAGACAGAAATTATTCGTTTAGCTGAAAATATCGATACATTCAATTTGTCTATTCAACCATTTGAAGATTGTTGTACAGTCTTTGCTCCACCTTCACCAAAGACACGTCCAAATATCGAGAAGACTCGTAAGTTTGAGAGTTCTCTTGATATTGACGGTTTGATCGAACGTTCAATGGCTGGAATTAAGATTACAACTATTCAACCAGGCGACAAATTCATGGAAAGTGATCAAGAAAACATCAACAGTTTGCTATAAAATTAATTGACGTTTCTTGGTTTATGATTTATCATCAAAATATCAGCTATGAGCAGGAGTGTTTTTCAGCTAGATTTCAGAGAAGGCATGTTGTTGAGAATTGCCGAATCGAACTGGGAAACTGTTACCTGTGAGCTATCAATTAAATGATCGGGCCACCGTTATCTGTTGAGTGAAGAGCCATTTATGGTTCTTAATTTAGGTGGTACCGCGAGACTTCGTCCTATTGAGGATGGGGTCTTTTTTTTGTTCTTTGGCTTTTTTTGAAGGATGCCGCCAGAGGTTGACCGTATATGGAGCCGCTATGAGGACCGGGTCGAGCCAAGGTCTCGCCCCTCGGTTTGAAGCCTTGCAAAATCGGCAAGTCTCCAAACTCGCCCTGTGGTGTAAGTGCTAAAGCACTAACGCCACCTCCACAGCTGTCTCCATATACGGTCAACCTCTGGCTCGAGTATTAGTTATAAATGATTTTTATCCTAATAGGACGAAGTCTCGCGGTTTTTGGGGATGTCATGATATTAATATTATTTAGTAATTGATATTAAGACATCTGTCCGTTCATTTAATGATTGGTTCAAGATATTTATATATTTATCAAATAAAAGAAACATTAGTATCCGGGTGCGCAACTTGAAACCCGCAGTGGCAGTGGTGTTAGGCTGGTGGTTTTACAGTCTTACAGCACAAGGACGTCTTTTGGAATTCGAGTGGTTTTCTCGAAGTTCAAAAGCGAGGCGCGAGACCGCACTTTGGCTCGCACCGGTCCCACAGCAGGCTTCAAGTTGCGCACCCGGATACGGCACCACTCAAGACAAGTTAATTATTGTTTTATAAAAAGGAGAAACAAACTATGAGAGAAATCGACATGGATACTAAATATAATCCTAATGAAGTCGAAGAAGGACGTTACCAAGCTTGGCTTGATGATGATGATTTCAAACCTTCTGGCGACAAGAAAGCTAAACCTTATTCAATCGTTATCCCACCACCAAATGTTACTGGTAAGTTGCACTTGGGTCACGCTTGGGACACTACTATTCAAGATACTTTGATTCGTTACAAACGTATGCAAGGTTACGACACTTTGTATTTACCTGGTATGGATCACGCTGGTATCGCTACTCAAGCTAAGGTTGAAGCTAAATTACGTGAACAAGGTATTACTCGTTACGACCTTGGCCGTGAAAAGTTTGTTGACGAAGTTTGGAAGTGGAAGGATGAATTTGCTTCTATTATCAAGTCACAATGGGGTAAATTAGGTCTATCACTTGATTACTCACGTGAAAGATTTACCTTGGATGAAGGTTTGTCAAAGGCTGTTCGTAAGGTCTTCGTTAAACTTTATAACGAAGGTTTGATCTACCGTGGCGAATACATCATCAACTGGGATCCACAACTACAAACTGCTTTGTCAGATATTGAAGTTATTCACCAAGACGATCAAGGTGCTTTCTATCACGTTAAATACCCATACGCTGACGGTTCAGGTTTCATCGAAATTGCTACAACACGTCCAGAAACTATGTTTGGTGATGTTGCCGTTGCCGTTGCACCTGATGATGACCGTTACAAGGATATCGTTGGTAAAGAAATCATCGTACCTTTAGTTGACCGTAAGATTCCAATTATCACTGACCACTATGTTGATAAAGACTTTGGTACTGGTATGGTTAAAATCACTCCAGCTCATGACCCTAATGACTTCGCTGTTGGTAACAGACATGACCTTGAACGTATCAACACAATGAACGCTGACGGAACAATGAACGAAAATGCTGGTAAATATAACGGTATGGATCGTTTTGAAGCTCGTAAAGCTATTGTTAAAGACTTACAAGATGCAGGTTACATGATTAATATCGAACCTTACGTTCACAGTGTTGGACACTCAGAACGTTCAGGCGTTCAAGTTGAACCAAGACTTTCAACACAATGGTTCGTTAAGATGAAACCATTAGCTGAAATGGCTTTGAAGCAACAAAAGACTGATGACAAAGTTAACTTTGTACCAGAACGTTTTGAAGATACCTTTACACAATGGATGGATAACGTTCATGATTGGGTCATTTCACGTCAACTATGGTGGGGACACCAAATTCCAGCTTGGTATAACAAGAAGACTGGTGAAACTTACGTTGGTGAAGAAGCACCTAAGGATATCGAAAACTGGGATCAAGAATCAGATGTACTTGATACATGGTTCTCAAGTGCCTTATGGCCATTTTCAACTATGGGTTGGCCAGATGAAAACGCAGAAGATTACAAACGTTACTTCCCAACTGATACATTAGTTACTGGTTACGATATTATTTTCTTCTGGGTTTCTCGAATGATTTTCCAAAGTTTGAAATTTACTGGTAAAAAGCCATTTAAGAATGCTGTTATTCACGGCTTGATTCGTGATGAACAAGGCCGCAAGATGAGTAAGTCACTTGGTAATGGTATTGATCCGATGGACGTTATCAAAAAATATGGTGCCGATGCATTGCGTTGGTTCTTGTTGAACGGTTCAACTCCTGGGCAAGATACACGCTTCAGTTATGATAAGATGGATTCAGCTTGGAACTTCATCAATAAAATCTGGAATGCATCACGTTACGTTATCATGAATCTTGATGACGACACTCCAGCTATGGATGATCTTTCAGCCGTAACTACATACGATTTGTCTGATAAGTGGATTTTGACAAAATTGAATTCTACAGTTAAAGAAGTCAATCGTTTGATGGACAGTTTTGAGTTTGGTGAAGTTGGCCGTAATCTATATAACTTTATCTGGAATGATTTCTGTGACTGGTACATTGAAATGAGTAAGGCAACACTTACTGGTGACGATGAAGCTGCTAAGAAGCAAAAGAAGATGATTTTGGCATACGTTCTTGATCAAACACTTCGTCTAATGCACCCAATCATGCCTTTCGTTACTGAAAAGATTTGGTTGACAATGCCACACAACGGTAAGACAATCATGCACGCTAAGTATCCTGAATATCACGCCGAATTAGACAATGAAGATGCCATGGGTCAAATGGATATTTTGATCGACTTGATCAAGTCACTTCGTAAGATTCGTTTGGAAGCTAATGCACCAATGTCTAAAGCCGTTGATATCATGATCAAGCCACAAGATGATGATGTTAAGGCTGTTATTTTGAACAACAAAGAATACATCGACCGTTTCATGCACCCTAAGGAATTGAAAGTTGCTGCTGACTTGAAAGCTCCAGCTTTGGCAATGACAGCTGTAACAAACAGTGCTGAATTGTATGTTCCATTGGCTGAATTGATTAACATCGATGATGAAATTGCTCGTCAAAATGATGAAATGAAGAAATTGAATCAAGAGATTACTCGTTTGGATAAGAAATTATCAAACAAGAACTTCGTTGATAAGGCACCTGAAAAAGTTGTCGCTGAACAAAAAGAAAAATTAGCCGACTATCAATCACGTCAAGCTAAGGTTGAACAAAGAATTCAACAATTAAAAGATAATAAATAGAATAAGTTGTCAGTTGGGTAACTTATTGTAAATATTTCATAGTCTAAAATTTATTGAATATGAATACATTTGAACACTTTTATGTTCAATAAATAACGATTAATGAGTCGGAAGAGCTGGGAAATATTTGTGTGCTGTGGTAGTGATATAAGTACGGGAGATTTCTCCCGGACTTATATCACCGGGCGTGTTTGGAGACTTGACGAATTATGTCAAGGCTTCAAACCGAGGCTCGAGACCGTACTTTGGCTCGGACCGGTCCGCACAGCTAGAGAATATTTCCCAGCTCTGTAGACGGAATATTTAACTAGTACCACGCGAAATCAAGAATAATTGAGTATATAATGACAAAAGGGGAGGGGCACATGCCCGTCCCTTTTTGTTTAAAAAAATTGGAGCGATAAAATTGTTAGAAAATTATCAAGCTGCTGTGAATTATATTCATGCTTTACCGAAATTTCATCGGACGAATAATCTCGACAATATAAAACAGGCACTGCATCTTTTAGGAGACCCGCAAAATGATTATCAGACGATTCATATTACCGGTACCAATGGTAAAGGGTCGACAACTAATTTTTTGGCAAATCTGTTAGAAGGCAGTGGCAAAAGAGTGGGGATGTTTACGTCGCCATTCATCAATCGTTTCAATGAACGGATTCAGATTAATCATCAATATATTTCTGATACCGATTTATTGGATGATGTGAATTATATTAAAGATAAAATTGGTGATATTCCGTTAGCAGAATTTGAATTTGTAACTATTTTAGGTTACTTTTATTTCCGTGGTCGTGTCGATGTCGCGGTGATTGAAGCAGGGATTGGTGCTAAGCATGATAAAACTAATGTCATTACACCAGTGCTCTCAATTATTACTTCAATTGATTTGGATCATGAAAAGTTGATTGGACCTACGATTCAAGACATTGCTGAAGAAAAATCAGGCATTATTAAATTTGAAAAGCCAATTGTAACTGGTAGTCTCCATGATTCGGTTCGTCCAATTGTCGAATCAACAGCAACTACCCAGAACAGTCCAATTTTTGAATTTGATCATGATTTCGGTATAAGAAATTATAAAAATAATAATTTTGATGTTTCGTTTACATATTATGATGATAAAGTAGCAGTAGAGGGAATTCATTGTCAGGGATTTGAAAAAACCACAGCAATGAATGCAGCGATTGCGATTAAGGCATTCGTTCTCTATGAAAAGATTCAGCAAGAAACGTACTCAACCGAAATGATTGTTGAAAATTTGGATAAAAATCATTTACCAGGAAGGGCACAAATTGTGCAGCAAAAACCATTAGTTTTGATGGATGGGGCACATAATATTTCAGCAATTTACAATTTAATTAATTCTTTGATTAAAAACTATGAAAATAAGGATATAATTGTTTTGTATGCTGGAATGAAAGATAAAGATCGTCATGAAATTCTCGAAGAGTTGGCACCTAAAGTTGATCATGTTTATATTACAAAACTTGATATGGCGCGTTCAGCTACGGCAGATGATTATAATTTGTCAGAGTACACCAACGTTTTCTTCGTTGAAAATTATCGTGAAGAATTACAGAAAATCATGGCAGGGATGAATCAGAATCAATTATTATTGATTACTGGATCATTTTATCTAATTTCGGATTTGGAGAATTATTTCTCGTAATTTGATTTATGATGATAAATTTAAGAGAAAAAATTCTAGCTCATGGTGTCAGCACCTTAAAAAATGAAGAATTATTGGCCGTGATCATTGGCAATGGAACCAAAAATAATTCAGTTGTGGACTTATCTAAGAAAATCATTTGTGATTCTGGTGGTTTAAATTTGAGTTTAAGACAATTGATGTCGTTTAATGGTATTGGGGTGGCACAAGCTTGTAAAGTTTTAGCCGCGATTGAATTAGGCAGTCGAAAAATTCAATCTGATACATTATCTGAAAAAGTTGTTTCCGTAGACGATGTAGGTCAGCATTTAATAAATAAAATTGGAAACACTCCACAAGAGAAACTAGTGGCTGTTTATTTAAATAATAGTTATCATGTAATCGATGAAAGGGTTATTTTTATTGGTACGGTCGATCAAGCAACTGTTCATCCACGGGATATTTTACGTGAAGCCATTTCGATGTCAGCGACACAAATCATCGTGGCGCACAATCATCCAAATGGTTCACTGATGTTCTCGACTAATGATCAGGACTTTAGTTTGCGGTTGAAAAAAAGCTGCCAACTAATAGGAATAAACCTAATTGACCATTTAATTATTACGAAAAAAACTTATTCTAGCCTAAAGACCTTAAATTTAATTTAGGATATGATTTCGTCGTGCTTTAAATCGGCGTTTTCTATGATATAATTTTGTTTAGCGTAAAATGTGGTGTGTACTTTAAAGGAGAGAAAATAAATTGTTTGGTATTGGATCAAAGAAGCTCGGTATAGACTTGGGAACTGCAAATACTCTAGTTTATGCTGAAGGAAAAGGTATAGTTTTAAATGAACCTTCAGTTGTTGCAAAGAATAATAACACTGGAGAAATCGTTGCAGTTGGTTCAGATGCACGTGAAATGATTGGTCGTACACCGGGTAGTATTTCTGCAATTCGTCCAATGCGTGACGGTGTAATCGCCGATTATGACACAACAGCAGCTATGATGAAGTATTTCATCGAAAAATCCGCTAACAACTCAAAACCCTCAGTCATGGTTTGTGTTCCAAGTGGTGTTACTGAAGTTGAAAAGAGAGCCGTTATTGAAGCTACACAACATGCCGGTGCTCGTGAAGCTTACGTAATTGAAGAACCATTCGCAGCTGCTATCGGTGCTGGACTTCCAGTTATGGATCCAACAGGTAATATGGTTGTTGATATTGGTGGTGGTACAACTGATGTTGCTACAATTTCATTAGGTGGTATCGTTTCATCACGTTCAATCCGTGTGGCTGGTGACAAGTTTGACGAATCAATTTCTGCATACATTAAGTCAAACTTTAACCTTCAAATTGGTGAAAGAACTGCTGAAGATGTTAAAATCCAAATTGGTTCAGCATCAGTTGAAAAATCAAAAGAAATCGAATCAATGCAAATTCGTGGTCGTGACTTAGTAACAGGTTTGCCAAAGACAGTTCAATTATCTGGTGAAGATATTGCTACAGCTATCCATGAAAACGTTGAAGAGATCATTGAAACAATTAAAGAAACTCTTGAGGAAACTTCTCCTGAAATTGCTGCCGATGTTATCGATCATGGTATCGTTCTTACTGGTGGTGGTGCATTATTACATCACTTGCCAGAAGTAATATCTGAAGCAACGGGAGTTCCTGTATTCATTGCTCAAGACCCACTAGATTGTGTGGCCATCGGTACTGGTGAATCACTTAAAAATATCGATGTAATGCGTCGCCAAAAATAAGCGGGTTAATTCCCGTTTTTTTATTTGACTAAAGATTAATAATGGTAAAATCATTTTATTGGTTGCCGTCTCCAGAGCTGGGAAGTATTTCGCCTGCTGTGCGGACCGGTTCGAGCCGAAGTGCGGTCTCGAACCTCGATTTTGAGCTTCGCAAAGTACGCGAATCTCAAAACTCGCCCGGTGGTGTAAGAGCTAAAGCTCTAACGCCACTTTCACAGCTGGTGAATACTTCTCAGCTCTTCCGACTAGTTTATTTTTTGTATGGACAGTTCTATGAAATTTCAGAATTGTTTTAATATATTTATAAATTTGGTCATTTGGACGTTCAATTATTTAATAAATGTGTAAAAATTAATTGATATTCAATATCATGAAAAACTTAGCCGGAGGGTGGACATGGTTTTATCCGCACCGGTTCTTACCGCAGATAAAATTCATGTCCACCCGTAGGCGGAAAAAGCAAAACCTTTAGTTAGCTGATCTACTAGGAGGAAGCAATGCAAAAGTTTTTTTCAAATAAAAAATTAATTATTTTAATGATACTTATTATCGTTACTTTTGGACTGCTGGCAGTTACGGTTAATATCCGTGATAACAAAGATACGCCGCCAGTTGTTCAACAAGTTGGTAATGATGTCGTCAGTGTCGTTGGGGGAGTCTTTGCTTATCCTACGAATGCTGTTAAAAATGCTACCTCAGAATTTTCCGATTTGTATAATACATATTCTGAAAACAAACGTCTTAAAGCCAGAATTGGTGAATTAGCACAAAATAAGGCTAAGCTAGCAGTAGTTCAAGATGAAAATAAGAAACTCAAACAAGAGTTGAAACTTGATGGTACATTGACAGACTACACAACTGTTAATGCCTCTGTTTTGACTCGTTCACCAAGTAGTTGGCAAAGTTATTTGACAATCAATCGTGGTCAAACAAGTGGTATCAAGAAAGATATGCCTGTTATGTCTGGTAAAGGTTTGATTGGTCGTATCGTCGAAGTTGATAAGATTAGTTCTAAAGTTGAGTTGATTTCAACTGATAACGAATTAAATGATAAATTTGCTTCTGAAATCTTAGGTGAAAATAAAAATATTACTGGTGTTGTTAGTCGTTATGACAGTTCTACAGGCGATTTAGTCATGGAAAATGTCAACTCAACTAAGAACATCAAAAAAGGCCAAAGCGTCATCACATCTGGTTTAGGTGGTTTGACACCACGTGGATTGTACATTGGTAAAGTTTACGGAATTAAGAAGGATAATTACGGAATGACAAATTCTGTTTATATTACACCTGCTGCTGAATTGCGTAACTTCACTGTTGTAACTGTTATTAAGTCATCAGTTAGTGGTGAAAATTAATGAACATTAAAAATCGAAAGATAGTCGGCCAAGTATTATTCATTTCTCTTGCGTTTTACCTTGATGGTTTAATCAAGTGGGCCTTTTTGAATAATATGAATCATGGAACCTTTGCTATCTTGCCACAACTGATGTTAATGATGATTGTCATGTTGACGATGCGTATTGATAACCGTCGTCAGCTGATACTTTACGGAGTGATTTTTGGATTGATCTATGATTCTTATTATTATGGAATTATCGGATTGTATACTATACTCTTGCCATTATTGATGGTCGGAATTGATCACTTTAAGTTTTTACTAGTAAAAAATAATTTAGGTTATGAATTGTCGATTTACTTTTTGTCGCTGACATTCTTACAGTCAGGTATTTATCTGTTGGAAAGATTGTTGCAACAGACTAATACAAATGTTTTTGATTTCATCACATATACATTGGGACCAACGTTACTTTGGAATATCGTCGTATTTTTTATTTTATATATTCCAATGAATAATTTATCCGAATGGCTGGTGAAATATCGGAGGGATAATAAATGAGAGATATCATTTTAAAGGGTGATAAAAATGGCTTTTCAGTAATAATGGATGATAAAGCCAATTACGTTAATGCATTTAAAAAGTTAAAAGAATTGATTATGCAGCAAAACGTTGAGTCAACCAATGAGAATGATGATGTCATTTATTTTACGGTTAAAACTGGTCACCGTTTGTTAACAGAGGACCAAAAAGATGGAATCAGAGACTTTTTCGACAAGTATCCACAACTGGAATTGAAAGATATTCAAGCTGATGTTGAAGATAAAGTCAAAGTTGCAGAAGTTTTAAAAGCAAATAAGACTAACATTGAGTCAGGGATCGTCCGTAGTGGTCAAAAATTGGATTACGAAGGTGATTTGATTTTTCTTGGAACATTGCACCGGGATGCACAAATATGCACGACCGGTTCAATATACGTCTTAGGTGAGGTCAATGGTGTTTTGCAGGCAGGTTATCCTGATAATACCAAGGCTGCTATCTTTGGCAATCTCAAGGGGATTGATCAATTGCGAATCGCCGATGTAATCGAAATTGTGACCGACGATAATAGGGATGATTTCCAAGCTGGTAAATTTGCTTTTATCGATGATTTACATTCAATCAGTGTTGATGATTTAACGAATTATAAAGATAGATTAAATGATTTAGGAAAAAGGACAGGTTAGCTATGGGGATATCAATAGTTGTAACTTCTGGAAAAGGCGGAGTTGGCAAAACTACTACGACTGCAAATGTTAGTACTGTCTTGGCAAGCCTTGGCAAAAAAGTTTGCATGGTCGATTTAGATATTGGATTACGAAATCTTGATGCGGTCATGGGTCTAACTAATCGAATCGTTTACGATATCGTGGATGTGGCTCAACATCGTGTTGTGGTTTCGCAAGCTCTAGTTCGTGACCCACGTTTTGAAGACAATTTGTATTTATTGGCAGCTTCGCAGTTTGCTGATAAATATGTTTTGGATAAAGATTCAGTTGGCAATATTATTAACGAATTGAAACAACGTTTTGATTTTGTGATGATCGATTGTCCAGCTGGGATTGAATATGGTTTTCAAAATGCAGTCTCGATTGCTGATGGTGCTTTAGTAGTTACCAATCCAGAGGTTGCTTCTGTGAGTGATGCTGATCGGGTAGTTGGTATTCTTGAGAATATGAACATGCCAATCACACCTCATTTGATAATTAATCGAATTCGTAAAAATATGATCAACGATGGAACATCTATGAAAATTGATGACATTGTTAATCATCTGGGAATTCCTTTGTTAGGAATTGTCGTCGATGAAGATAAGGTTATTTCAGCTTCAAATACCGGTCATACGGTGGCTTTCGATGAATACAGCGATGCGGGTCATAGTTACCAAAACATTGCTCGTCGGATGCTAGGTGAAAATATTCCTTTGAATTTATTCGATCATCCAAAAAAAGTTGGTTTTTGGGGCAGAGTGTTTGGTAGAAAATAAGCACTATGGTACAATCCTTTTGTAATTGAATAAGTCAACACAGGGGGAGCCTTTGGCTGAGAGTGAACATTTTGTTCAGACCCTTTAAACCTGTTATGTTAATGCATGCGTAGGGATAGTGTTGTTCAAGCAGACGCTCGAACTCTCTTGTGATGACTAAAATCAGAAGGGAGTTCTTTTTTTATGACTAATGTTGGGAAAAACAGCGAGTTACTCGTAATCACAGAAGGAGCCATAATTACAGCTTTGGCTCTAGCCTTATCGTTTGTGCCACATACGACTGGTGTATCTGCGATTGAGTTCGTTTACGGTTTGATTCCGATGGCAATTTACGCTTTACGCCGAGGTGTCAGAGCCGGCTTACTGACAGGCTTAGTCTGGGGATTACTAGATCTTGTACTATTTGGATTTAGTCACGGTGGGTTCTTGAATCTATTTCAAGGAATCGTTGAATATCCGCTAGCATTTGGTGTTGTTGGTTTGATTGGTTTAGGAAGTAAACCAGTTAAACGGGCTTTGGAACAAGGTAAAAGTGGTATTGGTTTAATCTTGCTATATTCAGCTTTGGGATTCTTTGCCAAGTATTTCTTCCATTTTCTAGCTGGTGGTATTTACTGGGGAACCTATGCACCAAAGGGTATGAACCCTTGGATCTACTCATTAGTAATCAATGGTGGTAGTTTTGTTGCCAATATGTTGATGCTACTAGTCCTAGTCTTTGCTTTGAACCGTGTCTTTAAGCAATTGATTATCGTGAAAAACTAAACAAGCACATTAAAAAAGCGTTCTGAATTATTAAAATTCAGAGCGCTTTTTGCGTTGTTTTATAAACGTTTTCAAAGGTTAAATAAAACTCATCACAGCACCTAAAACTACACCGCCAATCGTTACAAGGATCATAAGCCAAACAACAATTTGTGTAATTTTAGTTAAAGTGCTTTTAGGTTTTTTCTCGTCCAAAACATCCACCACCTAATTAATATATAGTGAAATGTTACTTCACAAATACAAAATATGCAATATTTGTAAGCCGTTATTTTCTAATATGGAAAAATCCCCCACCGCTTGAACTGTATAATTAGTAACTGCTTTCACATTTATTGACTGATTGTCAAATATCGTGTGGTTAAAAGTGGGGAATTGTGGTAAATTAAGAAGTGTTAAAGAATTGAGGTGAACTGTCCGTGTTTATGGGTGAATTTCATCACACACTTGATACTAAAGGCCGAATAATCGTGCCTGCAAAGTTTAGAAAGTTGCTTGGTGATAGCTTCGTCATCACACGTGGCATGGACGGTTGCCTTTTTGGGTATCCAATGGAGCAATGGGATAAACTTGAGGCGCAACTGGATAAGTTGCCCTTAACGAAAAAGGATGCGCGAGCATTCACTCGGTTCTTTTATTCTGCTGCTGCAGAGGCGGAGTTCGACAAGCAAGGACGGATAAATCTTTCCGCATCGTTAGTCGACTTTGCCAAGTTAAATAAGAATTGTGTAATTGTCGGCGTTTCAGATCGAATAGAAATATGGGATGAGGAACGCTGGAATAAATTTAGCCAAGAGGCTGAAGATAATTTTGAAGAAATATCGGAGAAAATGACAGACTTTGACTTCTAATGTATATCAACATAAAACAGTACTTTTAAAAGAAACTATTGACGAAATAAATCCCCATGATAACGGAATTTATGTAGACGCTACCTTTGGCCGTGGTGGACACACCAAAGAACTATTAAGTCGTGTACACAATAGTCATCTTTATGTGTTTGATCGCGATGAAGCCGCCATTGAGGTCGGTGAAAGTATTCAAAATAACGCCGATATTATCGGTGATAACTCATTGACTTTAATACGTGACAATTTCGAAAATATGCAAGAACGTTTGAACGAACTTGGAGTAGAGAAAGTCGATGGCGTTGTTTATGATTTGGGAGTTTCATCTCCTCAATTTGATGATGCTGTTCGTGGCTTTAGTTATAAAAAGGAAGCTCGTCTAGATATGCGGATGGATCAGAGACAAGATCTTGATGCTGAAAAGATCGTTAATGATTGGACGTACAGTGAATTAGTGGGTATTTTCTATAAATATAGTGATGAAAAATTTGCTAAACAAATTGCACGTGCCATCGAACGGACTAGAGAGGAACACCGTATCACTTCAACATTGGAATTGGCTGATATTATTAAAAATGCTATTCCAGCTGCTGCTAGAAGAACCGGTGGTCATCCAGCTAAACGAGTTTTCCAAGCAATTAGAATTGCTGTTAATGATGAATTAGGTTCACTTGAGAGATCCCTTGCCCAAGCGATTGACCTTTTAGCCCCTAAGGGCAGAATCAGCGTTATAACTTTTCAATCCAAAGAAGATCGTATCGTTAAACATATTTTTAAAGACAATTCCCATGTCGATTTACCTAGAGGGTTGCCCGTTATTCCAGATGACATTAAACCTGTCTTGAAGGAAATAACTCGCAAGCCAATATTGCCTAACACTGAAGAATTATCTGAAAATAATCGGGCACACAGTGCCAAACTACGTGTTGTTGAAAAGATATAATGGAGAATTAAGAATATGAGAGAAGATAGTACTGCTAGAAATTTACAAGATTATCAAACTGCAGCTCAGCCTGAACCGAAAGTTCAAGCGGAGCCTAAAACGCGCAGCGTTGCCCTGTCCAAATTTGAAACTTTTTCAATTGTTGGCTTAGGCTTATTGACCTTGGCTTTAATGGTTGCTTTAGTTAGCATCAAAGTTTCTATGACATCTTCTCAAAATACTTTGGATAGACTAACAACACAAGTATCCAAAACAAATACAAGTAACGTTAATTTAAGACAAGAGATTTCTGAATTAACCAGTTTTGACCGTTTTTCTTCTTTTGCAAAAAAGCATAATTTGAAAATGAGTGACAACAACGTAAGGAATATTTCGAAATGAGCAAGTTCAGAAAATTATTTAAAAATAAGGCAAGGCGCAATCATTATATTGTTGGTATGGTCATTTTGATTGCGACTGCCTTTTCTTTTATCCTTTTTCTTCAAAGATTCGCGTATATTTCCATGAGTAAGCAATATGACGGCGTTAATCTGGAACAAAGGACTAAACAAAAATATGAACATGTAAATAAAGTTAATGCAAAACGTGGCGACATTATGGATGTCAACGGCGATATGATTGCTGGAGATTCCACGATTTACAATATCTATGCCATTGTTTCCAAGAAGTCAAAAACTACAGCTGGTAAAGCTGACTATGTGGTTAACAAGGAGCGGACTGCCCGAATTTTGAGTAAGTATTTGCCATTGTCTGCCAAAGAACTACGTAAATATTTGACTCCTGAAAATAAGAAACAATATCAAGTGGAATTTGGTCCTTCAGGTCGTGGCCTTTCGATTGAAATTAAGCGAAAGATTGCTGCTCAGAAGCTGCCCGGAATCCACTTTGTTGAACTGCCTTCAAGATCTTATCCGAACGGGATTTTTGCGACAAACTTAGTTGGATTTACCAAGGCTGATAATGCCAATGATGCAAACAGTAATATCAGTGGTGTGATGGGTGTTGAGAAATACTTCAACAAGCTATTATCTGGTCGTGACGGTAAAAAGATTACTAAAGTTGATAACAGTGGTAATGAATTGCCTGATTCAGAAGTGATTGAGAAGAGTTCAGCTGATGGTTCAAATATTTATTTAACCCTCAACAGTAAGATTCAACAATATACGGAGATCTTGGCTCAAAATATTGATGAGAAATATGCTCCCAAAGACTTACAGATTTTAGTTATGAACGCAAAGACTGGTGCCATTGAAGCGGCAACACAACGTCCAACCTTCAATCCAACTACTAAAAAAGGCTTGGATAACAGTTGGCGTGACACTTTGGTGGAAGATCAGTTCGAACCCGGTTCTGTTATGAAAATTTTGACATTATCAGCTTCAATTGACTCTGGTAACTATAGTCCAGATGAGTTGTATAAATCTGGTACAGTTGAAGTTGGTGGTCGAACAATTGGTGACTGGAACACTGCCGGCTGGGGATATATTCCACTTTCTCAAGCTTTCACGAGATCTTCTAATGTTGGTATGGTCAAACTAGAAGAACAAATGGGTTCTAAGACGTGGATGGAATACATGAAACGATTCCACATTGGCGAAAAGACTGGTATTGAACTACCAGGTGAAGTCGCCGGAAGGATTTCCTTTGAGCATGTCAGTGACCAAGCGATGACTGCGTTTGGACAAAGTGTCAATGTTAACACAATGCAAATGTTGCAGGCTTTTTCAGCAATCGCTAATGGCGGTAAGATGATCAAACCACAAATCGTGCAAAAAGTAGTTGATCCTAATACTGGTAAGACTACTAAGAGTTTTAAGCGTGATGTTGTCGGTCAACCAATCAAAGCCAGCACTGCCAAGCAAGTTCAAAAGGCAATGCGTGAGGTCGTAACGAAGAACTATGGTACTGGTATGGTTTATAATGTGCCTGGAGTTAAGGTTGGTGTTAAAACTGGTACAGCTCAAATTGCCTCTCCAGCGGGAGGTTATTTGACAGGTAACAATAATTATATTTTCTCAGTTGCCGGGATGATTCCTTACAATGATCCTAATTACATCGTGTATGTAACGATGAAGCAGCCTCAGAAAATGACTGAAGCTCCAGAAAGAATTCTCTCTGAAGTCTTCAATCCGTTAGTTAAGAGATTAGTTAATCAAGGTAAGTCTCCTACTAAAGCCACTGAAGCCGGCAGTCAATATGTCAGCATTCCGAGTCTATTGGACAAATCAACCAATGACTCGCTCACTCGAATCAAAGACCTCAAGTTACAATCTGGCGTTATCGGAACTGGTAACAAGGTAGTTCAACAATTGCCAGCTAGTGGTGAGAAGGTCATGCCTGATCAAAGAATCGTCTTATTGACCAATGGAGCCATGACGATGCCTGATTTATCTGGTTGGTCCAAGAACGATGTTTTGAAGTTTGCCGAGATAACTGGTAAGCAAGTCACCACAAAAGGTGACGGATATGTCGTGAAACAATCGGTTGAGTCTGGTCAGGTGATAAATGGGAGTGGTAAAATTATAGTTACATTGAAAAATAAATAATTAAGGGGATTTTCATGGAATTTAGTCATATTGTTTTCGACATAATTAGCTCTTTCGCAATTGTGGCCATCTTTATGCCATTCTTAATTGGTTACTTGGTTGCACACAAAGAGGGGCAGTCTATTAGAGAAGAAGGTCCAAAGTGGCACGAAAAGAAGTCAGGAACACCTACAATGGGTGGTTTGTTGATTATCATTGCTACCTTGATAACTGATATTTGGGTTGGTATTTGGCAAGGTCAATTGACACACTCACTATTGATTACTACCTTTGTGATTGTTTTGTATGGTTGCATTGGTTTCATTGATGATTTCATCAAAGTATTCAAGAAACGTAACTTGGGACTTCGTGCTTACCAAAAGGCGCTTTTACAAATTGTTGTTGGTATCATTTTCTTAGTCGTATATAACGGCGATCAATTTCCAATGAACTTTACGATTCCGGGTGTACTTTCAATTAACTCAGTCGTAATTTTCGTACTATTTACTATTTTCTGGTTAGTTGGCTTTTCTAATGCTACTAACTTAACTGATGGTTTGGATGGTTTATTAGGCGGATTAGGAACAATTTCTTATGCAACATACGGAATTATTTCTTTGAACCAAAATCGTTTTGACTTAGCTATCGTCTGTTTTTCAGTCGTTGGTGCTTTGTTAGCCTTCTTGATTTTCAACCACAAGCCAGCCAAGATTTTCATGGGTGATGTTGGTTCACTAGCACTCGGTGCTGGACTAGCTGCCATTTCAATCTTACTTGGTCGTTACTGGTCACTATTGTTGATTGGTTTAGTTTATGTAGTTGAAACAATGAGCGTTATGCTACAAGTCTTTTCATTCAAAGTTTTCCATCGTCGTATTTTCAAAATGACACCGATTCATCACCATTTTGAAATGATGGGCTGGTCAGAATGGAAAATCGATATCGTCTTTTGGATTGTTGGCGCAATTTGTTCAGCAATTTATCTAATTTTATTCGTATAGGAAGTAAATGATAGCAATGAAAACAAAGAGTAATTATTCAAACAAAAAGATTTTAGTATTAGGTTTAGCTAAGAGTGGTTTTGCTGTAGCCAAGCTGTTAAATAAAATGGGTTCAGATGTAACTGTTGTCGACTCTAATCCTTTGGAGAAAAATACCGAAGCACAAGCTTTAATCGATGCTGGTTTTAACGTTATTACTGGTAGTAACGATGCTAGTTTGATTGATAATTCATATGATTATTTAGTTAAAAACCCTGGTATTTTTTATTCTAATGAATTGGTTCAACAAGCTGAGAAACTTAAGATTCCAGTTATCACAGAACCTGAGATTGCTTACAGTTATTCAGATGCCACAATGGTTGGTGTTACGGGTACTAACGGAAAAACAACTGTTACAACATTGATTCAATTGATGTTGCAACACTCACCAAAATTCGCACATTCATACTATGCCGGCAATATTGGTATTCCAATTTCTGATGTAATTCAAAAGGCTACTAAAGACGATGTCGTTGTAACTGAGCTATCAAGTTTCCAACTCCAAGGAACAATCGACTTGCATCCACATGTTGCAGTTTTGAATAACATCTATTCAACTCACTTGGATTTCCACAAGAACCGTGCTAACTACATCAAAGCTAAAATGCACATTACTAAGAATCAAACTCCGGATGATTACTTTGTTATCAATTACAATACTGAAGAATGGCGTGATTTAGCTAAACAATCAAATGCTAAAATTTTGCCATTCTCTGACAACCAAGAATTAGATAATGGCGCTTATGTTAAAGATGATGTTCTTTACTGTAACGGTGAGAAGATCATGACTGCTGATGAAATTAAAATTCCTGGTGAACATAACGTTCAAAATGCTTTAGCAGCAATCAGTGTCGCCAAATTATTCGATGTTAAGAACGAAGATATTATTGAGGTATTATCATCATTTAGAGGTGTCAAGCATAGAATCCAATATGTCGATACTTTCGGTGGACATAAATTCTATAATGATTCTAAAGCAACTAATGTTGAAGCAACAATTGTCGCTTTAACTGCATTTAAGACACCAATTACTTTGATTGCTGGTGGTCTTGACCGTGGTAATGGCTTTGACGAATTGATTCCATCACTTAAAGGTAAGGTCAATAACTTAGTTGTTTACGGTCAAACTGCTGAAAAAGTAATCGAATCTGCTGAAAAAGCTGGGGTCGGCAATATCGTTAAGGTAGACAATTTGTCTGAAGCTGTTCCTGAAGCTTATAAGCAAAGTGATGCTGGGGATGTTATCCTACTTTCACCAGCTGCTGCTAGTTGGGATCAATTCCATACCTTTGAAGAACGTGGCGACTTGTATATTCAAACAGTCGAGACACTAAAGGGAGAAGTTAAATAAATGACAAAAATGCGCATAATTGTTTCCGGTGGTGGTACCGGTGGACATATCTATCCCGCAATGGCCTTAATTAAACGTCTCAAGGAACGTGACCTAATTGATGATGTTCTATACGTTGGAACAGAAAAAGGCTTAGAGAGCAAGATTGTTAAGAATGCTGGCTTGAACTTTAAGACAATTGAAATCCAAGGGTTCAAACGCCGTCTGACACTCGAAAACGTCAAGACAGTTCAATTGTTCCTTTCAAGCATTCGTAAATCTCGTAAAATCATCAAAGAATTTAAGCCTGATATCGTTGTCGGTACTGGTGGTTATGTATCAAGTGCGATCGTTTATGCGGCACACACAATGCATATCCCAACGGTTATCCATGAACAAAATACGATTGCTGGTGTAACTAACAAATTCTTAGCTCATTTCGTCGATAAGATTGCGATTGCTTTTACTGAAGCAACTGATCAATTCAGTGAAAAGAAGAAAATTGTTTTCACAGGTAACCCCAGAGCCCAAGAAGTTGTCAACATCCAAAAAAATGATCGTTTGAAAGAATTCGATTTAGCAGCCGACAAGGATACCGTGATGATTTTCGGTGGTTCTCGTGGTGCTAAGCCAATTAATCAAGCGACAATTGAGACAATGGACCGTTTTGTTAAAGCAGATTATCAAGTTTTGTTTGTTACAGGACGAGTACATTATGACAATGTTGTTAAATTAATCGATGAAAAGTATCTAAACAGTGCAAATATTTCCGTATTACCATATATTGATAATATGCCAGGAATTTTGCCTGACATTAAGTTGATCGTCGGACGTAGCGGCGCAACAAGCATTGCTGAGATTACAGCCCTAGGCATTCCAGCTATATTTGTACCAAGCCCATACGTAACGCATGATCATCAAACAAAGAATGCCATGTCGGTTTCCAAAGTTGGAGCTGCCAAGTTGATTCCAGAAGCTGAACTTACAAGCGATTCCTTGTATGAAGCAGTTAATGAAATCATGAGCGACAGTAAAGTTCAGGCTGAAATGTCTGAGAAGTCCAAGCACATCGGCGTCCCTGATTCTGCTGATCGATTGATAAAGGTGTTAACTGAGCTGGTTAAGTAGGGCCGTCTCCAGAGCTGAGAAGTATTTCGCCTGCTGTGCAGAACGGTCCGAGTCAAAGAGCGGTCTCGAACCTCGGTTTGAAGCCTTTCCATAGACTGGAAAGGCTCCAAACTCGCCCGGTGGTGTAACGTCTAAAGCCGTAACGCCACTTCCACTGCTGGTGAATACTTCTCAGCTCTTCCGACTAATGTATTTTGATTTTATATATTATTCGACGAATCGCTTTTATTTATACAGAGTGATTGTAGAATAGCCTTGTAACGGGTAAAACTAGTTAGTTTATCCAGTTTTTTATTAAGTCTCTTGAGCTTCAACTGGTTATCAAGTGAAAAACGACCTAGTCGGAGGGCACTGTACTGCCAACCGGAGACGGCATATATAAATGTGAGGTTTAAAAGTGCTGAGAAAAAGGATTAGAATAAGTAAAAATGGTTTAATTATTATAATAGTTTTTGTTATCGTGTTGATTGCTTATTTTGGTTCATCTTTGAGCAAAGTAAGGAACATCAATGTCAAAGGCGTTAATGATCTTGGTGCACAACAAGTAATTAATGCTACCAAGATTGATGATAATTCCACACTTTTAAATGTTTTCTTGCATCATAAAACGATTGCCAAAGAAACTGAACAAAAACTTCCATCGATTAAATCTATCTCGTTTGGAACGCACAATCTGCGTGACTTAACGATTAAAGTTTCCGAACATCCAACACTAGGATTTATCAATAAGAACGGTGGTTATTATCGAATCATTAATAACGGTAAGATCATCAATCAAAAGATGAGTTCTCCAATTGGTAACTACCCAACCTATAGTGGCTTTAGTGCCAGTAGGCTGAAGAAGATGTCGAACATTTACGCCGAACTGCCTAGTAACGTGAAGACGAATGTGTCTGAATTTTATAACGCTCCGACTAAATTGAATCCATATCGGATCAAAATCGATATGAATGATGGCAACAAAGTTATCGCCGACATGAGAACTGTTCGAACAAAATTGAAGTATTATCCAGGTATGGCTGCTCAGATGAAAAAGAAAGGCGTTATAGATTTGGAGATTGGAGCCTATTCTTATCCCTTTAAAGGTAAGAAATAGGTTTAATATAATCATATTTGTGTTAAAATTTTTTAGTGAATAGATTTTTCTAGGTAAGGGAGGCTGCCACGATTAATGGACAATTCTGAATTTTTTGTAGGTCTTGATATTGGCACGAATTCAATTAAAGTAGTTGTCGCTGAATCGTCTGATGATAGGTTAAGTATTGTCGGCGTAGGAAGTGAACGCTCTGAAGGTGTGAGCCGTGGCGTTATAGTCGATATAGACAAAGCGGCAGGTGCTATAAAACGCGCAATTAAGAAGGCCGAAACACAAGCAAATATTTCCATCCGTGACGTTGTAGTCGGTATATCGGCTAACATGTTACAGATTGAGAAATGCCAAGGTATGATTGCCGTTGGATCTCAATCAAAAGAAATCAATGAAAATGATGTCAGACAAGTTATGCTGGCTGCTATGGTTCAAAACTTACCTAGTGAGAGAGAAGTTGTTTCTCTATTACCTAAGCAATTTTCTGTCGATGGTTTCAACAACATTCGTGATCCACGAGGAATGATTGGTGTACGTTTAGAGATGTCAGGAGTTTTGTACACGGCGCCTAAAACCATCGTTCATAATACGAAAAAGGCTATTCAAAAAGCCGGCTTAAACATTATTCATAAAGTTATTTCTCCAATGGCATTAAGTCAAGTCGTTTTAAATGACGGCGAGAGCGACTTTGGTGCTGTAATTATTGATATGGGAGCTGGTCAAACAACCGCTTCTGTAGTACATGATCACAACCTGAAATTATCAACTGTTGATTTTGAGGGTGGCGACTATGTAACGCATGATATCTCAGTTGTTTTGAATACAACTGTTGAAAATGCTAATCAATTGAAACTTTATTACGGTAACGCATCTGCTGACAAATCTTCGACCGATGAAAATATCAGTGTCGAAGTTGTTGGTAAAAATGAGCCAACAATGATTTCAGAAGAATATTTAGCTGAAATTATTGAAGCTCGACTTAACCAAATCTTTACTAGACTACAAGCACCACTAGAAGATGCAGGGGCTCTATCTCTACCCGGTGGAATCGTTTTGACCGGTGGGGTTGCCGCTACGCCTAATGTGGAAGACTTAGCTAGAAAGATTTTCGATGTCAAAGTTAGAAGTTATGTCCCAACACAGATGGGTATGCGTTATCCTTCATATTCGTTAGGACTTGGCTTAGTAACCTATGCTTCAAGATTAAATGATATTGGAGTGATTGCTGACAATGTTGTTAATGGTGCAACCATTGACCGAGGCAGTCGACCACAACCTCAAGTTGCTTCTGAGCCTCAACCACAGCAACAATTTGAGCAACCAGAACCAACAATGGACCAAACTCAAGAGGACCAACCAACAGAAGATGAGACAAAGCCTGATAAAGGTAAAAAGATGTCGAAATTCAAGGACTTCTGGAGCAAATTTTTTGATTAATAATAAATAATAAATGATTTAAATAGGAGGAACTCCTTAATGGAATATACTTTAGACTCTACCCAAAATAAGGGAGCGGTAATCAAAGTTATCGGTGTCGGTGGTGCCGGTGGTAACGCTGTCAATCGAATGGTAGAAGCAGGAATCAAAGGTGTACAGTTTATTGCTGCAAATACTGATGTTCAAGCTCTAGAAAACTCAAATGCTGAAACAAAAATTCAGTTAGGACCTAAATTGACACGTGGATTAGGTGCTGGTTCAAATCCTGAGGTTGGACAAAAAGCTGCTCAAGAAAGTGAAGAAGCCATTAAAGAAGCCCTTGAAGGCGCTGATATGATCTTCGTAACTGCCGGAATGGGTGGTGGTACTGGTACAGGCGCTGCTCCTATCGTTGCTAATATTGCTAAAGAAAGTGGTGCCCTAACAGTTGGTGTTGTGACACGTCCTTTCGCCTTTGAAGGTTCAAAACGTTCACGTTTTGCCGCTGATGGTATTACTGAACTTAAAAAAGATGTTGATACACTAGTTTTGATTTCTAACAGCAAATTGCTAGAAATCGTTGATAAGAAGACACCTATGAGTGAAGCATTCAGTATTGCTGATGATGTTTTACGTCAAGGTGTTCAAAGTATTTCTGATTTGATCACATCACCTGGTTTCGTTAACTTGGACTTTGCTGATGTTAAGACTGTTATGTCAGATCAAGGCTCAGCTCTAATGGGTATTGGTCAAGCTAACGGCGAAAACAGAATTACTGAAGCTACTAAGAAAGCTATCTCATCACCATTACTTGAAGTTTCAATCGATGGTGCTAAACAAGTATTGCTTAATATTACTGGTGGCCCAGACTTATCACTATTTGAAGCACAAGATGCAGCGCAAATTGTTTCCGAACAAGCTACATCTGATGTTAATATTATCTTCGGTACTTCAATCGATGACACATTAGGTGACCAAGTTAAGGTTACTGTTATTGCAACTGGCGTTGAAACCGAAGAAAGCAAGAAGAGAGAACCATCAAGACGTCCTCTAAACAATCCCCGTGCAACATTAGATAATAATAAGAACAAGGCTGACAATGATAACAATGGTCAACCAAAGTCCGTTTCACAACCACAACAACCATCTAATGATCCATTGGCAGCTTGGGACATCAATCGTGATGCTGCAAAGCAAAACAACGTTTCTGGTGAAAAGGGCGACTTCGAAATCTTCCAAAAACCTGAAACAATTGATTTGAGCGACGATGACGATGATTCAACTCCTCCAATTTTTAAGCGTCGTAACAATAAATAAAAGGAGATTTTCTTATGGCATTTGCAAAATTAGGTAGCTTTTTCGGCATTAATGATGAAGATGATTTTGATGAAAAACCAGCTAACAGTCAAAATGTTGAACAACCTAAAACAAATTATTCAAAAAATGAAAAGGTAGTATCAATGAGTACAGCCAGCGAAGCAAGAGCTAAAGGTAATAGTAAAATTGCAATTTATCAACCAAGAGTTTACTCAGATGCAAAAGTTATTGCCAAACAACTTTTGAATAACAAAGCTGTAATTGTTAATTTTAATAATGTCAATGATGAACAATCAAAGAGAATCGTGGACTTTTTAACAGGTACTATCTTTGCCTTAAACGGTGAAATTAAACGTGTTGGAGAAAAAATCTTTCTTTGTACACCACCTAAGTTTGAAATCGATGGAAGCTTAACTGATATAAACGAATAAAGTCGAGGAAAGATATGAATCAAATTTTAAGTGGATTGCCATTTGTGATTAGTATGGCTTTTCAATTGTATGAATTCATAATTTTTGTGTACTGCTTGCTCTCTTTTGTGCCTGCAGTGTACAATTCTGCATTTGGAAGATTCATCGTAGCGATGGTGAATCCATTCTTAAATTTAATAAAAAAAGTCATACCTACAAGTATTGGCTTTCTTGATTTTTCTCCAATAATTGCACTTATACTAATTCAATTATTGCAGAAAGCGATATTCTTAATAATCTAAAAAATATGGATGATAAAAAAACAATCATTGGTGGAGGCTTTTTCCGTCCAGAAGAGAAAACGTTCATTGATAAAATAAGCGATATATTATTAAAAGCTCAAACAATGTACACTCCACAGCTCACTGATTTTTTGAATTTACGTGAACAGACGATTTTAAATAACCTGATTAATAAATATGATGGTTTATATGTGCATTACTTTGGCGGTTATGAGAATGCAGAACGGGTCAGGGGAATAATTGCTCCTGACTATTTTGTACCTAAAGAATCTGACTATGAGATTGCAATGTACGAAATTCGTTATCCAGAAAAGTTTGCTAATTTGCATCACGGTCAAATATTGGGTTCCTTAACTGGGTCAGGCGTTGAGCGTGATCGTTTTGGAGACATTATTACCGATGGCGAAAATTGGCAATTTTTTGTATTTAATTCGATGAGTGATTATATTGAAGATCAAGTTAAAAAAATCGGACCATACAAGATTCATCTAATTGCGAAGAATTTCAGTGAATTGCTTTTGCCAAAGGATGAATCAACTGATGAGACAATTACTATCCAATCATTACGCTTGGATACGATTATTGCTGACGTTTATGATCTGTCACGACAGAATGCTAAATCCTTAGTCGACCACGGTAAAGTTCAAATTAACTGGGTTGTGAATAAAAATGCTAGCTCATTTGTCACGATTACTGATACACTTAGTGTCAGAGGCTTTGGCCGAATAAGAGTTAATGATATTATGGGCAGATCGAGGAATAATAAATATCTTCTTTCGGTTAACATCATTAAGAAATAGGGGCGTGAAGTTATGGTATTATCACCAGTAGAAATACATGATAAAGAATTTGATAGTAAATTTCGAGGCTATGACCGCGACCAAGTTGAAAGCTTTTTGAAACAAGCAGCTCAAGACTATAATTTAGCTTTGCAAAAAAATGCGCAGTTAGAAAAAGAACTGAAAGAAACTTCTGAACAATTGAAGTATTTCACTGATATGAAGGATGCTTTGAATCAATCGATTTTGGTTGCCCAAGAAGCAGCTGAAAAGGTTAAGAATGAGTCTGAACAAGAAGCTCAAATAATCGTCGAGGAATCACAGAAAAAAGCTCGTGATTTATTGAATCAATCCACTGAAAAGTCGAATCAAATTTTGCAAGATGCATCTGAACGTGCACGCCAAGTTACGATTGAAACTGATAATCTCAAACGCAGCGTCAACACCTTCAGACAAGGCTTACAAGGTATGCTGAAACAGCAGTTGGATATGGTGGACAATCCAGAATGGTCTAAGCTTAATGACAGTACATCTACTGACAAACTCAAACAAGAAGTGGGCGACCAACAACGACCAGATTCAAGCCAAAATTATCAAGCTGATCAGTCAAATAATCAACAGAATTATGAAAATGACCAAAATTCGGTTTTCAATTCCGAGCAAATGAATTATAATGACAATATTCAGGAAAATCAGCCGGACGAATCGTATACGATTAATCATCAACAAAATGAACCAACGTTCAATTTTAAAGATGACGCCGACGATGATCCTAAGAAGTAATAAGAGATTTAGTGCCATGAAGAAAATTTTTTCAGCGAGCTAGTGTTGGTGTGAGACTAGTAAAAATTATTTTTGGTATATCGGCTCTTAAACAATTTATGTAATTTACCAATAGGTGGTATAGCGAGAACTCGTCCTAGAAATTGGATGGGTTCTTTTTATTTTCAGAAGGGGTGAAAGAATGCGAGTAAAAGATACTTTAAATTTAGGTAAAACTAAATTTCCAATGCGAGGCAGTTTGCCAACCAAAGAAGCAGAATGGCAAAAGGCTTGGGAAGAAAACAAACTTTATGAACGTCGTCAAAAATTAAATGAAGGTAAACCAACTTTTGAACTATTAGATGGCCCTCCATTTGCTAATGGTGACATCCACATGGGACACGCTTTAAACAAGATTTCAAAGGATATTATTGTCCGTTACAAGTCAATGGATGGCTACCGTGCACCATACGTACCAGGCTGGGATACTCATGGTCTTCCAATCGAACAACAACTTGCTAAAAAAGGTGTTAAGCGTAAGGAAATGAGTCTTTCTGACTACCGTAAAATGTGTTTTGACTTTGCCCAAGGCGAAATCAAGAAGCAAATGGCTGGTTTCAAACGTCTCGGTATTTCCGCTGACTGGGATCACCCATACATTACTTATCAACCAGAATTCGAAAAGGCTGAAGTTGAAGTCTTTGGTGAAATGGTTGACAAAGGTTACATTTACCGTGGTAAGAAGCCAGTTTACTGGTCACCATCTTCAGAATCAACATTAGCTGAAGCTGAAGTTGAATATAAAGATGTTAAGTCACCTTCAATTTTCGTTGCTTTCAAAGTACGTGATGGTAAAGGTCTTGTTGATCAAGACGCATCATTTATTATTTGGACAACTACTCCATGGACAATGCCTTCAAACAAGGCTATCTGTGTGAACCCTAAGTTCATCTACGCTGAAGTTAGCGCTGACGGCAAGAAATATGTTGTTGCTCAAGAAAGACTTCAATATGTTCAAGAACAACTAGGTTGGAAGGATGTTGAAGTTCTCAAGACATTCCAAGGAAAAGAACTTGAAGGACTTACAGCAACACACCCATTCTATGATCAAGAGTCACCATTGATTCTTGGTAACCACGTTACACTTGATGATGGTACTGGTTTAGTTCATACAGCTCCTGGATTTGGTGCTGATGACTTTGTTGTCGGTATGAAATACAAGTTGCCAGTCTTCTCACCAATCGATGCTCAAGGTAGATTTACTGATGAAGTACCTGAATACGAAGGTGTCTTCTATGACGATGCTAACAAGTTGATTGCTGACAGAATGAAAGAAAATGGTTCATTATTGAAATTAAGTTTCTTCACTCACAGTTATCCACATGATTGGCGTACTAAGAAACCAGTTATCTTCCGTGCTACACCACAATGGTTTGCATCAATCGATAAGTTCAGACAACAAATCCTTGATGAAATCGAAAAAATCGACTTTATGCCTGACTGGGGTAAAACTCGTCTTTACAACATGATTCGTGACCGTGGCGACTGGGTAATCTCAAGACAACGTGCTTGGGGTGTTCCACTACCAATTTTCTACGCTGAAAATGGCGACCCAATCATGACTAAAGAAACAATTGACCACGTTGCTGACTTGTTTGGTAAATATGGTTCAAACGTTTGGGCTGAACGTGATGCTAAAGATCTTCTACCAGATGGCTTTACATACCCTGGTAGCCCTAACGGCAAGTTTACTAAGGAAACAGATATCTTGGATGTTTGGTTTGACTCCGGGACAGCTCACTCAGGTGTTGCTAGAACTCGTGATAACTTAGTATTCCCAGCTGACTTGATTCTTGAAGGTTCTGACCAATATCGTGGTTGGTTCAACTCAATGCTAGTAACTTCTGTTGCTGCATATGGCGTTGCTCCTTACAAGGCTATCCTTTCACAAGGATTCACTCTTGATAAAAAGGGCGTTAAGATGAGTAAGTCACTTGGTAATGTTATTGCTCCTAGTGATATCGAAAGACAATTCGGTGCTGAAATCATCCGTCTTTGGGTTGCTTCAGTTGACGCAAGTTCTGATGTTTCCGTTTCAGTTGACTCATTCAAGCAAGTTTCTGAAACATACCGTAAGATTAGAAATACGATTAGATTTATGTTAGCTAATACAACTGACTTTGATCCTAAGACTAACGCCGTTGCTTACAATGATCTTCGTCCAGAAGACAAGTACATCACAGTTAAGTTGAATGATATGGTTAAAGACGTACTCGCTAACTATGACAAGTATGACTTTGCTGATGTTGCTAAATCTGTTGTCAGCTTTATCGTTAATGAAATGTCAACATTCTACTTAGACTTTGCTAAAGATGTTGTTTACATCGATGCCGAAGATTCACATGCTCGTCGTTCAATGCAAACAGTTATCTACAACGTTGTTGTTAAGTTAGCTAAGTTGTTGACACCAATCTTGCCTCACACAATGGAACAAGTTTGGGAATACCTTAAAGAACCAGAAGATTTCGTTCAATTGACAGAAATGCCTAAGGTTGAAGAAATCCCTGATCAAGCAGAAATCGAAAAAGACTGGGCTGTCTTCATGGACTTTAGAGATAACGTCTTGAAGTCACTCGAAGTTGCTCGTACAAATAAGTTAATTGGTAAGTCACTTGAAGCTAAAGTTACTGTTAAGCCAAGTGCTGAATTAAAAGCTGTTCTTAATAAAATCGACAGTAACTTCGGTCAATTATTGATCGTTTCACAATTTGAATTGACAGATTCAGATGTTGCTGATGCTGACAAGTACGAATTAGCTGATGTTCTAGTTGAAAAAGCAGCAGGCGACGTATGTCAAAGATGTCGTATGATCAAGACAGATGTTGGCAGTGATGAAAATTATCCAACATTCTGTGCTAGATGTGCTAAAATTGTTGCTAAGGAATATCCCGAAACAATGACGGATGGCTTTGATGAATAGGATAGGTGACTAAATGTTTACCGGAAAAATTATAAGATTTAATAATGATCGTGGCTTTGGTTTTATCAATAACGATGGTGAAGATATTTTCTTCTTTGCTGACTCAGTTCTTAACCGTGATGATTACTATATCAAAAACGGATTAACAGTCAGTTATGAAGTTGCACCTGGTTATAAAGGACCACAGGCTGTAAATATTAGTATTAAAGACGAGGAAGAAAGCGCTGAATAGTGCTTTCTTTTTCTTTTGTTATTATTGGTGTATTGAAGGATGCCGCCACCGGGCGTGAGGAATGGCAGTCTGCTGTGTGGACCGGTTCGAGCCAAGGTCTCTCACCTCGATTTTGAGCCGAAAACCACGTCTCAAAAACGTCCTGTGCTGTAAGACTGGAAAACCGCCAGCCTAACACCACTACCACTGCGGACTCCATCCCTCACGCCCGGTGGCTCTTGGGTTTAAAAGACATTTTTGGTAGGGGTGGATGATGGTTATTGCTCGTTTGGGATGGTATTTCTACTTTCAGAGCTTGAAAAACCAAGTATAAGTTATACTCGTATTTAATATTTACTGTATAATTGCGTAATTTATTTAAACATTGAAGAATAACTAAATATTCAACGAGTGTATATCAATAAACCAATCCCTAGCCGGAGGTTGGCAGAGAAATTCACGTGCAGTGGAGGTATAGCAAGGGCGCTAGCCCTTGCTATACAGGACGACTTTGGAGCCTTGCCGAACTGTGGCAAGGCTTCAAAGCGAGATTCGAGACCGTACTTTGGCTCGAATCGTTCCTCACAGCAGGCGAAATTTCTCTGCCAACCGGAGGCGGCAAAACCTTGTAGTTAACTCAATATCTGGTAAAATATTTGCATTGGTTCAATTTTGATAATCTCAAATAAGAAGGTCAAATAATGGAAAAAGAAGATTCAAGATACTACGAAGAAATTGTTGCCCAAAAGAGAATGTTTGGTGGCAAAATTATTGACGTTGATGTCGAACAAGTGGTTTTGCCAAACGGAATCCCTGACATTCGTGAAGTTGTTAAACATCACGGTGCTGTTGCCATTATTCCTTTTACTGATGACGGTAAAATGATTTTTGTTAGACAATGGCGGACTCCGCTTGAACAAGAAACTTTGGAAATTCCTGCCGGTAAAATTGATTCTGACGAAGGTAGCGATTTGAAAGAAGTTGCCTTGCGTGAAATGGATGAAGAACTTGGCATGACAACTGACAAGTTGGAAAAGGTTACAGCATTCTTCGCTAGTCCCGGTTATTCCAATGAGAAATTGACTGTCTTTAAGGCAACTGATTTGAAAGAAGTTGAATTCAAACGTCCACTTGATCCGGATGAATTCTTAAATGTTGAAAAATTGACATTGGATGAAGCAAAAGCTCAAGTTGAAGCTGGCGTAATTTGCGATTCAAAGAGTATTTATGCCATCACTTATTGGGAATTGCTACAAGCAAAGGAAAAATAAATGTTCGATAAAGTAAAGAACTTTTACAATTCAAAAGTTAAATCGTCTCATAAAGAAGAGCAACCGCAGACGGTCGTTCGTGCTGATCAAGTCGAAGCACAGCAACAAAAAATTCGTGAGCAAGAACGTCGTCGAGCGGAAGAAGAGTATAAACAGCAACATCCAGAGCAAATAATTCAAGAAAATTTATCATCTTTTGAAGATAAGACAAATAAATTGAAAAAAAAGTTAAATATTGCCATCATTACAGTATTCGGCTTAATTGTTCTGGTATTTTTAATATTATTTTTTATTTAAGGGGTAAAGTATGAAAATTGGCGTAATCGTTCCTATGGAAGAAGAAATTAAATTAATGAGAGAATCACTAACTGATGTTAAGAATGAATCAGTTGCTGGTGTCGATATCACTATTGGTAAGTATAAGAATCATGATGTTTACTTAGCACAAAGTGGAATTGGTAAAGTTCAAGCAGGTATCACTGCTACACTTATCAATGATCGTTACCAACCAGATTTTGTCGTTAATACTGGTTCAGCTGGTGGAATCGGTTCAGGCCTACATATCGGAGATGTTGTTATTTCTGATAAGATGGCTTATCACGATGTGGACGCTACAGGCTTTGGTTACAAAGTTGGTCAACTTCCACAAAAAGAACTTTATTTCCAAGCCGATCCTAACTATGTGAAGGAAATTGTTGCCGCTGCAGAAAGAACTGGTTTGACTTCTCGAGTAGGTTTAATTGTTACCGGAGACCAATTCGTTGACTCTAAAGAAAAAATTGCTACAATTAAAAAGTCGTTCCCAGATGCTTTAGCAGCTGAGATGGAGGGTGCAGCTGTGGCTCAAGTCTGCAACCAATTCCACACGCCATTCGTTGTCATTCGTTCAATGAGTGATGTTGGGGACGAAGATGCTAGTGTCAATTTTGACGAATTTGTTTTACAAGCCGGACGCAAATCAGTAACTATGTTGCTGAACTTTTTAGACCAAGAATAGAGGGGATTTATTGTGGCATTTATTTATTTAGATAATGCTGCCACCACACCGATGGCTACACCTGTAGTCGATGTGATCCATGACCAGATGGCAAACAATTTTGGTAATGCTTCTGCTACCAATTATTTTGGACGCCAAGCTCGCAAGGTTTTGGACGAAAGTCGCCATACGATTGCTCAAAGTATCAACGCTAAAGACTCAGAAATTGTCTTTACTAGTGGCGGTACTGAAAGCGATAATACAGCGATAATTGAAACGGCATTATCTAGACAAAAATTAGGTAAACATATCATTACAACTGCTATTGAACATGAGGCTATCCTCAAACCTTTAGCATATCTCGAAACGTTAGGATTTGAAGTAACTTATTTGAAACCTAATGAACGTGGAGAAGTGACTGCCGAACAAGTTAAAAATGCCCTCAGAGATGATACTATTTTAGTGTCGATCATGTATGGTAATAACGAAGTCGGTTCCATGAATCCCATAAAAGAGATTGGTGAAGTTCTAAAAGACCATCAAGCTTTCTTCCACACTGATGCTGTTCAAGCATACGGAATGGAAGATATTGATGTTAAAAAAGAACACATCGATATGTTATCAACATCAGCTCATAAAATTAATGGGCCTAAATTTATCGGTTTTCTTTATATTAATGATGATATTTATATTCCATCATTCATTAAAGGAGGCGACCAAGAAACCAAACGACGTGCTGGGACTGAGAATGTTCCTGCCATCGCTGGGTTTGCTAAAGCCGTTGAACTGATTACTCCGGAAGAAAAACAAGCTAGACAAGAACGTTATTTTGGTTTTAAACAGACAATTCAAGAAATTTTAAATAAAAATAATATTAAATTCGCTATCAATGGACCAACTGATATTCATGCGTTAAATCATGTGATGAATTTGTATTTGCCGGGTATTGAACGTGGCGTATTGTTAACCAGATTAGACTTGGAAGGCTTTGCTATCTCCGGTGGTTCCGCATGTACCGCAGGTAGTTTGGAACCTTCACATGTCTTGATTGCCATGTTTGGTGAAGACAGTCCGAGAATTCAGGATTCAGTTAGAATCAGTTTTGGGAAAGATAATACTGAAGAAGAAGTCGTTAAATTTACAAATAAATTGATTGAGATAGTTTCAGACTTGACTAATTAGTGAATTTTATTCAAACTTATAATTAAGATAAAATTTTTATGGGGATGGATAAAATGGATAAACGACAAGCTCAAGTACAAGGGGATCAAGAAGTTTACGAACTAAGCCCCGAAGTAAAAAAATATTCACTTTTAGATGCAGGTTTCATGGAATCAAATAAAGGTAGTTTCAAATTGGTACATCCTATCAATGGATCTTCTCCATATGAAGCTAGATATTATTTGCGTGCCACTGTTGACAAGAGTTTGGATGGTTTAAAATTAGCAATTACTGATAAGTCAGGATTGCACAATATCAATATGTTTAAGATCAAGGACACTGAAGAAGAAGTAAGTGACTACCGATACTTAATGAACTTTTTGAAAGAAAAAAACGTATTAGTTAAATAAATGAGGTTTTGAAATGGATAATAAGAAGAAGCGTGTTGTAGTAGGTATGAGTGGTGGCGTTGATTCGTCAGTTAGTGCACTTCTTTTGAAACAACAAGGCTATGAGGTTATCGGAGTATTTATGAAGAACTGGGATGATACAGATGATTCCGGTGTATGTACTTCGACAGAGGATTATGAGGATGTTGCAAAGGTTGCCAACAAGATTGGTATTCCTTACTACTCAGTTAACTTTGAGAAGGAGTATTGGGACCGCGTGTTCGAATATTTCTTGGATGAGTATCGTAAGGGTAGAACTCCAAACCCTGATGTTATGTGTAACAAAGAAGTTAAGTTCAAGGCATTCCTTGACTATGCTAACAAGTTAAACGCTGATTACATCGCAATGGGTCACTATGCTCAAAGTTTCCGCGATGATAACGGTGTTGTTCACTTATTACGTGGTGGCGATGCTAACAAGGATCAGACATACTTCCTAAGTACTGTTCAACAAGATCAGTTACAAAAGGCATTGTTCCCAATCGGTGGTATGCAAAAGTCAGAGGTTCGTCGTATTGCTGAAGAGGCTGGCCTTGCAACTGCTAAGAAGAAGGACTCAACAGGTGTATGTTTCATCGGTGAGAGAAACTTCCGTAAGTTCCTTAGCGAGTTCTTACCTGCACAAGCTGGTACTATGATGACACCTGATGGTGAAGTTAAGGGTAAGCATGCTGGTTTGATGTACTACACAATCGGCCAAAGACAAGGACTTGGAATTGGTGGAAATGGTAAGTCAAACGAGCCTTGGTTCGTAGTAGGTAAGGATATGTCAAAGAACATTCTTTACGTAGACCAAGGATATGACAATCCAGCATTGTATGCTGATCATTTGGATGCATCAGACTTATCATTTATCACAGGTTTAGACTATGGCGAGACATTCCATGCCACAGCTAAGTTCAGATATCGTCAACAAGATACAGGCGTTACAGTACATGTATTAGGCGACGGCAAGGTTAACGTTGAGTTTGATAACCCAGTACGTGCTATCACACCAGGACAAGAAGTTGTCTTTTATGATGGTGAGGAGTGTCTAGGTGGAGCTACAATTGATGCTGCTTATATGGCAGAGAAGAAGTTGCAGTATATCTAGAGAGTAAGAGAGCGAAGACTGGGCGGTTAGCTCCCGAGCATTTTTGTAACTTGATGAATTGCACGCGGTACTTTGCGGGCGATTTATCAAGTTATAAAAAGCGGAAGGAGTTGCCCAGTCGTAGCTCGTTTTAGAGCCACCGCCTATATAGACAAGGGTTTTAAAATACTTTCAATCAATAAATCAAAATATAAAATCAAAGAAGACTAACCTCAATTGAAGTTAGTCTTTTTGTTATAATAAAAAGAACTATGCGGATGTATTTCAATATATTTGTATAACTAAACATTTACAAAATAATTTATATTAAAAAAATAAACTAGTCGGAAGAGCTGGGAAATATTTGTGTGCCGTGGTTCGAGACCGTTCTTTGGCTCGGACCGTTCCGCACAGCTAGTGAATATTTCCCAGCTCTGTAGACGGCATATTTAACCACCCCGACCTTGAAAAAATCTCTTAAAAAATCCATAATTGTACTTAACTAACTTGGTAAGGTGAGAAAAAATGGAATTATATTTTGTCAGACATGGTAAGACCGAATGGAACTTAGAGGGAAAGTATCAAGGTGGACATGGTGATTCACCATTGTTGCCAGAAAGTTTGCATGATATCAGTCTGTTGGCAAAAAGACTTGAGGATACAAAGATTGACCACATGTATTCAAGTCCATTACCACGTGCTAAGACCACTGCAGAAACATTGATTAAGGATTTGAAACGAGAAATTCCTTTGTCAGTTGTTCGCGACCTACGCGAATTTGATTTGGGCATTATGGAAGGCCGTAAGTTTTCAGAATTGGAAAATGAAATGCCTGAAGTTATTTATGCCTTTAGACATCAACCATCCGACTATGATTATGATTTGATCAGGGGCGAATCATTTGAAAAAGTCGCTGAACGCACAACTAAGGCTGTGAAAAAAATTGTGGCTGAAAATGAAGCAAAAAGTAATGTTGTCATTGTCAGTCACGGAGCTGCTTTAGTTACAATGATTCAATCGTTGTTGGGTACTAAAGTCGCTGATATTCGCAAAAATGGGGGACTCTCAAATACTAGTTTGACTCACCTTCGTTTTGAAAATGGCGAATTTAGATTAATTAAATGGAATGAAACAGGTTATCTGGACAAGAAGTTGGAAAGTTCAGATACCATTTGAGGTATTTATGAACAAGCAAGCAGAAAAATTATTTAACCAGGGTGACAAGGAAGCTGCTATCAAGTTGATTGTGGCTGACTTGAATAAGAACCCGAAGCAATTGCCCGAAATTTTACAATTATCGACTTATTTAGTTCAGGCTGGCGATTTGGAACAAGCTGAAGAGTTGTTGGCTCGTTCTTTGGAAATGTACAAGGATAATCAGGATTTACTTTATAATCTTGGAAATGTGTATTATCTGGCTGATAAATTTGACAAGGCCAATGACATTTTTCAAAATTTGGTCAACGATGATTATGCATTTGAAGCTTATTTTATGTTGGCTAAAACTTTGGACCAACAGGGCAAACGTCAATTGGCTATTATGTATGCTTTGACCGCTGCTGAAAAGTCGCCCAAGGATTTACAAGCAAATGAGCTATTAGCCGATTTATTGCTTGCTAACGGCAATTTCCAAGAGTCCTTAGGATTTTACAAGACTGCCAATGAAATCAAGCCACAGGCCAAGTATTACTTTAATATGGCATTGTGTGCGATGAACTTGCACCAAGATTACCAAAACTACTTGGATCAGTCGAAAAAACTCGATGAAAAGTATTATTTGAAGAATGAAAAGAAACTAGCTGAATTACAAGAATTTATCAAACAAGGAGATAGCGATGACAGAAAGTGACGAGAAACCATATTTCTTGGGTACTGTCAAAGCCATCTTTTTTGAAAATCCCGAAAATCTCTATAAGATCTTTACGATTAAAGTTAAGAAAACCAATACTGGCTGGGACGGTGGCGATATCGTTGTTACTGGTAGTTTTGGCGAAATTGTTGAAGAAGAAGAATATCGTTTTGAAGGCGAAATCGTTGATCATCCTAAATATGGTCAACAATTTAAAGCTACAACGTACAAACGTAGTCGTCCCAATGGTCGTAAGCAATTAATAGCTTTCTTTTCGAGTGAAGAGTTCCCTGGTATTGGGAAGAAAAAGGCGGAGAAAATTGTTGATACATTGGGTGAAGATGCCATCGACAAGATCTTACAGGATCCGCATGCCTTGGATTTTCTAAAACTTGGTGAAGAGAAAACTCAAAATATTGTGGAACAAATTTCCAGCAATCATCAAACAGAACAAGTTTTATATCAATTGAATAATTACGGCTTTGGTCCAACGTTGAGTGCTCGTATTTTTCAAAAGTATGGTGCGCAAACACTCGATAAATTGACTGAGGATCCGTATCAGTTGGTCATTGATGTCAAAGGTGTTGGATTTAAACGTGCTGATGAATTGGCAAAACGCTTAGGTATTACGGGCGATGACCCCAGACGTATCAAGGGTGCCTTGATTCAAATGGTGACCTTAATTGTCAATGAAACAGGTGACACGTATGTCGACGGTCAGGATTTAATCCATCGTGTTGGCAGTATTTTGCGTGCTAATTCAACTGATGATTTACAACAAAAATTACTTGATGGTTTACGTAATTTAGTTAAAGACGGCGTACTGGTAGTTGAAAATGGCAACGTCTATGAAAAAGATTTGGCTGATAGCGAATGGTCTATTGCCCAATCTTTGAAGATGATTACTGACAGTTTCAAAGGCGTGGCTTGGAAGAAAAAGGCCATGAAGAAGGAATTGCATCAGATTGAATCGGATTTCAACGTTAAATATGATGAGTCGCAAGAAAAAGCGATTGAACAGTCTTTGACAGCTCCGATATTTCTACTCACAGGTGGTCCCGGAACTGGTAAAACAACCATCATTAATGCCATTGTCGCAGCCTATGCCAAGTTAAATGACATGCCACTTGAACCAGAGTCCAAAGAGTATGCAATTGCTCTAGCGGCTCCTACAGGACGTGCAGCTAAACATATGGGCGAATCAACTGGTTTGCCAGCGATGACGATTCATCGTTTGTTAGGATTAACTGGTACCGAGGACGATGAATTTGCGGAACCAAGTTTAGATTGTAAATTGTTGATTATTGATGAAATGTCGATGGTCGATACGAAATTATTTAAAGTTTTAATTTCCGCCGTTCAACCAGGGACACAAATCGTCCTAGTAGGTGACCGTGATCAGTTGCCATCAGTTGGACCCGGTCAAGTCTTTGCTGATTTGATCAACAGTGAAGTTTTCCCAACTATGATTTTGAAAAATATTCACCGTCAGGATGAGGATTCAACGATTATTCAGTTGGCTCATGATATTAATGAAGGTGTTATCGTTGATGGCATCTTTGAAAATCGAGCTGATAGAAGTTTTATCAACTGTAATAGTCGTGATGTACCACATGTTTTGTCACAGATTATCAGCAAGTCCGGTGAACGTGGCTTCGATATTGCGGATGTCCAAGTGTTGGCGCCAATGTATCGTGGTACCGCTGGAATCGACAATTTGAATTATGTGATTCAAAACGTTGTTAACCCAATGACACCTAAGCGTAAAGAGGTTTCGATGGGTAACATCAAGTATCGAATCAAAGATAAGGTCGTTTATTTAGTTAATACGCCTGAGGATAATGTTTTCAATGGTGAAATTGGTCAGATTGTCGGAATTATTTTGGCAAAAGAAAATACTGACAAAGTTGATAAATTAGTTATCGATTTTGATGGCAATGAAGTGACTTTGGACCGTAAGGATTGGCTCAATATCACCTTGGCTTACTGTACTTCAATTCATAAATCACAAGGTTCTGAGTTCGAAATGGTTATTTTGCCACTAGTGAATGAAGAATCACGGATGTTACGTCGTAATTTGTTGTATACAGCTGTTACACGTGCTAAGCGTCTGTTGATTATGGTTGGTGACCGTAGTGCGTTTGAGCGTTCAATTAGAGATCAGTCGAGTGAACGTCAGACGACTTTGAAGGAACGAATCTTTACTAGTTTTAAGATTAAGCAGCCGGAAACAGAGACTGAATCTCCTGATGAAGAAGTTGAACCAGAAGAGACTGAACCAAAGGATTATCGCTTAACACTTGATATGGTTATGAATAATGCGATTAATCCGATGATTGGGATGGATGGCGTTATACCTAGTGACTTTATGAAGGAAGATAAGGCAGTTTAAAAGAAAATTATGTGTCCACAAAGAAGCATATTCTCGTGATGTGCTTCTTTTTTTGTTGCCAAAGATAATTTTTAGAGTATTATTTTATTGCTACCAAAAATTATAAGGAAAATTAATTATGCAAAATCTTAGTTATACGAATATTGTTTTAGCATTACTAATCTTGTATGTGGTAATTAAGCGTCAGTTGGAACCGAGAATCGTTAAGTTTAAACCAGAGTTTTTCATTGTGGTTATTTTATTGGGAATTTCTTCAATTGGGGATGCTGTGAACAAACAACATCTTAATCTTGCCCAGAATAAAATTATTATTTTTGGAATACTTAGTTTGATCAGTGCAGCTGTTTTTGCGGCATTGCGAGCCCTATCGTATAAGTTCTGGCTTGATGATGATAAATTAGTCATGCGAGAAGGAAATTGGTTAACGATTATCTGGTGGATCATCGGTATCGGAATACACGTAGCGGTTGATCGAATATGGACTGGAAGTTCAGTGACGTTATTATTGTATTTAGGGGTAACTTTGTTAATACAGCGGGGAATGGTTTGGTATCGAGCCTCATCTAAATTTCCCCAAGAAATATCAGCTAATGTAGCTGCACAACAAAAGAATAGAAGTAGACATAATAGACGTCATTAATAATAAAATTGAAGAGTATTTGTGAGAAACCGAGAAAAATATTTTCTGGCTTCTTGCAAGTACTTCTTTTTTTGAAAAATGATCATTTGAATCAGAAAATATCATCCAATATTGGGGCAATTAATAATATTTTGCTCAGTCCGTATCATAATGTTTATATATATGCCTTGTTCATTTTTATATATTTAATAATTTTGAATTTAAAGAATAAACAGAATTCAACTATCAGTGAGGTGTAGAATTGTTTAAATTTCCAAACTATATTTTTGAGTAAACTTAGTTGAAAATACGTCAATAAAGTGTGTAATATATCAGGTATGATGAATACAGCAGATAACAAACAAATAGCGGTTTTTAAGGCTTTAGCTGATCCAGTAAGGTTAGATATTATTCAATATTTGAAGCAGATTGACTGTGAGATTTCTTGTGGTGAAGTGGGTAAAGCCGTTAATATCAGTAAAACCTCAGGTTCATACCACTTTAAGCTACTTCAGGATGCTGGATTGATAAATGCCAGAAAAGAAGCACGTGAGAAATATGTCAGTCTTAATCAGACAACTTTTGATAAGTATGTAACTAATTTTTATAAAAATATTTAAGGGCGTATATTTACGCTCTTTTTGTTTGCACTTTTCTCCTTGTCAGGAAATCTGCGTCATGTTAATTTTAAATAGTTCAAAATATTTTGAACTATTTTTTAGAAAACATGAATGGGGAAAATTAAATGAAACAGAAGCAAGTTAATTCAAACTGGGTGTTAGTTTTAACGTCATTGGGATTTTTCATGTCGATGATGGATTCCATGATTGTGACGACAGCTTCAACTGCCATCAGAAATGATTTTCATATTTCGGTTGATATGTTGCAGTGGGCGATGAATTCATACAATATTACGATTGCGGCAGTTCTCTTAGTGGGAGTTTCTTTAGGTGAACGGTTAGGACGCCGTAAAATTTATAATTTAGGGATTTTGATTTTTACTATCGGTTCGGTTTTATGCGCGTTGTCGAACAATATTGAATTTTTGATTATTGCTCGAGTTGTTGAGGGTATTGGAGCATCAGTAATGACGCCGATGTCGATGGCAATTTTGACGAATACTTTGCCAGTTTCGGAGCGTGGAAAAGCACTCGGAATTTGGAGTGGAATCGGTGGATTGGCACTGATCGTTGGTCCATCATTGGGTGGATTTATTGTCGCCAAGTTAGCATGGCAGTGGATATTTTGGATCAATGTGCCAATTGGTATTTTAGCAATTTATTTATCTATGAAAATGTTGCCGGAGAGTACTGGTAACAGTTACAGAGTTGGTATGATTGATTCAATTTTAATCATAGTTGCATCGACGAGCATTATCTGGTCCTTATCAGCGATGACATCTGCCAGCTCAATTGTCTGGCCACTCTTGATTGGAATTCTAGGATTATCAACTGGAGTTTGGTTTGTATTACGTCAAAAGGTCGAAGAAAAGCCAATGATTCCCTTAGACTTCTTCAAATCAGTAGCTTTTACAGGCGGAAATGTTGCCACGTTTTTACTGTATGGTTCAATGTATGGCGTAGTATTTTTTCTACCACAATTTTTACAAGTTGTTGGTGGTGCAGATTCATTGGTGGCTGGATTAGAGATACTGCCCTGGACGGGAACCTTGGTAGTGGTGGCACCATTTGCTGGAAATGCAGTCGATAAATACGGAGAGCGGCTGATTGCAACGTTGGGATTGCTGTTTCAAGGCATCGGCTATATTTTGATAATGGTTTTAGTAAATGATCACAGTCCATATCTAAATATGGTTGTACCATTAGCTATTGCTGGGGTTGGATTATCGATGGCTGGTCCGGCACTTCAAAAAGTGGTTTTAGGTGCAGTTGCGAAATCCGAGATTGGTAAAGCATCAGGAGTTTACAATGTTTTTCGTTTATTGGGTGGTGCAGTTGGAACAACAGTTTCAGTAATTATCTTTTATCAATTTGGTGGGATGAGCAATTTAGGGCTATTTACTAGTGGTTTTCGAGCCGTGATGTTGAGTGCGGGGATTATTTCTATTTTAGGAATGATTTTTTCATTCAGATTTAAAAAGTCGTCAGATTAAAGTGGCTTGAAATTTATTTCTTTAACAAAATTACTAGAACATATTTGTACCCAAAATTGTAATCGCTGACTATACTCATGGTACCAAGATGATTTTTTATTAGAATTGTCGTGGTTAAAAATTAAATGAGTTATTTTTCTGTTTGGATGTGATCTCAAAATGAATATCAAATTACAGGAATATGATAAAAATAATATTACCCAAAGTATGCTTGATGATTATCATCTTAATCCCGATGATAATATCGGTGGTCCACAATCAATCATTGAACGAAGTCGAACCAATTTGCATATGCAACCAATGATGATTCTTGATAACGATAAATTGGTCGGATGTTTCTGCCTGCATACAGACGACGGGCCATTGCTGTATGATGGGGATTCGCAAACGGATATTTTAGTACGAGCTTTCTCGATCGATAGCCGTTACCGTCGCCGTGATTATGCCTTAATAACATTGCTGAAACTATCTGAGTTTGTTTATTTTAATTATAAGCAAGTTGATCGAATGATTTTAGGCGTTAATCCGACTAATTTAGCTGCCCAAGAACTTTATCTAAAAGCTGGTTTCGTATATTCAAACAAGCGAGTACAAGGAAAATTGGGTGAAATTTATGTTTATCATAAAAATATTTAAAATAATGACAAACTGTATAGCTGAGTATTACTTCAATAGTCTCGATGTACAATTATTTCATTAATTGTCGATTGGAGATAACACATGACTGATACCGATACGAATAAAATTACGATTCAAAAGTATTTTAAATTGTCTGACTATGCTTCAAGTGATATGAATTCTTTAAAAGCAATTATCGATTTGTTTAGTGATGAAGCAAAGATTAAATCGGGAATGAATGAAACAGCAACAAATAAAAGTGAAATAGCTGATTTCTTTAGATCATTCTTTGGACGCAACCAGCAATTGAAGCATCTGTTTGAAATTAGGGATGTCGACAATAATTATCAGACCGAATGGGTCGTAGCTGGTTTGAAGAGTGATGGCTCATTGTTTTCACTACATGGGTTTGACTATTATCAATTTGATGATGCTGGTAAAATCGTTGATTTGAAGGTTGTTATTTCATAGATAGACGATGAAATGTCATCGCATTTCGAATAATAAGATAAATAAGACAGGTCAATCCAGTTTTGGATTTGGCCTGTCTTATTTATGTTGTGGTTCTCGTTCAAGTCTATGTTCCAAAATGATTTTAAGCTTTCTTCTTTTTGAATATAAATGCAGTCACTAAGCTAGCAAAAATCGGTGGATATTCTAATGAATACATATCTAAAAATGAGCTATTCAACTTATTGTGTAAGTGAACTTTTATATTGTGTGTAGTATGTGTAATTTGACTATTTAATTTTGTTACTTTTTTATCAACGATAGTTGTGATTTGTTTTTTGATGGCAATATCAGCGGATTCAGGTAAAGGAGTACCTAATGCATTTTGTTTTTGAGTAACAATATTGGTGTATTCAACATTGATCATTTTGTTCTTTTTACTGTTATTAATTGTGTTGCTTTTGACTTTATTAGAACTGTTTACGTTATTGCTATTACTTGAGATTAATTTGTTGTGCAAATGATTTTTAATGGTTGTCTTAGAATTATTGGGAATATCTATCTTATCAACTTGACCAATTGCGTAGTGATAAGTTTCATGTTTGGCATCAGTTATGTTTCCATTTAGCATTGATAAAAAGAGTGCTATTCCAATTATAATTCCGACATTTCTCATAACATTTAGCACGTTTTGTCCAGCAGTTAATTCAGTTCCTTGTAGTTCGGCAATGCCGACAGTTAAAGCTGGACCACTGATGAATCCAATTCCGAAACCGATAATAACATCGATTATGTATAACTGATTCCAATTATTTGTCACATTTAAGTTGCTTAACATATAGATACCAATACCAGATGCTAAAATTCCGGCTCCAATTAGGATTCTATTTGAAATTTTACCGATTAAGGAAATTGATAATGGATTGAAGATTAGCATGGCGACGGACATTGGAGTTATTAATAAGGCTGCCTTTAGTTGTGATACATCAGTAATTTTTGTTAAGTAAGTTGGGATAATTCCAATGAAACTAGCTAAAGTGATAAATGCAATTAAGATACTTGTGATTGAAGCTATAAAATCACGATTCTTAAATAACTTCATTGGAATAATTGGATCATTAGTCTTTATTTCCCTGAGAATGAACAATAATAATAGAACGATTGAACTAATTCCACATCCGAGTGTTTTAAGGCTTGCCCAGCCCCAATCACGACCATCAACCAAGGCAGTTGTCATTAGTAGTAGTGTTCCAACGATTAAAGATGTACCAATGGCATCCAATTTAACACTCTTCGTTATTTCATTTTTCATTGATAATGTGGATAGGGTACTTATTAGCAAAATAATGACGATTGGTATATTTATGAGGAATACCCAGTGCCAACCGAAATATTGTGAGATAATGCCACCAATGGCTGGTCCCATAGCAGAACCTAAGGCCTGTGTTACACCAAGGATAGCAATAACTTTAGCACGACGTTCTTTACTAACAATATTTAAAGATATTAGCATTGCAGCAGGTAGCATTGTGGCGGCACCGATACTCTGAATTGCACGACCAATCAATAGAATATTTAGATTAGCTGAAGTTCCACTAACAATGGAACCAAATAGGAAAACTAATAGTGCTAGATTAAGAAGTTTGACTCGACCGAACATATCTCCTAGACGTCCGACCGGAATTAACAGTGATGCAAAGAGAATTGTATAAATATTAATCGACCATGATAGGTTGGTTAGCGATACATTAAAAGCTGTCTGAATTTTAGGTAAGGTGATATTCATAATACTCGTATCCAAGATTACTAAAAATCCAATAATGGACATTGTAATAATTATTGTATTTTTTTTGCTTGTACTAATATTTCTCATGATTTTCACTCCCGTTCTTTTCTTGTTTCGAGAGCATTATTATCCAAATATTTATAAACAACCATCAACAAAACCATAATCGTAATAAATTTGAGGTGAATGTAATGGATAGAGACACATCAACAGAAGTTGTAACGCGGATGCATAGGCAAACAGAATATTGGATCAAGGAATCTTTAGTTGATTTATTAGATATTTATAGTTTTGATGAAATTACTGTTAAGCAAATTGTTGCTACAGCTAAAATTTCACGACCAACTTTTTATCGTCATTATTCTACTAAGGATGACGTTCTTGAAGATTTAGTTAATGACATTATTAGTGGATATATTGAGAGCACAAATAATAATTCAGTACTTGAGTTTGATAATGTATTAGAAAATTATTTCAATTATTTTGAGAGTAAGAAAGATACTATGCGTATTTTGATTAAGGCTAATCTGGCAGATTACTTTACATCGGCTTTTACTAAGAAATTTATTGTCGAAATAAAAGATACTCCAGCTCCATGGAGAAAATGGGATAATGATTTGCAAGTAAGCTTAGGTGTTCAATTTGCCACTGGTGGACTTATCAATGTTTTGATTGGTTGGATTGCTACAGATTGTAAAATCAATAGTAAGATAATGATTCAGGAATTGATGGCGACCATCCAAGGATTGGGGTAAATAGTTAATCTTAGTTTTTTATGTTTAAATCAAATAGAGACTGCAATCGAATTTCAGATTGCAGTCTCTATTTGTCTATAAATATACAAAATTACCGAATGTGTTTAGTTTGATTAAATAAAATTGTCATTTTTTGAACAATGAATTAAGGTTCAGTAATTGTAATAGGAGGTGACAATTATGATTACTAATAAAATTATTGAAACTTTGGAACCTTTTTTATTGAAATGGCATAATAAAATTCAATTTAATGATGTTATACGAAAAACTGCCGTATTGATTTTTCGATTTGTATTGATTGAACAAATAGAAAATAGTTGTAGAAAAATTCAAATAAATGGCATTATAATTATGGTTATTTTTAGTATAAAAAAGCTCGTAAACTAAATCCATAAGAGTATGTTAAGGTTAATTTTAAACAGTTGTATTAACGTCCTCAAGGTTCGATATTCAGATAACTATTTTTGTGACAAAGATTGATCAATGAGTTAAATAGTTGATATACGGGGAATTACACATATAATTACAATACGATGAGAGGAGAATAGTCATGACTGTTAAAACACGTAAACAAGGCAATTCAATAATGATCGCAGTACCTTCACAATTTAAGATTGGTGAGAATGTTGAATACAATCCAGTTTTGGATGATAACGGAGTACTGTCTTTTGTTCCGGTGCACAAAAATTTATTTGATCAACATCCTGAATATGATTTAAGGTCTGCGATTAAGTCCATGAATATCGGTGATAACGGTAAGGCTGTTGGTAAAGAGAATGTCTGGTAATGATGATTCCCCAAAACAAGGTGATATTGTTTGGATAGATGCTGAACCACATGCTGGTCATGAATATGGTGGTCATGATTCTAAAGACAATATTCGTAGACCGATGTTAGTTATTAGTTCTGATACGTATAATAGGAGAACAGGTATGATTACTGGTTTTCCGATTACATTTAAAATACCAACAGATTTTTATGCTTCTTTGAAGTTAAAAAATGATAAAATTCATGGATATATAATTCTTAGTAATTTATTAGGTTATGACTTTTCTGCAAGACGTGGGAAAGTTGTTAGTCATGTGAATAAACAGTTAAAAGAACAGGCTCTGAGTGCGATAAGAGATATTTTTTCTGTTTATTGAATATTAAGATTGTTCATCTTTTGATGTGTTCCCCAAGTTTAAGTTAAACTTGGGAAGTACACATCTTTTTTATAGTTGTTTGGAGCATCTTGTTTATTTTTAATATGAAATATAAAAAATGGCAAGTTGTATACTTCACCATTAAATAGCTAATAATGAACGAAGCAGCAAAGAATAAAAACGAAATCTCTGAATTTTTTAGATCATTCTTCGATCGCAATAAGTAATTAATGCATATTTTTTAGACTAGAAGTATCAATGATGATTACAAAACAGAGTGGGTAGTTGCTGGATTAAAGAGTGATGACACACTATTTTCTTTACACGGATTTGATTTTTATCAATTTGTAAGATTGTTGATTTATAAAGTTGTTATTGAGTAATTAAATAAGATCCAATACCTAGATGATTGATGGGTTCTTTCTTAAACCTGGTTAGTAAAAATAAAAGAAGTTGTTTTCTACTTGATTGGTTAATCAAGAGGAAAACAACTTCTTTTTGACTATCTCCTTTATGAAGGCACAAATGGTACTAAATCAAGTTAAGTATTTCTGTTAAAAAGGCCCAGCGGGATAACCTTATAACCAAATGTAAGAAAGAACCAATTCTTTTCTAAGCTTCTTTTTTTATAGGCAACCAAAATAGATGATGATCAACTTGAAAGTGTAAGTTAAATTCATGTTTATCTAGTTCTTCGCCATCCATTTGTCCAAATTGTTTGGGCGTATTACGAAGTGTGAAGTCGTTTCGTTCAATATGCCAAACGTTCTTATCTTGTAAATGGGAGCCGTCCGTTAACAATTTACTCAAAAGTTTTACAAAAGTCATGCCGGTAATCTTTTTAACAATCACCAAATTTAGATGATGATTGAATGGATTGGCTGTTGGATCAATCGCAAAGCCACCGCCAAAGTAGGGATGATTAGTTGCGACAACAATATAAGCTGAACCGAAATGTTTCTGCTTTTGTCCGTAGTCCACATCCAATACGAAAGCAGGTTGACGTTTGACAGCTTTTAGCAGATTAGTTAAGTAGGAGAGTGTACCGAGTCGCAATTTATTTAGAAATTCTTTACGCGCTGAGTGATTGGTATAGTAAACGGTACTGGCATCAAAGCCGATACCAATATTATTAATGAAATAATGGGAAAAAGTTGGTCCAGTTGCTTTACCAATATCAATTTTTCGAGGTTGTTCCAGTGACAAGATAGATTGCATCAAAGTAACCGGATTTTTGATTTTCAATTTGATTCCGCGGCTAAAGTCATTTCCTGAACCTCCGGGAATATACCCTAAAGGAGTGTCAGGATAGTTGGATTCCTTAACGCCATTCACACACTGATTGAGTGTACCGTCGCCGCCAATGACGACAATTTTAACATTAGGAGTTTGCTGATTAGCTAATTCCTTGGCAATTCTGACACCATCGCCATCTTTTTTTGTTAAGTGAATCTCATAGTCTAAACTGATTTGGTCAAGAAAGTTTGTTACTTTCTTACAAGCATTTTTGGCATGTCCATTACCAGCATGATAGTTGAGAATTATTTCAATTTTCGTTGTTTTAGTCATTTTAAATACCTTTAATTTGGATGACGTCTCCGGGGTTGCGAGTATACATTTGCTTTGCGAACGAATACTTGCAGCTCTTTCGACTGATTTATATATAATTACTTTAAAGTACAATTATATAACTAAGTTCATAATAAAAAAACGTGGGCTGAAAGAGGCCAAAACAAAAAAAAGAAGATCAAATGATCTTCTTTAGATTGAAGTTCCTATTAACATTGGTAGAATAACAGGATTTCTAGCTGTACGTTTGTACAAGAATTCTTGTAATCCTTCAATAATGACACGTTTTAAAGTAGCTTCTGTAACTTTTTCATCTTCTTCGTCGAAGGTATTCTTGATCAAGTGGAAAACACGTTTTTGTGCTTGGTTGATCAATTCACCAGACTCACGCATGTAGACGAATCCACGTGACAAGATATCTGGTCCTGCTAAGACGATATGTTTTTGATAATCGATTGTAGCTACGACGACAACCATTCCTTCTTCGGAAAGAACTTGACGGTCGTGAATAACAACGTTACCGATATCACCAACGCCCTTACCATCGACGTAAACATCGCCAGCAGGGAAGTGACCAGCTACATGAGCTGTATCTTTTGTAAGTGCTAGAACATCACCGTTTTCCAATAGGAAGGAGTGATCTTGTGGCACGTCACACAATTCAGCTAATTCAGTGTGAATCTTCAACATTCTGTATTCACCGTGAATTGGCATGAAGAACTTAGGCTTCATTAAACGAAGCATCAATTCTTGTTCCTCTTGACCACCGTGACCAGAAGCATGGATGTTGTTAACTTTACCATGAATAACTTCGGCACCAGCTTCAGAAAGTTGGTTGATCAAGTGGTTAACACTGATTGTGTTACCAGGGATAGGGTTACTTGAGAAAATAACCGTGTCGCCTGGTTGAACAGTAATTTGTCTGTGAGTACCGTTAGCGATACGACTCAAGGCAGCTAATGGTTCACCCTGTGATCCAGTACATAGAATCAAAGTTTCATTAGCAGGTGTCTTGTTCAAAGCATGTGGGTCAATCAACATGTCGTCAGGGATATTTAAGTATCCTAGTTCGCGACCATTTTCGATTGCACCTTCCATACTTCGTCCAAAGACCGCAATTTTACGTCCTTGTTGAATCGCAGCATCCACAGCTTGAGAAATACGGTAAATATTTGAAGCAAAGGTAGCAAAAATGATACGACCTTGAATTGTTTCAAAGATTTGGTGGATTGTTAAACCAACGGAACGTTCTGACTTAGAAAAAGTTGGGATTTCAGCGTTTGTACTATCTGATAGGAGACATAAAACACCTTTAGCACCAAGTGCAGCCATCTTTTGTAAGTTAGGGGAAGGTAATCCGGCAACTGGAGTTAAGTCAAACTTAAAATCACCAGTTTCAACAATGATTCCTTGAGGTGTATGAACAGCAATACCTAAGGTATCAGGGATTGAGTGAGTTGTTCTAAAGAATGAAACACTTGTCTTAGGGAATTTGATAACATCATCTTCGTGTAAGACGTGCATTTCAGTTGTTCTTAGTAAGCCGTGTTCTTCCAATTTACCCTTAATCAATGCACATGCTAGTGGACCGGCATAAACTGGAATATTGGGAAGCTGTTGGAGAAGATAAGGGATACCACCAATATGATCTTCGTGACCATGGGTGATAAATAGACCCTTAATCTTGTCTTTGTTTTCTACTAAGTAACTGTAATCGGAAATGACATAGTCAATTCCTAGAAGTTCGTCTTCTGGAAATTTAATTCCGGCATCAATAACGATTAATTCGTCTTGATATTGAACTCCGTACATATTTTTACCGATTTCGCCAAGGCCCCCGATGGCAAAAACAGCAACTTCATTATTTTTTACTTTAAACGACATTAATTAAAACTCCGTCATTTTAAAATCAGGGCTCTTCTTCTCGTACTCTAAGTGCTTTTCGTCGAGTTCCTGAATAAATTCAATTTCGTAGTTAGTGTTATTTTCAACTGCTTGACGTGCCTCAATACTTGAAGCAGCATCCATGTAAAGTGAATGTGTAAATTCACGACGGGGGTTATCTAGTTCACTTGTTTGATATAAAACTTTATAAATCAATATTAAATTTCTCCTTTAATCGAATTAAATGAAACAAGTCAGTTTCATTTGACGTTTTTTTCCAGTCCATTTGTGCAGTAATCAATAGATAGCACAATTCTACCATATCTAATAGGGTAAGTATACTTACAACGGTATTACGAAATAACGACTGTACTTGGGTCGATATCAAATGGTGCAGTCTTACTAATCTTGTCGTAGTATAAGTGGCCATTTAAGTGGTCAATTTCGTGTTGGCAAACGATAGCAGGGTAATCTCTAACACGTAATGTTTGTGAGTTACCTTCAAAGTCATCATATTTAATAGTAATGCGATCAGCACGTGGTACAAAACCAGGGACATCCTTATCAACTGAAAGACAACCTTCACCTTCAGACAAAGCAGCTCTTTGAACTGAGTTTCTGGTGATAACAGGATTGATCAACGTAATTTTAAGTAGAGGCTTGTCAGGGTCATCTTCATTAGGAACCAAAACACTAGCCATCATTTCTGAAACGCCAACTTGAGGAGCAGCTAAACCAACACCAGCACGTAGTTGATGTTTTTCAGCGTATTCTTCATCTTGACTCTTAACTAAATATTCCATCATGTTGGCAGCTAGAGCTTTATCTTCTTCACTCAGTGGAAATTGAACCTTTTGAGCAACTTTTCTTAAAACGGGATCGCCATCACGGACGATATCTTTCATAAAATACATAGTTTCCTCCAAATGTTTAATTGTACAAAAATACCTTAGTATATCCATTATAGATTATTTTTCTCTGAAAATAGAAATAAATGACAAAATTTTTGATGGTTTTGTTAAAGAAAACGTTAACAAAGGGCGATTTTAAATATGCCGCTTCCGGCTGTACGAAATTGAAGCCTGCTGTGCGACCGATTCGAGCCAAGGTCTCGAATCTCGATTTTGAGCTTTGCATAAACCGCAAACCTCAAAATACGTCGGTGGGGTAAGAGTGGAAATTCGCCACTCTAACGCCACCTGCACTGCTGGTTTCAATTTCATACAGCCGGAAGCTAGGTCCTTTCTTGATGTTTAGTTTATTGAATAGCTTCTACTTATATTATAAGAATTGATTTTAATTTGTACTAACGGAAGCCTGATTAAATTCTAAATGAAGTAAAAGTATCAAGTTAAGTCAGAATGAAGGTAAATTCGGTTATTAAATAATTTTGTTTATGTTATACGTGTGGTTCTGGTTGATAGCTTATTGGAAATATTAGAATTAAGTATATTTTAGTTTCCAAGTTGGATGAACATAAAAGCAATTGAATACTTTTATGTTCAGTTAATATGGATTAATTAGTCGGAAGAGCTGGGAAATATTTGTGTGCCGTGGTAGTGGTATAAGTACGGGAAGTTCTTCCCGTACTTATACCACCGGGCGTGTTTGGAGACTTGACGAACTCGGTCAAGGCTTCAAACCGAGGTTCGAGACCGCACTTTGGCTCGGACCGGTCCGCACAGCTTGAGAATATTTCCCAGCTCTGGAGACGGCATATTTCATAGGTTATATCTTTGTGATAATAATGGCTAAGATGCTAAAATATTAGGTGTATATGTTACCGATTTCATAAGGTTACATAAAAATGCGTATCATTGGAGGCTAGCTAGATGAAGTTAATTGATTTTGGTGTCAGAGAAGATGAGAAACCGTACATTCAGGAGTGGTCAAAGGATAATGACGTTGAAGTAAAAATTGTCACGGATCTTTTGACACCTGAAACAGTCAAAATGGCACAGGGATACGATGGAATCGTTGCTTATCAACAATTGCCATATGATGAAAAAATTTTTGACACGATGAATGAATATGGGATTCATGTTATTTCATTACGAAATGTTGGTGTCGATAATGTTCCTATTGAAGCTTTGAAAAAGAATAATATTCGTTTAACAAATGTCCCAAGTTATTCACCTGAAGCAATCGCTGAATATTCAGTTACTGGTTTGATGGCTCTTTTGAGAAACATGAAACATATGATTAGAAAGGTTGATCAACATGATTTCCGTTGGGTACCTGACATTGGTCGCGAGTTAAATCAGTTGACTGTTGGTGTCGCTGGTACCGGAAGAATTGGTCAAGCAGCAATTAAAATTTATCAAGGATTTGGCGCAAAAGTCATCGCTTTCGATAAATTTCACAATTCCGAACTTGAAAAACAAGGACTTTATGTTGACAGTCTTGACACATTATTGAAGGAATCAGATGTTGTAACATTGCATATTCCTAGCTTGGGCAAGGGTCACACAGTTATCAACAGCCAGTCGATTTCAGAAATGAAAGACGATGCTATCGTGATAAATACAGCCCGTGGCGACTTGATTAATACCAAAGATCTCTATGAAGCAGTAGCCTCAGGCAAGCTATATGGTGCTGTTTTGGATGTTTATGAAAACGAAGTAGGAATCTTTAACTCAGACTTAACTGACGAAGAGTTCTCAGATGAATTATTGGAATTAGTTATTAAGAGTCCAAGATTCATTCTAACGCCACACATCGCCTTTTATACGACTAAAGCAGTTAAGAATATGGCGACGATTTCCTTGAATTCAATGGTCGATGAACTCAAGAATGGCACGTCTGAAAATGAAATTGATTTAAATAAATAGTTAGTTTTTTCACAATCTTGGTTTAAAATTTTTTTGATTGCGGAATGCCCAAACTACTTGTTTTTTAGCAGATCAATGATAGACTAAAATTATATGAAAGCCCTTACAATATTCACAAGGGATGAGTTTTTTTATGAAAGGACTGTGAAGAATGGCAAATAAACCAATTGTTGATTTTGAAGCGCTTAAAAATAACTTATCAAATGTTTCAAAGCCTATTCAAGTTTTGAATGAAAATGCTGAAATAACAGATCAAGAGATCTTTGATACTTTTTCAGATGATGATTTAGTTGAGTTCATGAAGAAGATGGTTTGGGAGCGTGCATTACACGAACAAACAATGAACTTTTCACGTCAAGGACGGATGGGATTCTATGCACCAACTGAAGGTGAAGAGGCTTCAGAGATGGGGACTGTTTTGGCAATGAAGAAACAAGATTATTTGTTGCCCGCTTATCGTGATGTTCCACAATTGATTCAACACGGTGCTACCGTAACTGAAGCATATCTTTGGTCAAGAGGTCACGTTGTTGGAAACAAGTTCAAAGCTCGTTCAATGATGCCTCAAATTATTATCGGTGCGGCTTATGTTGAAGCCGCCGGTGTTGGACTAGGAATCAAGAAGAACAAAGAAGAAGATACAATTGCTTTCACATATACAGGTGATGGTGGTACTTCTCAAGGTGATAGTTATGAAGGAATGAATTTTGCCGGAGCTTATCAAGCACCAGTACTTTTCATTGTTCAAAATAATGGTTTCGCCATTTCTACACCACGTGTTAAGCAAACAGCTGCTCCAACATTAGCTCAAAAGGCTGTTGCGGCAGGTATTCCTAGTGTGCAAGTTGATGGAATGGATATTCTCGCTTGTTATGCTGTTGCTAAAGCTGCTCGTGATTACATGGTTGCTGGCAATGGTCCAGTCTTAATTGAAACTTTGACATATCGTTTCGGAGCTCACTCAAGTGCGGGTGATGATCCTAAACGTTACAGAACTAAGGATCAAGAACAACCTTGGTTTGAAAAGGATCCATTGATTCGTTTGAGAAAAGTTCTTGAAGATAAGGGACTTTGGTCAGAAGAACAAGAAGATAAATTAGTTGATGAGTACAAAGCTTCATTTAAGGAAGCCATCAAGGAAGCTGACGAAGTTCCTGCTGATAAAGTTTCCGACATGTTGAAACGTACATTCGAAATTCCAACTCCAGAAATGAGACAAGAGATTGATAAATTTGAAGCAAAGGAGTCGAAGTAAAAATGGCTAAGAAAACTTATATTCAAGCAATTACAGATGCCTTAGACATTGTTCTGGAAGACGATCCAAAAACATTGATCTTCGGTGAAGATGTTGGTAAAAACGGTGGTGTTTTCAGAACTACTCAAGGACTTCAAGAAAAGTATGGTGAAGACCGTGTCTTCGATACTCCATTAGCTGAATCAGGTATTTTAGGTTTGGCAACTGGTTTAGGTTTAACTGGTTGGCGTCCTATTCCTGAAATTCAATTTATGGGCTTCTCATTTGAAGCTGTTGATCAAATTGCTGGTCAATTGGCTAGAATGCGTTTCAGATTTGACGGCTTGAAGAATGCCCCTGTAACAATTCGTACACCTTATGGTGGGGGTACACATACAGCCGAAATGCACGCGGATAATTTGGAAAACTTCTTTACTGGAATTCCCGGACTACGTGTTGTTATGCCAAGCAATCCATATGATGCTAAAGGTCTATTGATTTCATCAGTTGAAAACAATGATCCAGTACTATTTATGGAAAACTTGAAACTATACCGTTCAATGAAAGACGATATTCCAGATGGCAAGTATACAGTGCCTTTGGACAAAGCAAACGTTGTTCGTGAAGGTAATGATATTACCATCGTTGCTTATGGTGCTGAAGTAAATGAAGCACTTAAAGTGGCTGATACTTTAGCTGAAAAGAATATTTCCGCAGAAGTTATCGACTTGAGAACTGTTTCTCCTATTGATACTGAAACAATCTTTAAATCAATTCAAAAGACTCACAAAGTTGTAATTGTCCAAGAAGCACAAAAGATGGCCGGCGTTGGTGCTCAAGTTGCATCAGCCATTGCTGAAGGCGCCATTCTTTCTCTCGATGCACCAGTTGGTAGAGTAGCTGCTCCAAATAGTGTTTATCCATTTGCTCTTGGTGAAGACATCTGGATTCCACGGGCTAAAGAAATTGAAGAAAAAGTAAATGAAATTATCAACTACTAATAATCGAAGGAAGGGAAAACAACTATGGCATACAAATTTAAATTACCAGAGCTAGGCGAAGGTATGGCCGAAGGTGAAATTGCTAGCTGGCTCGTAAAAGAAGGAGACACTGTCAAAGAAGACGACTCCTTGGTAGAAATTCAAAATGATAAATCCGTTGAAGAGTTACCATCCCCAGTTGCTGGTACTGTTAAACAAATTGTAGCTAAAGAAGGAGACACAGTTGAAATTGGCGACACGTTGATCGTGATTGACGATGGTTCTCCTGATTCTGGCGATGACGATACACCAGCACCTAAAGCAGATGAGAAAGTTGCACCTGCTGCTAGTGAAAGTAGTAGTTCAAGTGCCCCAGCTGCAGAGGCGACTGGTTCAGCCAATGCAAAATATTTAGCAATGCCATCAGTTCGTCAGTACGCTCGTGATCAAGGCGTTGATTTAGCATCAGTTACTCCAAGTGGTAAGCATGGTCAAATCACTAAAGCTGACGTTGACGCATTCAAGAGTGGCAATCCAGCCAGCGTTAGTGCTCCAGCTGCAGCCGCAACTGCAACAACAAACGCTGCCAGTGCACCTGCTCAACCAATCACACCATACAAGTCTGCTACACCAGAACTTGAAACACGTGAAAAGATGTCACTTACAAGAAAAGCTATTGCTAAGGCAATGTTGACAAGTAAGCACACAGCTCCACACGTTACAAGTTTCGATGATGTTGAAGTTTCAGCTTTGATGGCTAATAGAAAGAAATACAAGGCAATCGCTGCTGACAAGGGTATTCACTTAACATTCTTGCCATATATCGTTAAAGCTTTGGTTGCTGTTATGAAGGCTTATCCTGAACTAAATGCTTCAATCGATGATTCAACTGAAGAAATTGTTTACAAACACTACTACAACGTTGGTATTGCAACAAATACTGAACATGGACTCTACGTTCCAAATGTTAAGAACGTTGATTCTAAAGGGATGTTTGAAATTGCTAAGGAAATCACCGAAAACAGTCAAGCAGCTTATGACAATAAACTAAGCATGGACAAGATGAGTGGTGGTTCAATCACAATTAGTAACGTTGGTTCAATTGGTGGTGGCTGGTTTACTCCAGTTATCAACTACCCAGAAGTCGCAATTCTAGGTGTTGGTAAGATTGCCAAAGAACCATATGTTGATGAGGATGGCAACATTCAAGTAGGTAATATGCTAAAACTTTCATTGAGTTACGATCACAGATTAATCGATGGTGCTTTGGCACAAAATGCTTTGAACCTCTTGAAGAAGTTGTTGCATGATCCAGATATGTTATTAATGGAGGGCTAAATTAAAATGGCAGAAAACGTAATAGAAAAAGATACCGTTATTATTGGTTCCGGCCCTGGTGGTTACGTTGCAGCAATCAGAGCTTCAGAATTAGGACAAGATGTAACTGTAATTGAAAAATCAGATACTGTTGGTGGTGTTTGTCTAAACGTTGGTTGTGTGCCTTCAAAAGCTTTAATCACTGCTGGACACAGACTTCAACAAGCAAAGGATTCATCAACTTACGGAATTACAACTAGTGACGCCACAATTGACTTTACCAAGACACAAGCTTGGAAAGACGAAAAAGTTGTTGCCAGAATGACTAATGGTGTGCAAATGCTTTTGAAGAAGCACCACGTTGAATTGATCAATGGTGAAGCTTATTTAGACAGCGATACACAGTTGCGTATCATGCCAAGTGGTCCAAGACAATTCATGGACAATGGTGGCGGTCAAACTATCAAGTTCAAGAATTTAATCTTGGCAACTGGTAGTCGTCCTATTGAAATCAGAGGATTCAAGTTTGATGACCGAGTAATTGATTCAACTGGTGGGTTGAACTTGAAGGAAGTTCCAAAGGAATTCATCATTATCGGTGGTGGTTACGTCGGAACTGAATTAGCTGGAGCATATGCAGACCTTGGTGCTCACGTAACAATTCTTGAGGGTTCACCAAGCATTATTCCTAATTTTGAAAAAGATATGGTTTCAATCGTTAAGAAGAACCTTGAGAAAAAAGGCGTAACGATTATTACTAATGCCATGGCTAAGAAGAGTGAAAATAAAGGTGATTCCGTAGATGTTACTTATGAAGTTGATGGACAACCAACCACATTGAGCGCCGATTATTGTATGGTAACCGTTGGTCGTCGTCCTAATACTGATAACTTTGGTTTGGAAATGACTAACGTTAAAACAACTGACCGTGGTTTGGTTGAAGTCGATGAACAAGGTAAGACTTCAGTTGATCACATCTATGCTATTGGTGATATCACACCAGGTCCTGCTTTAGCTCACAAGGCATTCTTTGAGGCTAAGACAGTTGCTGGAGCTATTTCTGGTAAACATACAGCAAACGACTATATTGGCGTTCCTGCGGTTTGTTTCACCGATCCTGAACTAGCTAGTGTCGGCTTAACAGAAAAAGATGCAAAAGATAAGAATATTGAAGTTAAAGTAGCTAAATTCCCATTTGCTGGTAATGCTCGTGCCGTTTCATTAGATGCTGCTGAAGGATTTGTTAAATTAGTAGCTGATAAAGAAACTGGAACATTGCTAGGTGGTCAAATAGTTGGGCCAGGTGCCAGTGATTTGATTTCTGAATTGAGTGTAGCTGTAAATTGTCAATTGAATGCGGAAGATATTGCCTTAACAATTCACCCACATCCAACATTAGGCGAACCAATTCAAGAAGCAGCCGATATTTTAATTGGTTACCCAACACATATTTAAGTTGTGCTTGTTTAGAAACCGAAATAATCTCGTTTCGTATACTAAATAAATGAATTAAACAAAAAGCGATGCAATTACATCGCTTTTTTTGTATAGTAGACTAAAGGTTTCTTTGGGTGGGGGCCGCCGGCGCGTGTCAGTAATGCAATCGCTATGGGGACCCGTTCGAGCCAAAATGCGGTCTCGAACCTCGCTTTGAATCCTTGCAAGTGCAGCAAGTATCCAAAGTCGCCCCGTGGTGTAATGGCTAAAGCCATAACGCCACCTGCACAGCGGATTGCATTACTGACACGCGCCGGCTAAGGTATTTGTGTTATGCGATGATACGGTAATATCATTGATATTTAGAAATCTAAAGAATAAGTCAAATTAATAGAAAATTTGTTAAATAAAAGAGATACATTAGCTGGAAGTTTCTAGGGATATGGGACCAGCAGTGGCAGTGGTGTTAGGTCGGTGGTTTTCCGGCCTTACAGCACAGACGTATTTTGAGATTTGCGGTTTGTGCAAAGCTCAAAATCGAGACTCGAGACCTTGGCTCGAGTCGGTCCACAGCAGGTGCCGTATCCCTAGAAACTGGAAGCGGCAGTTTTTTAAAAGGAGTAATTCTATGCAAGATAATTATAGCTATCCACTTGATGAGGCTTGGACACAGGCAGATATTGTCACTGTGATTGCATTGTACAATGCGGTTGAGCAAGCTTATGAATCAGGCGTCAAACGGGATGAATTTTTGCAAAAATATCGCTCATTTCAACAAGTGGTTCCCATGAAGATGGAGCAAAAGAGACTGGATAAACAGTTTGAATTAGAATCTGGCTATTCAATCTATCAAGTTTTTAAACAGTGTCAGCAAGCTAAAAACAGTGAGAAAGTCAGGATTAGAAATGCAAGTAGATAGTAAGGAAATTGACAGTTTTTTAGTAAAGCTCCTCACCCAAGTTGGCGAGAAGTTGCGTGAAGATTCAATTAAAAAGATGTCGGTCGCAACGAAAAAGAATCGCAACGACTTAGTAACTAATTTTGATAAAAAAACTGAGCAGTTTGTTAATAGTGAAATTAAGAAGGCTTATCCCGAGGCTACAATCGTTAGCGAAGAGGGCTATGGCGACCTTGTTAAGGATATGTCAGGACTAGTTTTCTTTGTCGATCCAATCGATGGAACGATGAATTTTGTTAAGCGTGGCGATAATTTTGCATCGATGATTGGCGCTTACATTGACGGTGAACCATTAAATGGTGCTATCATAGACGTTATGGATAATGAAATTTATCACGGTGGCAAAGAAATTGGCTTGTTTATCAATAATCAAAAGATTGATAATCCAAAGAATCTGCCCTTGGTAGAAGGTTTAGTTGACGTATCCGCTCCAATGGCCTTGGCAAATAAATTTGCCGTTCAAGATGTCATTAAAAAGAGCAGTGGCTTTCGAGTTTACGGAAGTGCCGGAATTATTTTCGGTCACCTTCTGACTGGTAAAGAAGTCATGTATATGTCATACTTAGCTCCTTGGGATTTAGCCGCTGGACGCGTTATGTGTGAGGCAGCAGGGATGAGTGTCGTAAGTATTGACGGTGCCCCAATAAATATGTTAGAATCACAAGTCGTAATAGTTGGTACTCAGAAAGTTGTTTCTGAAGCGCTAAAGACACTTAAAACGCGTTAGTGAACTGTGACAGTCATTCACAGTTTTTTTATTGCAAGTAATTTAAACACGTATTTACGGAAGGAAGAACTAACTTGACTAAGAGAAGAGAAGATATTAGAAACATTGCGATCATCGCTCACGTTGACCACGGTAAGACTACATTAGTTAACGAAATGTTAAAACAATCAGACACACTAGGAAAGCACTACGAAATTCAAGATCGTGCCCTTGATTCAAATGCTATTGAAAGAGAACGTGGTATCACAATCCTTTCTAAGAATACAGCTGTTGATTACCAAGGTAAGAAAATCAACATTTTGGATACACCTGGACACGCGGACTTCGGTGGTGAAGTTGAACGTATCATGAAGATGGTTGATGGTGTACTACTAGTTGTTGATGCATATGAAGGTACAATGCCTCAAACACGTTTTGTTTTGAAGAAAGCTTTGGAACAACATTTAACACCTATCGTTGTTATCAACAAGATTGATAGACCAGGTGCTCGTCCTGCAGAAGTAGTTGACGAAGTTCTTGAACTATTTATCGAATTAGGTGCTGACGACTCACAACTTGATTTCCCAGTTATTTATGCTTCAGCTATCAACGGAACATCAAGTTACTCAGATGATCCTGCTGATCAAGAACACACAATGAACCCATTGTTCGACACGATTTTGAAGACTATTCCAGCTCCAGTGGATAACTCAGACGAACCTCTACAATTCCAAGTTGCATTGTTGGATTACAATGATTACCTTGGTCGTATCGGTATCGGACGTATTTTCCGTGGAAAGATCAAAGTTGGTGACAACGTTACAGTTATGAAGCTTGACGGTTCAACAAAGAATTTCCGTGTTACTAAGCTATTTGGTTTCATGGGTCTAAACCGTGTTGAAATCAATGAAGCTAAAGCCGGAGACTTAATTGCCGTTTCTGGTATGGAAGATATTTTCGTTGGTGAAACTGTTACACCAGTTGATCACCAAGAAGCACTTCCATTGCTACGTATCGACGAACCTACATTGAAGATGATGTTCCTACAAAACAACTCACCTTTTGCTGGTCGTGAAGGTACACAAGTTACTGCTAGAAAGATTGAAGACCGTTTGAAGAAACAATTGCACACTGATGTTTCATTACGTGTTGAAGATACTGATCAAGCCGGTGCTTGGATGGTTTCAGGTCGTGGTGAACTTCACTTGTCAATCCTTGTTGAAGAAATGCGTCGTGAAGGTTTCGAATTACAACTATCACGTCCAGAAGTTATCTACAAGACTATTGATAACAAGAAGTGCGAACCTTTTGAAGAGGTAACTATTGATACACCTGATGAATACGTTGGTTCAGTTATTGACTCAATGTCTCAAAGAAAAGGTGAAATGGTTAACATGGAAAGTACTGGAAATGGTCAAACAAGACTTATTTTCTCAGCACCTTCACGTGGTTTGATCGGTTATTCTACAGAATTCTTGTCAATGACTGGTGGTTACGGTATTTTGAACAACACATTCTCAGAATACAAGCCAGTTGTTAAGAACTGGAACCCAGGTAGAAGAACTGGTGCTTTGGTTTCAATCAACCAAGGTCCATCAACTACTTATTCACTACAATCAGTTGAAGATCGTGGTACATTGTTCATCGGTGCCGGTGTTGATGTATACGAAGGTATGATCGTTGGTGAAAGTAGCCGTGATCAAGATATCGCTGTTACTGTTACAAAGGGTAAGAACCTTACAAATACTCGTGCCGCTGGTAAAGATCATGCTGCTGCAATCAAGACACCTAGAGAAATGTCACTAGAACAATCTATCGAATTCCTAAACGAAGACGAACTTTGTGAAGTAACACCTGAAAGTGTTAGATTACGTAAGAAGATCTTGGGTACAAACGATCGTAAGAAGTTTGATAAAACAAAGAAAAACTCAAAATAATTAATATTTTAAGGAGCTAGGGACATGTGTCCTTGGCTCCTTTTTTCTTTGGCTGATTTTGTGTTCTTTGATTTGAATGAGTGATATCAGTTATCTTTCATTATCTGAAATTGTATCCAGGTTTGATGATTTGTCTGGTTAGATATTCAAAAATTGAAATATTTATATAATCGTATACTTTAAAGTACTAGTCGGAAGAGATGAGAACATTCACCCGCTGTGGGTGTGGCGTTATGGCTTCAGCCATTACGCCACCGGGCGTGTTTGGAGACTTGCGGTTTTTGCAAGGCTTCAAACCGAGGTTCGAGACCGCACTTTGGCTCGGACCGGTCCGCATAGTAGGTGAATGTTCTCATCTCTGGAGATATCATATTTCAATACCCAACTCGGCAGTTTTTTTCTCTATTTGTTTGGTGGTATAATCTTATTATCAGATTTTAGGAGATCAAATGTGAAAAAATTAAGGAAAATAGACTTATGGATAGTCATTCCATACATTTTGCTTTTGGGCATTGGAATTGTGATGGTTTACTCCGCAAGTTTCTACAATGCACTAGTTGTTGGTGGCAGAACGAATCAGTATTTGATCAAGCAATTAGCTTATGCCGTCTTAGGATTATTTCTTTGTTATGTAACATTTATGTTGAAAGAAAAGATTTTTAAAAATCAGCGAATCTTGAGTTTTGTCATGATAGTCACTGGAGGATCATTATTTTATCTGTTACTAAGGGCGAAATTAGTTCCTAGTAGTCGTGTCAATGGTGCTTCAGCATGGATTAATTTGGGCTTGATTAACTTCCAGCCGTTGGAATTAGCTAAACTATTTTTTATCATGTATTTAGCATTGTTCTTAACTAATAAGCAAAATCGGCTACTGCGAAAGCAAGGCTGGAAAGAGGTCTTTCTAGAAGTCTTGCAGCCGTTATTCGTTGTAGTTGTGATGATTGTATTAGTTTTTATGCAGCCTGATATCGGTGGTGCGTTGATTTTGTCACTGATTACTTTAGTTCTATTGTCATCCTCAACCATTCCAGGACGCTTAATCGCTGAATTAAGTGGAATGCTACTGGTTGTATTTACAAGTATGGTTGTCATTATTACGAAATTTCCACCGGAGTTTGTCAAACATGGTTATGCCTATCAACGGTTTTTAGCCATGCAACATCCATTTCAGTTGGAACAGAAATCTGGAGCACAATTGGTCAATTCCTTTTATGCGATAAGTAATGGTGGCGTTTTCGGCGTTGGTCTAGGAAACAGTATCCAAAAACGTGGCTATTTGCCTGAGCCTCATACTGATTTCATCATGTCGATTGTCAGTGAGGAATTAGGCTTCGTTGGTGTGGCATTTATATTAGGATTATTATTTATCATTATTATGAGAATGATTTCTCTAGGCTTTAGATCTAGAAAAACTTATAATTCATTAGTTTATTATGGTGTTGCAACAATGATTCTGATCCAAGTGGTTCTTAATATTGGGGGACTTCTGGGCGTTATTCCATTGACTGGTGTTACTTTGCCATTCGTTAGTTATGGTGGTTCCAGTCTCTTAATCTTGTCGGTGGCCTTGGGTGTCGTGTTGAATCTTGAGGCAACTGCTAAATTTGAAAAAATTAAAAAAGGGTGATCCTATGTATAAAAAAGTAGAGCGCCAGGCACTTTATGTCTGGGTCTACTCATTAAAGTGGAGAAAAAAGTTGCAACGTTACGGTACAATTTATTACACTTCACCTAAAATGAAATATGTGATGCTTTATGTTAATTCAAGTAAAGTGCCAGAAATAAGAAAAGAATTAAATTCCAAGAATTACGTTAAACGCGTGTCTTTGGCTCATCGTAAAGAATTAGATGAACATTTTGTTTTAAAATCCAAGAGTACTGAAGAGGAAAATTAATGAAAGTTGTTTCAGGAAAGTTTCGTGGTTTAAATTTAAAGGCGGTACCAACCAACAATACTCGTCCCACTTCATCTAAAGTGAAGGAAGCCGTTTTTAGCATGTTATCGCCTTATATGGTCGATGGCGTGGCTTTGGACTTATTTGCCGGTACCGGTAGCTTAGGTATTGAAGCGGTCTCTCGTGGCTATGAACAGGCTTATTTGGTTGATAAAGCTTATAAGGCTATTAATACAATCAAAGAAAATATCGAAAAGACTCATGCGGAAGATAGCTTTGTAGTTATGAAGATTGCTGCCACAGAGGCCTTACAGAAATTTGCGGCCGACGGTGTGAAATTTGATTTAGTCTTCTTAGATCCACCTTATCGAATGAAGATTACTGAGCAAATTATCAAGGATATGGTTGAACAAGACCTTCTGAATCCAGATGCCATTATCGTTGATGAGACTGATTATGATATTGATTTGAACGATTTTGACCGAATCGATTTAATTAAAGAAAAACGTTATAAAGATACGAAGGTTGCACTGTATCAATTTGGAGGTTAATATGTCACAAAAGATTGGACTCTTTGTTGGAAGTTTTGACCCAGTTACTTATGGTCACTTGGACATTATTCATCGGTCTGCCAAACTGTTTGATAAATTGTACGTGGCACCAATGACAAATACTTCCAAAAAGTATTTATTTACTTATGAAGAGAAGAAAGCTTTTATTGAAGCTGAAATCAAGGATTTAGAAAATGTTGAGGTCGTGGATGCTAAAGGTGAGCTGACGGTTAAGCTGGCTCAAGATTTAGGTGTCAATTTCTTAGTTCGTTCGATGAGAACTGCCGATGATTTTAAGTATGAATCCGGAATATCAGCAATCAATAAAATTTTAGATAAAAAAATTGAAACAATATTCCTGCTAGCAGATAACAGATATGCTACGATATCTTCATCAATGATGAAAGAGGTCGCTAGTTTTGGTGGGGATATTTCAGGGTTTGTTCCTCCAGCAGTGGCTCAGGCGTTGATAGAGAAGTATAGGAAGGACTAGCCTATTTTGAAATTTAATAAGACAAGAAACAAAGTTTTAAGTGCCATCTTTATAATTATTGTGGTGGCGGCATTCTTCCTGACACCAACGGGCTATTATTTGGAAGTGCCTGGTACAGCGGAAGATACTTCACAATTTGTCAAAGTTGATGGCAAACACGATAAGAAAAAGGGTAACTTACTTTTGACAACCGTGGGAATTATTCAAGGAACGCCGTTTACTTTGTTAAAATCATTAGGAAATAATTTTGAGACAATTTATTCGCAAAAAGATTTAATGGGTGATGAAAATAGTCAACAGTATTTCAAAGTACAACAGTATTACATGAAGTCAGCTCAAAATAGTGCTGTGCAAGCGGCCTATTCTAAAGCTGATAAACCTTTTACTAAGAAATATTTAGGTGTTTATGTGATGGATGTTATGAGCAATTCCGACTTTAAGAAGAAGTTGGAAATTGGTGATACGATTACTTCCATCAATGGTTATCATTTCAATAATGCGGATCAGTTTATTAAGTATGTTCGCAAACAAGATAAACATTCGACTGTGAAAATAAGCTTCTTACGTGATGGCAAGAAAAAGATGGCTTCTGGTAAATTGGTTAGATTAGCTGATACGAAGCGCTTTGGCCTAGGAATTACTTTGACAGACGATACTGAAGCTGAAGGCAATCCGCCAACTAAGATTGATGCAGGTCAAATTGGTGGACCTTCTGCCGGCTTAATGTTTACGATTCAGGTCTATTCACAAGTCGCTAATAAAGATTTGAAGGCTGGTCGTACGATTGCAGGTACTGGTACTATTGCACCAGATGGAACCGTTGGACCAATTGGTGGAATCGAGAAGAAGATTTACGCTGCTTCCGAAGAAGGAGCCACGATTTTCTTCGCACCAGACGATCCAGTTACGAAAGAAATTAAGAAATATGAACCTGGATATGTGAATAATTATCATTTAGCGCTCCGTGCAGCTAAGAAATTACATACAAAAATGAAAATTGTTCCAGTTAAAAACTTGAACGATGCAATAAATTATCTAGAAAAGACAAAACAGTCCAAATAAGGGCTGTTTTTTTTCGTAGTTTTTTCTGAGGTGATAGAAATGGAAAATATTTTAGATTATTTCAAACGGAATAAAATGATAGTTTTAGTTGGATTAGTGGTTATTGCGCTAGGAACGGGATATTACTTGACTCAACGTCATCAAACGGCAACCGTGAAAAATGACCTTAAAACAGAAACTAAGGTGTCAGCGGCTAAAAAAGAGGACAAAGTTGCAAAAGCCCCAAAAAGTAAGGTTGTCGTAGTCGATATTCAAGGGGCAGTTAAGACGCCTGGAGTTTATCGTCTACAAGCGGGAGCTATCGTTCAAGATGCTTTAAAAATGGCGGGTGGTTTAATTCCTAATGCGGATGTTAAACAACTTAATCAAGCTAAAAAATTAACGGATCAGATGCAGATTTATGTACCAGTGGTGGGTGAAAAAAGTGCAGGTTCCTCAGCGAGTGGCAGTAATGGTAGTGGTGGCGATAAAAAAGTCGTCAATATTAATACTGCCACGGTTGATGATTTTAAGAATGTATCAGGGGTTGGTCCTAAGAAAGCTGAAAAGATCATTGCTTTTCGCGAGAAGAATGGTGAATTTAAGCAATTGCATGATTTGACCAAGGTTTCCGGTATTGGTGAGAAGAGTTTGGATTCCTTGAAAGATCAGCTGACTGTTTAAAATATGAAAGGGTTGCTGATATTTCCGACTTTAGTGTCGATTCTAATTGTGACGATTTATTTTGAAGCCAGTTGGTTAATTGTCTTTTTAGTTTTGGTACTGCTGAGAATCCTTTGTTTAAAAAATAAGCAATTATTATTGCTAGTTTTTGTAGTTGCCGGTGTGTTTTGGATACGATGTCAGTTACTAGAACAGAGTTTGAGACCAGTGATGCCTCATTTTTCAAGTGCAATTTTTTCACCAGATACTTATTCGGTCAATGGAGATTTACTGAGTGGACAGTTGCAGACCGAAAAGCAGACAGTTAGATTTGTTTACAAATTAAAATCAAAAAGTGAACAAACTGACTGGCGACAACAGACCGAGATTGTTGAAGCTCCGGTGAAAATTAAAAATATTACTGAGATTAATGGTCCACGTAATAGTGGGGAATTTAATTTTAAAAAATATGCCTATCATAAAAATATTCATTACACAGTTGAATTGAGCAAAATTGGGCAGAAAAATATATATCGACCGCAAACTATTTTAGATAAAATAAATGTTTTACGAATACATACAATTCAACATTTAGCTAAGCTACCTAAATGGTTAAGAATTCATGCTCAGAGTTTGATTGTTGGATACACAAAGAATGAAGATAAAGATTTTCTCAAGATACTCAGTATCTTAGGGGTAATTCATCTTTTTAGTTTGTCAGGGCTACATGTATTGATATTGTTGACGATTATACGAAAGATTACATCGGCCTTGCGAATACCAGTAGAATGGGTCAACGACGTAATGTTAATTTTATTGCCGTGCTATGGAGTCTTAGTTGGATCGAAAAGCGGTATTTGGCGAGCAATTGTTTTAGCAATGGTAGGAATAATCTTGGGCAAATTGAAGATAACTTGGAGTCGGCTGGACGTTTTTAGCGTGACGATAATGATTTGTCTATTAATTTACCCGTTTGGAGTAGTTGAAATGGGTGGGCAATTGAGCTTTTTGCTATCATTTGCAATTCTCTATCTGTACAAAGAAACTAAATTTTTACTGACTGTGTTCAAAATGAATTTGGTCAGTTTGCCTCTGATTAGTTTTTATACATATCAATTTAATTGGTTGACACTACTAGCCAACGTATTATTTATACCGCTGTTCACTTATGTTATTTTACCGTTGACGCTAATCTCTTCAATCACAGTTGATTGGCGACTTTGGGAAATTCCAAATCAGTTTTTTGAATGGCTTTACGGTTTTTTAGATACTTTGACTAACTCATCCTTTACATTGATAACTGGCAAATTGCCGGCTGGAATTGTCGTGATTTTGGTAATAATCGTCTTATTTTATATTGAAAGTAAGACTTTTTGGAATAAATATTTGTGGCAGTATTTGGTAATATTTATCGGTTGCGTCATATTAAATAAGTTTCCACTCTTTGGTTCGGTTAGTTTGATTGATGTTGGGCAAGGTGACAGTATTCTTGTGACAACACCGCTGCAAAGAAAGACCTTTTTGATCGATGTCGCCGGGAAGTTGAGTTTCCCAACAAAACCTTGGGCAAAGCGAACTAATAGTAATCAAGTTGAGAATAGTACGATTCCTTTCTTGAAGTCGCAGGGTATCAGTTATATAGATGAAATATTTATTTCTCATAAAGATGTCGATCATATTGGAAATTTGGATACTATTCTGAATAAATTTCCAGTGAAAGAAGTTAATTTTGGAATCGGATTGGAAGAAAATAAGCGTATTAAGCAAGCAATCAAACAACATCCAGAAATAAAATTTAAAAATTTGCGGCAAGGGGATGTTGTTGATACTGGATTTATCAAGTGGCAAGTGTTGTGGCCAAAGAAAAAGGGTATTGGTGAGAACGGCGATTCTCTGACATTGTTGGCAAAAATAAAGAACAAAAAATGGCTTTTTCCCGGTGATTTAGACAGTGCTGGTGAACAAGCTATTTTAAAAAATAATAATTTTCAGATCGATTATTTGAAACTAGGACATCATGGCTCTAAAACGGCTACCAGTGACACTTTGCTAGAAAAAACTAAACCAAATCTTGGTTTTATTTCAGCTGGCGTCAATAATCGCTATGGTCACCCGAATAAGGAGACTTTAGAGCGCTTGCAGAAGCATCAGGTGCAATATTTTAATACGGCTGAATATGGTATGATTACTTGGTATTATTTTTCCTATAGCAATCAGGAAAAGATAACAACTTTTTTAAAGGGTGACTTGGTTGAAAATAACAGAACTAAAAAATAATTTAAAACAAGGCAATTTAAGCAACGTGTATCTTATTACTGGTAAAGAGCAAGTCTTTATTAAAGATATTCAAAAATCTTTTAAAGAAATCATGTCGCCAGAAGAACGTGATATGAATTTTTCTAACTTCGATTTAGAAGAAGTTTCACTTGCGGATATGATTAATGAAGCCATTTCGGCACCTTTCTTTGGCGAAAGACGATTGGTTTTTGCGGAGCATCCCTTTTTTCTAACTGGTGAGCGAATTAAGCATACAGTTGATCAGAATCCAGATTTATTGTTGCGTTACATTCAAAATCCGACTCCCTCAACAATTTTGGTTATTTTTGCGTCCTATGATAAGTTGGATTCACGTAAAAAAATTGTTAAGGAATTGAAAAAGTCAGCAACAATGGTAGATGCTGGCCAAATGGAAGGTCCAATTTTAAGCCGAACGGTCAATACTGATCTAAAAAATGCGGGTTATCAAATTGAGCCAGCTGCTTTGGAAATGCTGATCAATAAGACTAAGGGCAATTATTCGTTGATTACTAATCAATTGGAAAAGTTGAAGATGTATGCGATGAAGTCAAAACAGATCGATCAGGCAGCAGTTTCTGAATTGGTACCGCAATCTTTGGAAGATAACGTCTTTGATTTGATGACTGAAATCTTGAATAAGAATATTTATAAAGCTGAGGAACTTTATAATCAGTTCTTATTACAAAAAATCGATCCAATCTTGTTGGTAGCAATCATCATTTCGCAATTGAGATTATTGATTCAGGTCAAGGTTTTGTCAGAAAGAGGTTTGTCTGAGTCAACAATTGCCAAAAGTTTACGTTTGAATCCATATCGAGTGAAGTATGCTCATCGTCAGGCAAGAACGTTAAATCGTCCCAGACTACAAGTGATGTATGACGATATTGTTAATTTAGACTATCAAATTAAATCAGGGCAAGGGGACAAGGAACTACTCTTTGATCTCTTTATTGCTAAATATGCATAAAAAAAGAGGATTCACAGACAAAATTATCTGGATCCTCTTTTTTTATGGGACAAAATAAAAAAGCAACCAATAGGCTGCTTATCATTAATTCAATTTAGCAAGTCTTGACTTATCACGAGCAGCCTTGTTAGCCTTGATTAGGCCTTTTGACTTAGCCATATCAATTGCACGAACAGCTGTCTTAAACAAGTCATTCTTGTTGTCAGCGTTGTTAGCAGCTGATGCTTCGAAGTTCTTAATTGCTGAACGCATTGAACTTCTTTGTGCATTATTGCGAAGGCTTGCGCTTTGTGCAGTCTTTACACGTTTCATAGCTGATTTAATTTGTGGCATTAATTTCACCTCCGATTACCTAGTAAGCTTAAAACTCAATACATAGAATTATACATAATTAATTTTCACAATGCAATGAAATGTCGATTTTTTTTCAGTCAGAGCGGTTAATGAACTCGGATAACTGATGAATCAACCAATAGATAGTGATTATTAACTCCTATATATTACTATAAGTTATATGCTTTTTGGGGATTTTATTTAGGAATTTGAGTATTATTAGTTAAACATTCCGTCTCCAGAGCTGGAAAATATTCACTAAAAATGGACTAAATTAGTCGAAACGGTTCGCATGGCAGGTGAACATTCTCAGTCCTGAAGACGGTAATCACAAGAACTTACTATTGCAATATCACCATATTTGTAGTAAATTACTTAGTTGTGTTAACCATGCTCTGTTTGACGAATCACCAACGCAGACATAGTTTGGCTAAATATATAAGGAAAAGGTGAATTGAAATGGCTATTTCAAAAGCAAAGAAAAACGAAATTATTAAACAATATGCACGTAAAGATGGAGACACTGGTTCTCCAGAAGTACAAATTGCTGTACTAACTGCAGATATTAACGCACTTAACGATCACTTGAAGGTTAACAAGAAAGACCACCACTCATATGTTGGCCTATTGAAGAAGATTGGTCACCGTCGTAACTTATTAGGTTACCTACGTGACAACGATGTTGATCGTTACCACGAGTTGATCAAGTCACTTGGCCTACGTCGTTAATAATAATTTTAGGAGACTCCTTTGCGGAGCTCCTATTTTTTTTGCTTATTTTCTCTAAATCCTTTTTGATATGGTAAAATGAAAAATAGGTATAGCTTAAATAGTCTTAAAAGACTTAAGTATCACAATAGAATATTATGATCTATGCTATTTTAATGAAATGAGAGATGAAAATGAGCAAAAAAATTAAAATAATTTTGTTAAGTGGTGTACGTGAAAACGGAAAAAATATGTACGCCGTCGAAGTAAACGATGAGATCTATATCTTGGATATTGGTTTGCAATACCCTGATAATGACCTTTACGGAATTGATGTTGTTGTTCCAGATATGACTTACATCAAGAAAAATATTGATAAAGTGGTCGGAGTATTCCTATCACATGGACACGCTGATGCAATCGGTGCTTTGCCATACTTGATCAGTGATTTTGATATTCCAGTATTTGGTTCAGAAATGACCATTGAATTGGCTAAAATTGTTTGTTCAAATGATCGTCGTAGTAAGAAATTCAACAATTTCCATGTTATTGACGAAAATACTGCTATTGATTTTGAAGAAGCTTCAATTTCTTTCTTCAAGACAACACACTCAATTCCTGGTTCTTTAGGAACAGTTATCAGCACTTCTGAAGGTCAAATCGTTTATACGGGTGACTTCAAGTTTGATCAAGCTGCTGCACCTACTTATAAGACTGACTATGGTCGTATCGCTAAAATCGGTAGTGACCGTGTTATCGCACTGTTGAGTGACTCTGCTAATGCTGAATCACCTTATGAAAACTCAAGTGAAAAAGACATCTATGAGTATATTTTAGATACATTCAGCTATCATAATGGTCGAATTATCGTGGCTCAAGTCGCTTCAAACATTCAAAGAATGCAACAAGTTATGGATGCTGCTGACAAGACTGGTCGTCGAGTATTCCTTTCAGGAACTGATGCTGAAAAGATTTTGAAAACTGCTATGAACTTAGGTTATTTGAAGATCAGCAACAAAGAATTGTTGGTTAAACCTAAGGAATTAAAGAATGTCGACAAGAATAAATTAGTTGTTATTGAAACAGGTAAGATGGGTGAACCCGTTAAATTGCTTCAAAAGATGGCTAATCCTGCCGCTAAGACTAAGTTCCAAATTGAAGAGGGCGATTTAGTATTTATTGCTACAACACCTTCACACGCTATGGATACAACTGTTGCTAAGGCCCGTGACGCCATTTATCGTACTGGTGCTGAGGTTAAAGCTCTTAGTGATGATAAACATTCTTCAGGTCATGCTAATAAGTCTGACTTGCAATTGATGATCAACTTGTTGAATCCTGAAAATGTTATTCCAATTCAAGGGGAATACCGTCTTTTGGACGCCCATGCTCGAATTGCTAATGAAACAGGTATTCCATATCAAAATATTTTCCTAACTAAAAAGGGTGATGTTCTAAATTACGAAAACGGTCAATTCTACCAAGGTAAGTCTGTTGATGCCGGAGATACCATGATTGATGGTATTGGTGTTGGCGATATCGGTAGTATCGTTCTTCGTGATCGTGAATTATTGGCCGAGGACGGGGTCTTTATCGCGGTAGCTACAATTGACCGTAAGAAGAAGAAAGTCGTCGCTAAGCCTAAAATAACGGCACGTGGCTTCGTTTATATGCGAGCTAGTCGTGATTTGTTGAGTGAAAGCTCAGATATTATCGTTAATACGATTGTTGACTACATGCAAGATAACAAAGATTTCGATTGGTCAGATTTGAAGCAAGGTGTTCGTGACAAGTTAAATCATTTCTTGTATGAACAAACCAACAGACATCCAGTTATTTTGCCAGTGATCATGGAAGTTAATCAAAACAGACACAGAAAAGCAAAGAATTAGATTGATTTAATCTATTCGGATATTGTTGAGGTATTGTATGGACGATTCAGATAATCTAAAAAAAATTATTGATCAGGCTGACGAGGCCTTTGACCAAGGTAATTGGGTCGAAGCAACTGATTTATACACACAAGCATATTCGATGCAGCAATCCTTTGATATTAACAGGGGGCTTGCTGCTTCTTTATTGAATCAAAAAAGACCAGGCGATGCCGAAGCTGTGATTTTAGATTATTTTAACTATTACCTCAGTGAGCCCCAAACGGCTGAATTGGCATTGGATATCGTGTTGGAAAACAACGATTTTTTGTTGGCTAATCAAATGTTGAATTATTATGATGCTAATCCGTCTCCAAAAGTTAAAGCAGAAATGGTCGATGATTTTATCAAACGAATTACTATTGCTGAAGATCGGCATGAACGCTCGTTTAAACCTGAGAAGGAAAAAATTATCGGTCGACTGCTTTCAATAGTGACTGAGTCGACAGGTGATCAAATTCAATTGCTAAGAAAATTGCGAGAATTTAACAAAGCTGATTACATCAAAAATGCCAAGATATTATTGGGCAATCCCTTGCTACATCCGCTTTTAAAGAGTGAAGCCTTGGAGAATTTGTTGAAATTAGGTGTCAGTGAAAAGGTAGATATTTCGTTCTATGGCGAAAATAAAACTTGCATTCCAAGCAAGCTAATGCCTATTATGTCAACTGATGTCTATTTGAAAATGTGTGACGAGTTGGAAAAATTATTGACCGATGAAAACGAAACTCAGCTCGAGAACTTCAAAGGTGAATTGTCGCTTTATGCCGCATTTGTCTATCCTTTTGGTGATGAAATAATAAAAACGCCTCAGCTCTGGACAAAAGCAATGCTTTTAAGGTATGGTTTAGTAGATGATTCACAAGTAAGTGATAATCAAGGTTTAGACGATGTGAAAACTTGGTTAAAGAGGTTCGATGAGCTGATAAATACCTTTCAGGAGTGAAATTTTTTAAATTTTTTCACTTTGAGTATTTACAATTACGTTTACGGCCTGTATACTCCAAAGAGTATATTTTTAGTCGGTGATTTGCTATGAATTAATTTGCTTTCACCTCTGAAAGTAGTATAATTTTTCAGTAAAGAGTCGTCTAAAGAACATTTTCTTTGGATCAATCTTATGAAATGAAATTTTAGGAGGATTCTTTGTAATGGCAGAAAAAGAACATTATGAGAGAACAAAGCCCCATGTAAATATTGGGACAATTGGTCACGTTGACCACGGTAAGACTACTTTAACAGCAGCAATCACTAAGGTATTGGCTGACAAAGGTTTAGCTAAGGCTGAAGATTACGCTGATATCGATAAAGCCCCAGAAGAAAAGGAACGTGGGATTACTATCAACACTGCTCACGTTGAATACGAAACTGAAAAGCGTCACTATGCACATATCGATGCTCCAGGACACGCTGATTACGTTAAGAATATGATCACTGGTGCTGCACAAATGGATGGTGCCATCCTTGTTGTTGCTGCAACTGATGGTCCTATGCCACAAACTCGTGAACACATCTTGCTTGCTCGCCAAGTTGGTGTTGGCTACATCGTTGTCTTCTTGAACAAGACTGACCTTGTTGATGACCCAGAACTAGTTGATCTAGTTGAGATGGAAGTTCGTGAACTTCTATCAGAATACGATTTCCCAGGGGATGACATTCCTGTTATCCGTGGTTCAGCTTTGAAGGCTCTTCAAGGTGACCCAGAAGAAATCAAACACGTTGAAGAATTACTTGATGTTGTTGATGAATACATCCCAACACCAGAACGTGATAATACAAAACCATTCATGATGCCTGTTGAAGATGTCTTCACTATCACTGGTCGTGGTACTGTTGCATCTGGTCGTATCGATCGTGGTGAAGTTAAGATTGGTGACGAAGTTGAAATCGTTGGTTTGAAGCCAGAAGTATTGAAGTCAACTGTTACTGGTCTAGAAATGTTCCGTAAGACATTGGATCTTGGTGAAGCCGGAGATAACGTTGGTGTTCTTCTTCGTGGTATTAACCGTGACCAAATCGAACGTGGACAAGTTCTTGCTAAACCAGGTTCAATCAAGACTCACAACAAGTTCAAGGGTGAAGTTTATATTATGAGTAAAGAAGAAGGTGGACGTCATACTCCATTCTTCTCAAACTATCGTCCACAATTCTACTTCCATACAACTGATGTTACTGGTGTTATTGAATTGCCAGAAGGTGTAGAAATGGTTATGCCTGGTGACCAAGTTACTTTTGAAGTTGACTTGATTGCTCCAGTTGCTATTGAAAATGGTACAAGATTTACTGTTCGTGAAGGTGGCCGTACTGTTGGTGCCGGAGTTGTTACAGAAATCTTAGACTAATTTCTAAGTCGTGATGATAACTAAAAAAGAGTTGGAATAAATCCAGCTCTTTTTTTTATTGATAATTTATTGATAAATGTTCAAAAATGATGAAAAGTATCTTATAATAGTAAACATGATGTCTTAAAGTACCTATAAATCACGTCAAATGTTTACAATATCACCTTTTTAAGGTAATATTACAAAGTATGAGATCGTTGAAATACCGGAGGGATAATATAAATGTCTGCTAAGGCTAAATTTACAAAAAAAGAAAATAACACTGGTGAATTGAAGTTTGAAATTGACCAAGACACAATCAAGCAAGGTTTGGATACTGCATTCAACCGTGTTAAGAAGAGTTTGAACGTACCTGGTTTCAGAAAAGGCCGCGTACCTCGCCAAATCTTTAACCGTATGTACGGTGAAGAAGCATTGTACGAAGATGCTCTTAACGCTGTTTTACCAACTGCTTACGAAAAAGCTGTTACTGATACAAAGGTAGAACCTGTTGACCAACCACAAATTTCCGTTGATTCAATGGAAAAAGACCAACCATGGGCTATTACAGCAACTATTACTGTAAAACCTGCTGTTGAACTTGGTGATTACAAAGGTATCGAAGTATCAAAACAAAAGCGTAACGTTATGAAGGCTGATGTTGAAGAACGTCTAGCTGACTTACAAAAACAACAAGCTGAACTTGTTCTTAAAGACGGTAAGGCTGAAAACGGCGATACAGTTATCATCGATTACGTTGGTACTGTTGACGGTAAAGAATTCGATGGTGGTAGCGCACAAAACTACTCACTAGAACTTGGTTCAGGTTCATTCATTCCTGGATTCGAAGACCAATTAGTTGGTCACGCTGCTGGCGAAGATGTTGACGTTAAAGTTACATTCCCAGAAGATTACCAAGCTAAAGAATTAGCTGGCAAAGATGCTGTCTTTGCTACAAAACTTCACGAAGTTAAGACAAAGGAATTACCTGAATTAGATGATGACTTTGCTAAAGACGTTGATGAAGATGTTGATACTCTTGAAGAATTGAAGACAAAACTTCATGACGAAATCAAGGATCAAAAGAAAGAAACTGCTGAAGAAAACATTCAAGAAGAAGCAATTTCTGGTGCTGTTAAGAACGCTAAACTTGATGCAATTCCTCAACCTATGATTGATACAGAAGTTGAAAACCAATTGAACCAATACTTAGCTAACTTACGTCGTCAAGGTATCGATCCTAAATTGTACTATCAAATGACAGGTACAACAGAAGATACTTTGAAGAAACAATTTGCTAAAGATGCTGAAGAACGTGTTAAGACTGACTTAGTTATCGAAGCAATCGTTGCTAAAGAAGGCATCAAACCTTCAGAAGACGAAATTAAAGCAGAAATCAAGTCACTTTCTGACGAATACAAGATGGAAGAATCAGCTGTTAGAAATGCACTTTCTGACGAAATGTTGGCTCATGACATCGCTGCTAAGAAAGCAATCGAATTGATTGTTGACTCAGCTGTTGAAAAATAAGCAGTTCTGTTATTAGAATCTAGGAAGCCGGAAGGCTTCCTTTTTTTATAAGACGACGTGTAAAACTAATTACTTTACTCTTAATTATGACAATGCTAGACTTTCTAAAGTATTGGAACTATTGAAGGAGAAATCGCATATGTTTGATAGTACAGAAAATACTGGCACAATTAGCTGTTCATTTTGTGGTAAAACACAAGATCAAGTTAAAAAGATAGTTGCCGGACCTGGTGTCTATATTTGTAATGAATGTATTGATTTATGCAAAGAGATCATAGACGAGGAATTAAACGAAGCTACACCATTGGATTTAGACAATATCCCTACACCTATTGAAATCAAGAAGATCCTTGACGATTACGTGATCGGACAAACTGACGCTAAGAGGGCATTGTCAGTTGCTGTTTATAATCACTATAAGAGAATTAATAAGATGGAACATCTAAAAGACGGCGAGACTGAATTACAAAAGAGTAATATTGCCTTGATTGGACCTACCGGTTCAGGTAAGACTTTCCTTGCTCAAACTTTAGCTCGTATCTTGAAGGTGCCATTTGCCATTGCTGATGCTACAACACTTACTGAAGCTGGATATGTCGGTGAGGATGTTGAGAACATTCTTTTGAAACTTTTGCAAAACGCTGACTTCGATGTCGACAAGGCTGAACACGGTATTGTTTACATTGATGAAATCGATAAGATTGCTAAGAAGAGTGAGAATGTCTCAATTACTCGTGATGTTTCTGGTGAAGGTGTTCAACAAGCACTTTTGAAGATTCTTGAAGGAACAATTGCTAGTGTGCCACCACAGGGTGGAAGAAAGCATCCTCAACAAGAACTTATTCAAATTGACACAACTAACATCCTCTTTATCGTTGGTGGTGCTTTTGATGGTATCGAAACTATTGTTAAGAACCGTCTCGGTGACAAGACAATTGGTTTTGGTGCTGAACAAAAGGTCAATATTGCTGAAGAGAAGAGTTTGATGCAACAAATTATTCCAGAAGATTTGATGAAGTTTGGTATAATTCCCGAATTCATTGGTCGTATTCCTATCGTTACAGCTCTTGAGAAGCTTACAGAGGACGATTTGGTAAATATCCTTACAAAGCCTAAGAATGCCTTAATCAAGCAATATAAGGAATTGATGGCTCTTGATGGAGTTGAATTACAATTTACTGATGGTGCTTTGAGAGAAATTGCTCAATTGTCAATTGAAAGAGATACTGGTGCCCGTGGGTTGAGATCTATCGTTGAAGAGACAATGCTCGATACGATGTTTGAAATTCCTGGCCGTGATGACGTTGAAGGTATCAAGGTAACAAAAGATGCTGTTCGAAAAGTCAAAAAACCAGAGCTTATTTTGAAAAATGGAGAAGTTGCCTAATTGGCAGCTTTTTTTTTATATGGTAAAATTGTTCCATTGAGGTGAATTATGCAGGTAAATAATGTAACTATGAATTTAAGTGCCGTCAGTTCAAAGCAGTATCCAGATGAAGGTTATCCTGAAATTGCTTTGTTAGGCCGCTCAAACGTTGGTAAGTCATCATTGATAAATACGTTGATCAACCGAAAAAGCTTTGCGAGAACGTCTAGTACGCCCGGTAAGACGCAAACTTTGAATTTCTATAATATCGAAGACCAACTATATTTAGTTGATGTTCCTGGTTATGGATTTGCCAAAGTTTCTAAGAAGCAACGTGAAGAATTCGGTGTCATGATTGAAGAATATTTAACGACAAGAAGTCCATTGCGTGGTGTCGTTATTTTAGTTGATGGTCGCCATGCACCTAGTGACGATGATATTTCAATGTATCAATTCGTCAGTTATTACCACATTCCAACTCTTATCGTTGCAACAAAGATGGATAAGGTTAAAGGTAATCAATGGAATAAGACTGTCAGTCAAGTTAAGAAAGCTATGGGAGTCAATCAAACAGACTCATTGCAATTGTTCAGTGCCGCTACTAAAAAGGGTAAGGACGAAGTTTGGACTTGGATTGAAGATCATATGAAGTAAGAGAGTGCCGATAAAACATGGTCAGCTTTCAAGCATTAAGGCAAACAAGACGCGTAATCCGATTTTGGATTGCGCGTCTTGTTTGGTTTAAGTGAAAAAAGCTATGTTTTGTTGCACGTTTATGACTGCATATTTAAGACAAAAAGTAGTTATGTTACAGTCTCTTTTGGATTGGAGTTTTAGGGAGCAATATCCTGTAAATTCCAAATTATTTCCGCAGTTAATATTATATTTTCGTATTAGTGGTTAATTAATATTCGATAATGAAACAGAAGTAAATTAATAATCACTATAATTGCCAGCACTTAGATACACTGTATTAATCTTTAAAATTAATAATTTTTTCAAAAGTGAATTGATTATTTTCGTAAGTAAATTTCAAAATACTGCAATTAGTAAAACCACTAGCACGTAATTTAGTCATGTCAGTATACAAGTCAGAAAACATCATCATGGCACCAGCGTGACTGACCACAAACACCGTCTGATTGTCTTCTTGCATGATTGCTGTCAATGTATTATTAACACGCTGTTGGGCAGCTTGGTTATCCTCGCCACCAAATTGAACATAGTAGTCGCCGAAATGTTTTTTAGGATCATCTTTTGGATGCAAATATTCGGGAGCACCTTCAAATTTTCCAAATGAGAGCTCTCTTAAACCCTTTAAGCGTTTATATGGCATGTCAGTGACAAGTTCCAATGTATCGCTGGCACGCTCAGATGTTGAGCAATAACAGGCATCAAATTTAATATGATTATCTTTGAAGTACTGTCCAGCTACTTTGGCTTGTTCAATTCCTTTGGCAGTCAATGGTGAATCGCACCAACCTTGGATACGTTGTTGAATATTAAACAATGTTTGACCGTGACGCATGATGTAGAGTGTCTTTTTCAAAAATATTCCCCCTTTGTAAGCACTTTAATTATACAATAACACCAAAAAATACCTTGAAAATTATCAAAGTGGTGTGTATCATTCTATCTATAAGTAATATTTTAGTTTTAAAACAAGTAGTGATTTACTTCAGTGTTCAGAGAATTGACGGTTGGTGCGAGTCAAGCAGGGTAAATTGTGAAATACTGGTAAAATTCGTGTCCTACGTTAATAGGAGTAAAGAGCAAGCTAATAAGCTTGAATTTGGGTGGTACCGCGCAAATAGCGTCCCTGCATAATTGCAGGGGCGCTTTTTTTATTTCTTTAACGAGGATAACAACAGGAGGAAGATTTATGAACATTATTGACGAATTATCATGGCGTGGTTTGATCAATCAACAATCAGACGAAGAGGGCTTACGTGATTTAGTTGATTCGAAAGATATTTCACTATACTGTGGTATGGATCCAACAGGGGATTCTATGCATATCGGTCACTTGTTGCCATTTATGACTTTGGAAAGATTTGGCAAGTTTGGTCACCATCCATACATCGTTATTGGTGGAGCTACTGGTTCAATTGGTGATCCAAGTGGTAAAAAAGCAGAACGTCCTATGCAAACTATGGACCAAGTTAACCACAACGTTGAAGCTTTGAGCAATCAAGCCAACAAAATTTTCAATGGCTTTACAATGGTTAACAACTACGACTGGACTGAACCTATTGGTATTCTTGACTTCTTGCGTGATTACGGTAAGTTGTTCAACGTTAATACAATGCTAAACAAGGAAATTATTTCTAGTCGTTTGGAAGTTGGTATTTCATTTACTGAATTCACATACCAAATCCTTCAATCACTTGATTTCTTAACACTTTACCGTCAACACAACGTGCAATTACAAGTCGGTGGTGGTGACCAATGGGGTAACTTAACTGCTGGTCTTGATTTGATTCACAAGGCTGAAGGTCAAGATGCTAAAGTTTACGCTTTGACAATTCCATTATTGTTGAAGTCTGACGGTACAAAATTCGGTAAGACTGCTGGTGGTGCTATTTGGCTTGATCCTAAGAAGACTTCACCTTACGAATTCTATCAATTCTGGTTCAACCAAGATGATAAAGACGTTGTTAACTTGTTGAAGAAGTTTACTTTCTTGAGCAAAGAACAAATTGAAGATTTAGCTGAATCAGTTAAGACAGCACCTGAAAAACGCTTGGCTCAAAAGACTTTGGCCCAAGAAGTTACTAAGTTTGTTCACGGTGAAGAAGCTTTGAAGACTGCTGAAAAAATTACTGATGTCTTGTTCTCTGGTGAAATCCAAGAACTAACAACTGAAGAAGTTGCTGAAGCCTTCCACGGTGTACCAAGTGCTGAAATCTCAGCTGATCCAATCAACTTGGTTGACCTATTGATTGCCACAAATGTTGACAAATCAAAACGTCAAGCACGTGAAGATATTCAAAATGGTGCCATCAGAATCAACGGTGAAAAACTAACTGATACAACAACTGAAATCGAACCAAAAGATTCATTTGATGGTAAGTACATCGTTATTCGTCGTGGTAAAAAGAAGTACTTCTTAGCTACTGTTAAATAGATATTAATTTAATTGTTTAAAATAATTTGTTAAGGGTTGCGAGTGGCTTATTTATAGTTCTGAGCAGACAAATTGTCTGTTAGAGCTTTCAAACAATCCAATAAAAAATGTTGACGTCGTGTGTGAAATCGTTTATATTATTTCCAACGAAAACTTTTAATCAAGTCCTGTGAGGCTTGGAAGGTTCATTACACGTAGCGACAGAAAAAAGTGTAAACTTCCTTTCCTTGTGGGATAGGAAGTTTTTTGTTTACTTAAAGAAAAATCAGGGAACTTTTAAATGGATCCAGTGAGGTCTAAAAGGTCGGATAAAACCAAACTTTTAGGGGCTAGCTGGATGAAAGCTAACCCTTTTTAATTTGGAGGAAAACAATGAAAAACATACTTTCTATGTCACAATTATCAAACGAAGAGGTCTATAGCCTAATAGACTCTGCAGAAAAGTTCAAAGCTGGTAAGAAGTCAATGATTGGTACAGATAAATTTGCCATCAATCTCTTCTTCGAAAACAGTACGAGAACAAAATCTAGTTTCCAAGTTGCTGAAATGAAACTAGGGATGAAAGAAATTGAATTTGAAGCTTCAACGTCATCAACAACTAAAGGTGAAAGCTTATATGACACAATCAAAACTGAAGAAAGTATCGGTGCTTCAGTTGCTATCATTCGCCACAGCCAAGATAAATATTACGAAGATCTAGTTAATAACCATAACTTAAATATTCACATCATCAATGGTGGTGACGGAACTGGTCAACATCCTTCACAATCACTGTTAGATTTGATGACAATTTTTGAACACTTCGGTAAATTTGACGGCTTGAAGATTGGTATTATCGGTGACTTGAGTCATTCACGAGTAGCTCACTCAAATGCTGAAATTTTGACAAGACTAGGTGCTCAAGTATGTTTCGGTGGTTTGGACGCTTGGTACACACCAGAATTTGCTGAAATGGGACCTCACATGGATGTCGACGACCTTTGCCGAGAAATGGACGTTGTAATGTTATTGAGAGTTCAACACGAACGTCTATCTGAAGAAGAAAACAAGAATTTCTCTAAGACTGACTACTTTAACAAATATGGACTGAATAAAGAACGTGTCAACATGATGAAAGCCGATGCCATGATTATGCATCCCGCTCCAATCAACCGTGGCGCTGAAATTGCTGACGATGTTGTTGAATGCGACAAGTCATATATCTTCCCACAAATGGCTAATGGAGTGTTCATGAGAATGGCAATGATTGAAGCTGTTTTGGAAGGAGATAATGTCCGTGATGAAGCTACTGATCAAGAACGCCAAGCTGTTTTACACTAACAAACTGATCAACTGTGATGTTTTGATTGAAGACGGCGAGTTCAAGCAGATTGCTGAAAATATTGTGGCGACTGACGCCAAGATTATTGATGCTAGGTTCCAACTTGTAACACCAGGATTAGTGGACATTCACGTGCACTTCAGAGAACCCGGACAAGTTCATAAGGAAACTATCAAAACAGGAACTTTAGCAGCTGCACATGGTGGTTTTACAACTGTTGGAGCTATGCCTAATGTGATTCCAGTGCCAGATGATGCTGAAAAGTTTGAAAAGCAAGTCGCTTTGAATGAACAAAATTCTTTGATTAATACATTACAGTACGCACCAGTAACACTGGATGAAACTAGTGATGAATTGGTTGATATTGAAGGACTCGCCAAATTAGGAGCTTTCGCCTTTTCCAATGATGGGCATGGAATTATGAACGCCCAGTCAATGTTTACTGCTATGGAAAGAATCGCTGCAATTGACAGTCACTTGGCCGCTCATGTGGAAGATAAAAATCTTTTCAACCATGGGGTAATTAATTTTGGAACAGCTTCACAGCGCCTAGGATTGCCAGGGATTCAGCAAGTAGCTGAAACGTCACAATTGGCCAGAGATTTGGTTTTAGCCAAGGAAACTGGAGTTCACTACCATGTCTGCCACATTTCTACTAAAGATGGCGTTCAGCTAGTTAGAATGGCTAAGGATGCGGGAATCAACGTAACTTGTGAAGTTTCACCACATCATTTATTGCTGAGTGATCAAGATATTTTGACTGATGATGCTAACTTCAAGATGAACCCACCATTGCGTAGTGAAGAAGACCGTCAGGCTCTTATAGCTGGGTTGCAGGATGGCACAATTGATATGATTGCGACTGACCATGCTCCACATGCTGAAGCTGAGAAAAATCAAGGCTTTGCCAAGAGTGCTTTTGGTATCACTGGTATTGAAACGTCGTTCCCACTGATGTACAGCCGTTTAGTCAAAACAGGCATCATCAGTTTGGAAAAACTATTACAACTCATGACTGAGAATCCAGCTGAAATTTTTAAACTACCTGAAACTGGTGTTATAAAATTAGGTCAAAAAGCTGACTTTACAATTATTAATTTAGAAGATGAGTATGAGATTAAGGCAGAAGATTTTCTGTCAAAAGGTAAGAACAGTCCCTTTATCGGCCAAAGTGTTTACGGTGAAGTGGAACAAACATATGTTAATGGAACATGTATTTATTCGAAATAAAGAGTGAGGGGTAATGATGAACAAGCCAGTAATAGTAGCGCTAGATTTTGCAGATGATTTTGAATGTATCAACTTTTTAAATCAATTTCCCAAAGATGATGAAAAATTATTTTTGAAGATTGGTTTAGAAATGTTTTGTCAATTTGGTTATCCGTTTGTGAGAAATTTGAGAGAACGTGGTTATAACATTTTCTTGGATCTGAAATTGCACGATATTCCCAATACGGTTAAGAGAACTTGTGAAATGATTGCGCAGTGGGATGTGCAAATGCTGACAGTTCACGCGACAGGTGGATCAGAAATGATTGCCGCAGCCAAGGAAGGATTAGCTGGTTCGTCTACACAATTGTTAGCCGTAACCCAGTTAACATCCCTCGGCCAAAGTGAATTGGCAAACGAATTACAAGTACCTTTGGAATCACAAGATTATGTAACACATTTGGCAAAATTAGCTTATCAAAATGGAGCTGACGGGGTTATTTCTTCCGCCCTCGAAGTTCCAGTAATTAAAGCTGCTACTAGTACTGATTTCTTGTGCGTAACCCCAGGTATCAGACCTAAATCAGCTCAAGTGGGCGATCAAAAACGTGTTGCTACACCAGCACATGCCAGAAGCCTTGGTAGTGATGCGATTGTGGTCGGTCGTCCAATTACTCAAGCAGAAAATGGTCATCAAGCATACGTTAATATTTGTAAGGAGTGGAATAAATAATGGATAAATTAGCAGTTGCTAACAACATTGCAGGACAATTATTAAAAATCAAGGCGGTGACTTTGAGTCCCAAAGAGCCATTTACATGGGCCAGTGGTATTCAATCACCAATTTACACTGACAATCGCTTAACGATTGCTTATCCAGATTTTCGCCAAACAATTGCGCATGACTTGGCTGACCTAATTAAAGAACATTACCCAGACGTTGAAGTTATCGGTGGAGTCGCTACAGCAGGCATTCCACACGCTACTGGAGTGGCTAATGTCTTGAACCTACCATTGAACTATGTCCGTCCACAGAAAAAGGATCACGGTAAAAAGAGCCAAATTGAAGGACGTTGTCAAAAAGGCGACAAAGTTGTCTTGATTGATGATTTGATTTCAACTGGCGGCAGTATTTTAAAGGCTGTTAAAGCCGTTCGTGAAGAGGGAGGGGATGTTATTGGAACAGTCGCTATCTTCTCCTATGGACTACCAGAGAGTACCAAAAATTTTGCTGATTACGATACCAAATTATTCACATTGACTGATTTTCCAACCATGATTGAGGTTGCTCAAAAACAAGATTACGTTGAGGCAACTGATATGGAGTTATTAAAACAGTGGTATCAAGATCCAGAAAGCTGGGGTAAATAATGGATTTATATAAACTAGTTCGTCCCGCAATTTTTAAAGTTGATCCTGAAATTGATCATCATATCGTAGCTACTGGATTAAAAATGTTCAATCAAACTCCCCAAGTATTGCGAACAATCTTTCAAACAAAGCAATATTCTAATTTGAAAGTTACAGTTAAAGGCGTGACTTTTGATTCACCAATTGGTATTGCCGCTGGATTCGATAAGAAAGCTGAATTTTATAACAGTTTGGGTGCCTTAGGCGCTGGCTTTGTTGAAATTGGTAGTATTACTAAAAATGAGCAACCGGGAAACAAGAAAAAGAGAATTTTCCGTTTGCCCAAAGATCAAGCAATTATTAACCGTATGGGCTTGAATAATGTCGGTGTGGAAGAAACTAGAAAGCACCTAGCCAATACCCCAAAACACGTCAACATTGGTATCAGCGTGGCTCCTGGGCATGGTTTGGACAGTGACAGTATGGTTGATGAAATGGTTGATAATATTGCGCAGATTCATTCATTTGGCGACTATATTGCCTTAAACCAAAGCTGCCCTAATCAAAAAGGTGTGACAACTTTGCAGGAAATTCCAGTTGCTAGAAAGTTACTTCAGAAGATTCATAATTTACATATCAAAGAACCAGTTTTTTGCAAGTTTGGCAATGATATTACCCCTGAAAAGTTAATTGAATTGCTCAATGAAGTAGGCAATTTGATGGACGGAATTATTTTAACTAATACGGCTGCTAATCCTAGTCCGATTCACGATAATTTGAAGTCTGAACATAAAATTGAAGGCGGTGGGCTCAGCGGTAAGCCAATTTTTAAAAAGTCACTGAGCTTAACTAAATCTATTCACCAAGCATTTCCAGACTTGCCAATTATGTTTTCTGGCGGTGTCTTCACACCTGAGGATGCGCAAGCTGCACTAATGGCGGGAGCCAGCTTGGTGCAAGTTTATACAGGATTTATTTATAACGGTCCCACAATGATCAATCAAATTAATCAATTTCTTTCTAAAAATGATGTTTTACAAAAGGTAACTTACTCCCCTAAGATTGCTGAAACTCCGGTCCGAGATCACGAAAATATTGCCGTTACCGATATTAATGACGATAAAAAAATTGAATTAGATGCTAATTCGGGTGCTTCATTTCACGAAGAATAGCTAGAAAATCCACTATCATTGCGAGATAGTGGATTTTTTTGTGTTCAGATAAAATTTTAAAAAGATTGTATATTTGAATATCTCGAAAATTAATACTTCGATAGACTTTAATTATCGGATTAGATGGGGATTTTTAGGAAGATTTCAGATGGAGGCAATATCTTGGAAGAAACAATTTTATCAGTTAAAAATTTAAATAAATCTTTTGGTAATATACAGACGCTGTTTGATGTTAATTTTGAATGCCAAAAGGGGCATATCATTGGTTTAGTCGGTGCTAATGGTGCCGGTAAAACTACGATTATGAAAGCAATTTTAAGTCTAATCAGAAGTGAGGGTCAGATAACTATTGCTGGACAAAAAAGTACCTTCAATCACCATCCCATCTTGAAAAAGGTTGGGGCATTAGTTGAGTATCCGGGTATTTATCCATATTTGAGTGGAAGAGACCATCTCAAGCTATTTGTGGACAAAACAAATGACAGTAAAGAACGCATCCAGAATGTTATTAATGATTTGAAATTGAATGATTACATTGACCAAAGGGCTAAATTATATTCTTTAGGGATGAAACAAAAACTAGGTATCGCTATGGCGTTAATTAATCAACCAGACTTAGTTATCCTAGATGAACCAATGAATGGATTGGATCCACAAGCAACAAAAGATTTGCGAGAAATAATTTTAAAACGACGTGACCAAGGGATGACGGTTTTAATTTCTAGCCATATTTTAGGTGAATTACAAAAATTAGCAGAAGATTTAATCGTGATTGATCATGGAAAAGTTATTAAAAAGACAACAATGAACGAATTATTAGCCAGTAATCAGCATTTTGTTGTAATCAAAACTAGCGATGATGTTAAAGCTCAAAAATTATTAGAGATTGTTGGTTTTAAAGTCGTATCGCAGTCACCATTGCGCTTTGTTTTAACTGAAGAAAATACAGTGGAACGATTGATGAATATTTTGATGAAACAACAGATTACTGTAACTGATTTTCAGCATGAAGATGCTGATTTAGAAGAATCAATTTTGAAATTAATTGCGGAATAGGAGAAAATCATGGGCTATTTATATAAACAAGAAATTTTTAAACTGCTAAAGAAGCGGAGTCTCTGGTTCTGTTTGTTATTTATTGTGTTACAAAATATTGGGATGGCAATTTTTAGTCAGTCATATTCTAATTTCTTTCAAGCAAAATTATTATTTCAATATGACTTCGCATCGACATCATTTATCGCTTTAATCATGATTGCTGCGAGTGCCACGATTATTTCGACAGAATTTGAATACAATACGATTAAAAATGTTGTGATGCAGCCATATTCACGTAGCCAAGTTTTAATCAGTAAATGGTTAACTATTTTAACGTACTCAGTAGGAATCTATTTGTTAGCAATGATTTTGAGTCTGTTTGATAAATTTGTTTTCTTCAATACTGCATTTTCATTAAATGATAAGGTAGATGGCGGTACTAGTTTGGTTTGGCAAGGTTGGTTGATCAGCAATGGGGCTACTTTTCTTACACTATGGTTAATCTTGAGTGTTGTGCTCTTATTGGCTGCAGTAATGAAAAAAGGTGCATTGGCCGTTGTAGTTGGTGTTGTTGGTTACTTCACTTTGGAAATTATCAGTTCATTAATGTTTGTTTTAATTGAAAGATGGAATTTCTTAAAATGGAATCCATTGAATTTTTTAAACTATCCGGGACAATTGACTAGAGGGTCAATGCTCTCGAAACTGACACATTTAAGTAATGATCAGATGTTAGTGGGCAATATTATCTATATCGTGTTATTCATGGCCATTGGATTATTCTTCTTCTCGAGAAAAGAAGTTTAGTTGGGCAATTTTTGAACATGTTTGCACAAATCTGATTATAATAGGTTATGGAAATCAAAAAATATTATTTGGAAAAATGCTCAATTATTTGGTTAATTGAGCATTTTTTGGCCAAAGAAAAAGCCTAGGAAAGTTGTCGTCTTCCTAGACTCTATTTTTTATATAAATAATGTGAAGATAAAACCAACGATTCCGACTAGTAAGCCATACAACAAGGCGGGAACAACGGTTTTACGTAAGATATTTCCTTCTTGTCCAGATAATCCCACAACGGAACTGACTGAAACAATATTATGTACACAAATCATATTTCCGGCAGCGGCACCGATTAATTGAGCCGCCAAAACTAATTCTTTACCGACACCAGCTTTCATAGCAATATCGGCTTGGATTTGACCAAATGTCAAGGTTGAAACGGTCGTACTACCAGTAACGAATGATCCTAGTTGACCAAGGAAAGGAGCAATTATGATCCAAACTGATGAGAGGTATTTAGAAATTATTTTGGCAATGTACATTGGCATGCTTGGTAGATTCGCACCATTTAATTCTGAATTAGTAAAAATTTGAACCATGATCAAAGTTACTATCAAAGCCAAAGCAGTTGATTTCATTGAAAAAACAACCTTTTTAGCTGTGGGTAAGAAACTCTTGAGTGATTTAACTTGAATTAATAGTCCAATCAAAACGGCAATGGTTAATAATGTTCCGGGCGAGTAGAGGAATTCCCAATCTGAACTGATTTGGGTGAACCCTAAGATATTTTGCCAGGATAAATTGACATTGTTTACTAAGAACTGCTTGAGTGGATTGATTGTTCTAGTGGCTAGTAACATTAAGATTACCACGATATATGGTGACCAAGCGGTCAAAAGTGACATCTTATTTTCAGCAGTGATTGTTTGCGTTGAAGTTGTCCATGGTTTCTCAAAGACGGACTTTGGTAATATGAATCTAAATTTGATTGAAATAATGGCAATAATAATTGTGGCAAAAGGTGCCAAAATAGCTACAAATTCATAACTTAAGATAAATGAAACTAGGATAGCAAAGATACTGTAAACTAATCCGATAAAAAGAGACCAAGGAACGAGTGCTAAAAAGTCTTTTTTGTGATTGCTATCATTTTTGCCAAAGAGAAATACCAACATGAAGATTAAAATCAATGGCATAAATGTTCCAGCAAACAAGTCTAATTGAGTAATCTTTTGACCAATGGCATTGAGAAAGTCAGCTCTTTCACTAACGTTACTTAAACCAACGGTTAACGGTGTCCCAACAGCACCAAATGAGGCTGGCGTTGAATCAGCAACCAATGCTAATGTTACAGCTGCCATAGGTGAGAACCCCAAAGCAATCATTAATGGAGCTGTGACCATAGCTGGCGTACCAAATCCTGAGACACCTTCGATTAAACCACCAAAGAGAAAAGCAACTAGTAAGACTTGCAGTCGCATATCAGCCGATATCGTATGAAATCCGGCATTGATTCTTTCAATGGCTCCCGTGTGTTGTAAAATATTCAGCATCATTAAAGCACCAAACAAGATCCATAGGATCGGCAGTGCTTTGTGAACTGATTGGAAAATTGAAGCTAGTAAAACTTTAGGTGGCATTTTCCAAAAGAAATAGCCTTCCAGTAAAACAATAAATGCACTGATCGACATACCTTTAGTGGCAGGCAGGTTGAGAATGCCTAATAATACTAGTGGCAATATGACCGCAGATAGTGCAATAAGAATCATAAATTAACTCCCTCTTAAAACTAATTTTATACATTATATAATTTTTAGCTTATGGTTGTGAATAAGATTCGTAAAAATATTTTTTCAAAAAATGAACTAAAGCATTGATAATGGACCACCATTGATGCCTTTAGTAACTGTTACGTCATCTGGGTTGATCTCAGTTTGGTCAGTTAGTAATTGGTTTAAATGTCTTTTAAAATCATCCTCGTGTAATTGTGATTTGACGTGCCATGCAGTCAAGTTTCCGTTTGCCGAAACCTCACCCAATTCACTGATGCCCTCGATGTTTTTAGGATCAACCGTTTTGTCAGAATCGATATCGACAAAATAATTTGTATACCAAAGTTGAAATGCCATAATATTCCTCCAGAATTTTCTTACTCTTATCATATAATATTTTAGATAAAATTAATCAATAAGCCGACCGGTATTTGAAAAATTTAGTGGGCAAGGGATGAATGACCAGTTACAATTTAGGGGTGCCGTCTCCAGATCTGATAGCATTTGCCTGCTGTGCGGACCGGTCAGAGCCCAAAGACGATCTCTGACCTCGGTTTGAAGCTTCGCAAAAATCGCGAATCTCCAAACACGCCCGGTGGAGTAAGAGCTAAAGCTCTAACACCACTACCACTGCTGGTAAATACTATCAGATCTTCCGACTATTGCTTTTTATAAAATAATAATATGAATGTTTTACAAAATATTAAATTTAAAATGGGGAAGATTATGAAACAGATTACATGTCAAGAAACACGTACGATCAGTGAGAGAATTATTTTTGATGGGGATTTGAATGATAAAGGAACATTATTTGGTGGCAAGACACTCAGTTTATTGGATGAGAATGCAGGCTTAGCCAGTTTTAAATTAGTAAAAGCTAAGATTGCTACCGCAAACTATGATCATGTGAATTTTTGGAAACCTATTACAACTGATAAATATATTAAATTTGAATCGTTTGTAACAGGAGTCTCAGGACGACAGATTGAAGTTTTCACCAAGATTATTAGCCATGATTTAAAAACAGATGTTACAGAGATTGCTTTTACAAGTTTTTGTACATTGGTTGTTTTGCAGAAAGTTGATTTACCAAGGTTGGTACCAGAAACGGTTGAAGAAAAATATCTTTGTGCCGGTTTTGCAAAACGTTTAGCTGCTAGACAAGAAGACTATAACAATAAAGAAGATTTTTTAAGCCGCTTGAGCTTAGATTAAGTAGAGTTAGTCATATATTGACCAGCTCTTTTTTTCTAGAATAGCAAAATATTTTAAGCGCAAAATATTTTAAGTTGAAAATGTGTTATAAAGGTTGCTTTAACATTTTTCGATTGAAAGACTAGGCTGGTCGTACTTGTTCTGGAAACGGAAATACTATAAATTATTAAAATACTGTTTCAAGTAAATTACTTTGACACACATAGTAATTGGTGATACATTATCTACATGGAAATAAAAGGTAGGTATGGATTATGAAACCATTAATTTCTAAAGATATAATTCGTGGACATACAGCTACGATTGTTTTAAACATTCTCAACCAAGGTGACAGCTATGGTTATGAAATTGCCAAGATGGTTAAAGAATTGAGCCACGATAAATATGAATTAAACGAAGCTACGCTTTACACGGTCTTTCGACGACTTGAGAAAAACGATGATATTGCCAGTTATTGGGGCGATGAAAGTCAGGGTGGTCGTCGTAAGTATTATCAAATAACGACTCAAGGCAAGCAGACGTTAGAAGATAATATTGAAGCTTGGAAATTTGCCAAAGATGTAATTGATGATTTGATTTTAGGAAGGATACAAGATCATGAGTGAAATGATAAATAGATTAGTAGATGAAAAGTTAACAAAAATTTTTGCGGATTATCCCGATAATGACGACTTACAAGAGTTACGAGAAGAGTTGGCATCTGATTTGATTGCCTCAGCAGAAGATAAAAAAACTGCCGATATGACGGATGAAGATGCGGTCACAGCAGCGTTTAAAGGATTTGGTGATATTGATGAAGTTATTGATCAAGTATTAGACGATAGCCACGATGAAGATGAAAGCAATCATTACCATAAAACAATTCATGAACATCATATTGATTTAGATGACAACGGTATCAGAATTGATAATGGAAAATTACTCAATATTGATGATGATGGAATTACCATTAATAATGGTAAAACTATCAGAATTAACTCTGATGGTGTTAAATTGGGCAACATGTTTATCAATGAAGATGGTATCAACTTTAATGGTCAGCAAACTAAGACTAAGGAAACATTCGATGATGTCAATGCAAAATTTAATGATGCTGATTACGATACCGAAGTACACGTTGAATCTTTGCCTTTAACCGATGAAAGTGAATTTTCACCAGTTGGAATTGAAAAGATCGATATTGATTATGAAGATGCCGATTTGAAGATTTTGCCAACTCGAAGTCACAAAATTGTGGTTCGTGAATATATGTCACGTACCAATCCTGATTATCAAGTTAAGACTGATATTGTCGATGATACCTTGGTCATTAAACAAGGTCGAATTCCTCATTTCTTGCCTTTAAAAATTAAAGTACAAGTTTTAATTCCTCAAGATTTCAATGGCAAAATGCGTGTTACGAACCGAAATGGTAGTTTATTACTCCAAGATTTGGATAGTGTCGATCAAGCATTAATTAATGTTCGCAGTGGGTTAGTTAATGCCAGAGATATTGATATAAATCAACTATTGATAAAGTCAACATCTGGAAAGACTGTCTTGGAAGATGTTACTGCCAAGGACTCACTATCGATTGACTCAAGAAGTGGCATTATTAGATTGGATGATGTGTTCAGTCCTGATTACAATATTGTAGCTAATAGTGGCACGATTAAGGGACTCGATCTTGGTGGGGCAGGTTCAATTACCGCTAAATCAGGGACGATTAAAATCGAATTTGATAAAATTACTGCAGATGTCAATGTTTCTAACAACAGTGGCACGATTAAGTTGATTATGCCTGAGCATGATTCTTATAATTTTAACCTTGAAGCTCATAGTGGATTGGTAAAAATGAGTCATGCAGCAAAACTAAAGCATGACGTTCAGAGCCTCAAAGAGGGTACAGTTGGAACGGATCCACAGTATAATTTAACTGTTAAAGCAAATTCCGGCACAATTAAAGTAAATTAAAAGAAACTGAGATGAAAATTAGAATTTCATCTCAGTTTTTTAGTTTGTTTTATTAGAAAGGATTTGTAAGACATTGGTCAGCCGATACATTGTGTGTTGCGGATCATGCAATTGATCAAAGGAGAGGTCCAATTCGGTGGAAGCTTGATTCAACTCTAACTCTAAGAAAAATGGTTTTCTCAGTCCTGGAAAAATGGACTGTTTAGCTGGTTTGATTGTTAAAATATCAGCCGTTGAATATTGCTGATTTTCTTCGTGAACTTGAAAACCTTTAATTTGAGAATAACTGATAAATTGAAATTCAGCCTGATCTGGGTGGAAAATAAGTTTTAATTTATCTCGGTAAGTATTCATTTTATAGTAAGAAATGCCATGCTTTTCTAGTTGCCAATGTCCAAATAATTTTGGCAAAAGAACTGGAAAATAAACGCAAAGTAGTAAAAACAAAACTATCAAAAATGATAATATGGATACTTTTATGTTAGCGATTAACCCAACGCTACCAGCCAAAAAGCTGACTAAAAAACTTACAATTATTGGACGATGATTGATCTTTTTTCCAAACTCGATCGTATCGATCATTCTAATATCTCCCTCTTGAATCTAATAATATTGTAATATTTTGCAACCGTTTACACAACTGATGTTAAAGGAAATTTTATTTAAAAATATTTCGCTATAAAGCATTGTAATAGTTTATTTTATCGTATATCCTGAGACTATATTATAAATATAGGAGGGTTGATTTAATGGAAAAGAAAGCAAAAAAATGGCAAATGCCATCCGCTTATACAATTTTGTTCTTCTTGATAATCGTTGTTGCAATTTTAACATGGATTATCCCCGCAGGTGAGTACGCAACTACCAAAGCGGGAAATATCATTGCAGGTACCTACAAGGCACGGGCAAGTAGTCCTCAAGGTATCTGGGATGTATTCTTAGCACCAATCAACGGGATGGTTGGTACTGATATAACTGAAGGTTCAATTTCAGTTTCACTCTTTATTTTGGTTATTGGTGGTTTCTTAGGGGTCGTCAATAAGACTAAAGCGTTGGACGACGGTATTAGTTCAACTGTTCGTAAGTATCAAGGTAAAGAAAAAGCACTTATCCCAATTTTAATGATCTTATTTGCAATCGGTGGCTCCACTTACGGTATGGGTGAAGAAACGATTGCTTTCTACCCAATTTTGATTCCAGTTATGATCAGTGTTGGTTATGACTCGATCACGGCGATTTCGTTAGCTTTGATTGGATCACAAGTTGGATGTTTGGCATCAACAGTTAATCCATTTGCGACAGGTGTTGCTTCACAAACAATCAATATTTCACCTGGTGACGGTTTGATTCCACGGTTTATTTTATTGATTATTGTAACCGGTATCAGTATCGTCTATGTAATGCATTACGCTGACAAAGTTAAGAAAGACCCTTCAAAGTCGGTTGTTTTTGAACGCCGTCAAAAAGATCTTGAAGAATTTAACATGGAAGATAGATCAGTTGGAGAAAAATTAACTAAGAAACAAAAGAGTGTTCTTTGGCTATTTGCCTTAACATTCGTTGTTATGATCACTAGTTTGATTCCTTGGTCAAGTTTGAATCCTGGTTGGACATTCTTCTACAGCTTTACAAAGTGGCTCACAAATATTCCATTCATTGGTGCTTTAATTGGTAAAGATTTGGCTCCACTAGGTACATGGTACTTTACAGAAATTACAACACTATTCTTTATGATGTCAGTTGTTATCATGTTTGTTTTCCGCATGAAGGAATCTGATTATATCAGTGCTTTCATGGGTGGTATGACAGAATTTATCAGTGTTGCTATTATCGTTGCTGTTGCTCGTGGTATTCAAGTTATCATGAACAATGGTTACATCACTGCTACAGTCTTGCATGCTGGTGAAACTGGTTTGCAAAATCTTTCTGCAGGTGTCTTCATCGTTCTAACATATATTTTCTACATTCCAATGTCATTCTTGATTCCTTCAACTTCCGGCCTTGCTGCTGCAACAATGGGAATCATGGGACCACTTGGTAAATTCTCTGGCGTTGATGGCTCACTTGTTATCACAGCTTATCAATCAGCTTCTGGACTAGTTAACTTGATCACACCAACTTCTGGTATCGTTATGGGTGCCTTGGCAATTGGTCACGTTGATATTGTTAAATGGTGGAAGTACATGTGGAAACTGGTTGCCATTCTGTTCGTGGTAATCGCAGTATTCTTAGTTATTTGTTCGATGTTTAAATAATATTTGGAAATAATTCTGGGGGTTTGAATAATGGAACAATTTATTACAGACGAAATTCAAGACGAAGCTATCAAGGACTTGGGTGAATTAGTTGGTATTGCCTCATTTAACAGTGAAGCAGAACCTAATGCACCATTTGGTAAGGGACCTAAAGCAGCACTTGATAAGACAATGGAATTAATGGACAAATTGGGCTTTAAGACTCACGAAGATCCAGATGGCTATTATGGCTATGCTGATATTGGTGAAGGTGATCAAACATTTGGTATCGTTGGTCACTTGGATGAAGTTCCAGCTGGAAATTTGGAAGCTTGGGATGTAGAACCATACAAACTAACTATCAAAGATGGTAAGTTGTATGGACGTGGTACTCAAGATGATAAAGGACCTACTATTTCAGCAATTTATGCTATCAAATCCATTTTGGATAAAGGTTATAAATTTAACAAAAAGATTCGTGTAATCTTTGGTACTGACGAAGAAATTCTTTGGAGATGTTTGGCTGAATATAACAAGAAGGAAGACCCAATCGACATGGGTATTGCTCCTGATGCTGAATTCCCATTGATTTATGCTGAAAAAGGTTTACAACAATCATATTTAACTGGCCCTGGCTCAACTGAATTGAATCTTGATCTTGAGAATGCGTTCAACGCTGTTCCTGGTAAAGCTATTTATGATGGTCCAAAGCAGGCTGAAGTATTTGCTGCCTTACAAGCTCACAATTTCGATGCTGATCAAAAAGATGGCGAAATTGAAGTTCACGGTAAGTCAGTTCACGCTATGAACGCTCCAGAAGGTACTAATGCTGTTGTCAGATTAGCTATTGCTTTGGCTGACGTATTCCCAGACATTGCCGTTTTGAAATTCTTGAAGGCTTTTGGCGAAGATGCTAATGCTACTAACTTGTTGGGCGATGTTTCTGATGATGTATCTGGTAAGTTGACTTTCAATATTTCAAGTTTGAAGATCACACCAGAAGAGTCAAGAATGCAAATTGATATGCGTATTCCTGTAAAGATTGACCACGATGAATTAATACAACAAGTTTCCGATGCAGTTGCTAAGTTTGATATGAAGTATGAAAACTTTGATTACGTAGCACCATTATACGTTCCAACTGACAGTGAACTTGTTAAAACTTTGATGCAGACATATCAAGATTTAACAGGCGATACTAAATCACAACCAGCAATTTCAGGCGGTGCTACATTTGCTAGAACAATGCACAACTGTGTTGCTTTTGGTGGGATGTTACCAACAACTCCTGATTTCATGCACCAAGCTAATGAAAACTGGAGCAAGGCTGATATGAGAAAAGCTATGGAAATTTTTGCTGAAGCTATCTATCGTCTTTGCGTATAAGATTTCAATAATTAATGAAAATAGGGCTGAGGTCCTATTTTTTTTGTTCTTTTTTAAACTTGGCCGTCTCCAGCGCTGAGAACATTTACCTGCTATGCGGACCGGCCCGAGCCAAGAGGCGGTCTCGAGCCTCGGTTTGAAGCCTTACCAAAGACCGGTAAGTCTCCAAACACGCCCGGTGGTGTAACGGCTGAAGCCGTAACGCCACACCCACAGCGGGTAAATATTCTCAGCGCTTCCGACTATTTTTACTTTGAAATAATCTTATCTATTATTGATTGATTATTGATATTAAATTTAGCTTTACATAAAAAGAAACTTATTTCCTTATTCTCAAGACTAAAAGTTTGTTTTATATTTCAAAATTCGGTAGCGTAACAGTGAAGGAATTAATACGAACATATTTGTCTTTGGTAAATTTAATTGTTACTTTTGACAGATATAAAAGATGTTCAGAGTTTATTAGTTTACTTAGGACATTTCATTTGATTCAATAATAAGATATTTGTTTTACTTGGAATAAGCATAATTATTATTTGATTCGAAAAATAAATTATTAATATTAATTTAGAGATAAATTAGTCGGAAGAGCTGAGAGTATTCACTAGCTCTGGAGATGGCAGTTTTTAAATACATTTGAGGTGTAGAAACATGTTTGACTTTAATACGCAACCACGCAAATTTAGTTTTCAAGGCGAAATAACGGTGCCGGGTGATAAAAGTATTGCTCATCGGGCTATTATTTTTGGTGCGTTAGCTAATGGGGTAACTCAAATTAGTAATTTTATGTATGCTGATGATTTAGCGGTAACCGTTCGAGTTTTTCGTGAATTGGGCGCTAAAATTCATACCGAAATTAGCAATAAAGATATGATTATTAAGGGAATTAATCATCAATTAAAGCCTTTGGATCATCCGATTCAGATTGACAATGTCGGGACGTTGCGAAGTCTGTTGTATGGTGTTTTAGCCAGCAGTCCCAACCAATATGAAGTAATTGGTGGAGATTATCTTCAAAAACGGCCTACAAGCCATTTAGTAAACCTTTTACAGGAGATGGGGGCCAGTTACCAAGCAACGACTAAAAACGCTTTACCGATGAAAATAACTGGTAGTAATGACTTACAAGGAATTACTTATCATCAAGATATTTCTAATGCTCAAATTAAGAGCAGCTTGGTTTTAGCTGGTATTTATGCCAACAGTGATACGCGAATTATCCGTAAATTACCAACTAGAAATCATACCGAGGTATTAGCAAATTATTTTGGGGCTGACGTTGATGTTAAACCGGATATTATCGTAGTCCATCCAAATCATGGCCAGCTGGAAGGTCAAAGCTTAACGGTACCCGGAGACTTTTCTTCAGCCGCAATGTATATTGTTGGTGCGCTGTTGTCAGAAGGCAGCGAGATTACCTTGCCACGGGTTGGCTTGAATACAACTAGGATTGGACTATTAAATGTTGCGAAACAAATGGGAGCGCATATTTTTCTCAATCAACATTCAATCAACAGTGTTGAGCCGTTCGGTGATTTGATAATTAAATCTCAGAAGTTACATGGCACGACGATTTCTGCCCAACAAGTACCCTTTATCATTGATGAAATACCTTTGATAGCTTTGATGGCTTCGCAGGCAAAAGGTCAGACAGTGATTGACGGCATCCACGATGTTTATTTACAGATCAGTGATCGCTTGATCAACATGCGGACAGAATTGGCTAAATTGGGTATCATTATGCAGGTTCATGAAGACCAGATTGTGATTGACGGAGACCAAGAAATCAAGGTTAAAGATGATGTTGACAGTCATAATGATCATCGTATAGCTATGATGCTCTGCATCGCCTCAATTTTGACAGATACACCTTTTAAAATTAAAAATATTGAAGCAATTGACGTCTCTTATCCGGGATTCATTGCCGACTTAAATAAAGTCCTTGTCGCTAAGTAATTGTGAAAGGGACTTCTTTTTTTTCAATCAGTGTCGTATGATTATTATAAATTGCAACAATGTAAGGGGTTACGTTATTAATGATTGAATTTATTGGAACTGACTTAGATGGAACGTTACTGAATAGTTACAGTAAGATCTCGTCCGCAAATGTCCAAGCTATTCGTAATGTGGTCAATTCGGGGCGTGAATTCGCAATCTGTTCAGGGAGAACGTTACATTCTGTCAATAAATATTTTGAGAATGATCTAAAAGTACCAGGTTATCGAGTAGTTTTAAACGGCGCAGTCGTGGTTGATCCTGAGGGAAAAAGAATTATTGATCAACCATTGGACCATAAAGTTATTGCGGAAATTTTAAAGCGTGCTGAATTCAGCAAGTTCAAAGTAGTTTTGGACGGTTTGAATGACGTGTATATCTATGACCCAAATCATAGTTGGACGACTTACTTTGAGGGAATGAGTCGTCATCACATCAAAGCACACTCAATGGAAGACCTGAAGAAATTAAATGATCGTCCAGACTTAGATATTTACAAAGTCTGCTTCAGCTGTTCACCAGCTAAACTGCCTGAATTACAAAAGAAATTAGAATCATTTACGGCTTTGCCAATCACAATTAGTCGTTCAGGTAGCTATTATTTTGAAATCAATGGGCAAGATGTAACAAAGTTGTCAGCTTTGCAACATGTTTCAGAATATTCCAAGATCCCTATGACGCATTTTATGTGCTTCGGTGATTATGGAAATGATTTAGACATGATCAAAGAGGTCGGTTACGGCGTAGCGATGGACAATGCTATCGAGCGAGTTAAAGACGTGGCTTGGAATACGACTAGCAACAATAACCAAGACGGCGTGGCAAAAATGTTAGAGAGAGTCTTGAATAAAGAATTTGATTAAAGCCAGTATCAATTCATTCGTGAGTTGGTACTATTTTTTTGCCTTTGTGGGTTTTGAATTAATGTAGAGTTGAATTTGATTTGGTAACTTTATTGTTTTTTATCGTCAATATTTGAATTAATACAGTTATTCTAGGGCTTTAATAATGACTAGTCAGAAGGGTAGAGAAGTATTCACCAGGAGTGGAAGTGGCGTTATGGCGTCAGCCATTACACCACCGGGTTGCCGAACTTGCAAGGCTTCAACCGAGGTACGAGACCGTACCGCAAAGCAGGCAAAATACTTCTCTGCTCTTACGACGGCAGATATAAATATAAAAATCATGTTTTATAAATAATACACAAGACAAAACCTACTATTATCAATAAACAATCAAATTAAGACAATTTTGAAACTAATATTTGTTTTTTGGTAAAAACATCTTGATAAAATTTCATAGACGTTATACAATCTAATTGTTCTATGAAAGCGTTTTTAGTAAACGTTTTAGCAAAAAAACAAATAAATAAATTATGAATCAAGAGGGGTATTTGATTATGGCTGAAAAGACAATTATGTTAGTATGTGCTGCTGGTATGTCAACAAGTTTACTAGTATCAAAAATGCAAAAAGCTGCTGAAAGTGATGGCATTGATGTAGAAATCTTCGCTACTGCTGCTGCTGATGCAGATGCAAAGTTGGATGAAAAGCATCCTGATGTATTGATGCTTGGACCTCAAGTAAGATATCTTGAAGGTCAATTCAAGGAGAAGTTAAGTATTCCTGTTGAAGTAATCAACATGCAAGACTACGGAATGATGAACGGTGAAAAGGTTCTACAAGAAGCTGTAAAATTAATCGGTTAATCATTAATAAAAAAACAAACAAAGGGGCGTAAATTTGCACCCCTTTTGTTATTTAAAGCGACAGTAAGCGCTTAAAATATTGAGGGAGATTTATAAAAATGGCTGAAGAACAACATGATGAACAATTGCAAACAGTAATGGGATTAATTATTAATGGTGGTAACGCCAAGAGTTCTGCTTTTGAAGCAATCAACGCTGCTAAGAAGGGTCACTTTACAATTGCTGACCAAAAGTTAAAGGAATCTGACAAATTCTTAGTTGATGCTCACAACTCACAAACAGATATGCTTACAAAAGAAGCTAACGGTGACCATGCTAAAGTTACTCTATTGATGGTTCACTCACAAGATCACATTATGAATGCTATTACATTTAGAGACCTTGCTGGAGAAATTGTTGATTTGTACAAGAGACTTGATAAAGAAGGGAAATAATCTCAATGAGTGAAGGAATTCAAATGCCCGAAGGTTTCCTTTGGGGTGGCGCTGTTGCTGCTCACCAATTAGAAGGTGGTTGGAATGAAGGCGGCAAAGGTGTAAGTATTGCTGATGTCATGACTGCTGGTTCTAAGGGAGTAGCTCGTAAAGTAACTGATGGTGTCAAGGATGGAGAAATTTATCCTAATCATTGGGGTAACGACTTCTATCACAAATATCCCGAAGACATCAAAATGTTCGCTGAATTAGGTTTGAAATGTTTCAGAACATCAATTGCTTGGACAAGAATTTTTCCAAACGGCGATGAGACTGAACCTAATGAAGCAGGTTTGAAATTTTATGATGACTTGTTTGACGAATGTCTCAAGTATGGAATTCAACCAGTAATTACTTTGTCACATTTCGAAATGCCATATCACTTGGTTAAGGAATATGGCGGCTGGAGTAACCGTAAGCTAATCGGTTTCTTTGATCGTTTTGCTGAAGTTTGTTTCAGACGTTACAAGGACAAAGTTAAGTATTGGATGACTTTCAACGAAATCAACAACCAAACTGACTGGAGTGATCCACATCCATTGTTGCAAGACTCTGGTTTGGAATTGGGCAAAGATGACAACTGGGAAAAAGAAATGTTCCAAGCTGCTCATTATGAATTTGTTGCTAGTGCTCATGCTGTTCAAATTGCACACAAGATCGACCCAAGTTTACAAGTCGGTTCAATGATTGCAATGTGCCCAGTTTACCCATTAACATCAAAGCCTGCTGATATTATGAAAGCTGAACGTGCTATGCAATATCGTTATTACTTTGGCGATGTTCAAGCACTTGGCTATTATCCAGAATGGATCGAAAAATATTGGACTCGTAAAGGCTATGATATTGATGTCACTGCTAGTGATTTAGCAACTATCAAAGCCGGAACAGTTGATTATGTTGGCTTCAGCTATTACATGTCATTTACAACGCAAGCTAAGGAAAACGATACTCACTTCGATTACAACGAAAGTGAAGATTTAGTTTCAAATCCTTACGTTGAGAAATCTGACTGGGGTTGGCAAATTGATCCTGTTGGACTTCGTTATGCCATGAATTGGATGACAACACGTTGGCACAAGCCACTATTCATCGTTGAAAATGGTTTTGGCGCTTACGATAAATTAGAAGACGATGGCAGTATCCATGATCCATATCGTATTTCTTACTTCCACGACCATATTTTACAAATGGAAAAGGCAGTTAAAGAGGACGGTGTGCAATTGATTGGTTATACACCTTGGGGTCACATTGATTTGATCTCAGCAAGTACTGGTGAAATGAAGAAACGTTACGGCATGATCTACGTTGATCAAGATGATGAAGGTAACGGTAGTTTGAAACGTTACAAGAAAGATTCATTTGCTTGGTATAAGAAAGTTATCGCCTCAAATGGTAAAGATCTAGATGAATAGACATATAAAATGGAGAGAGGTTTTTATATGACTGAAACGACAAAAAGTGGTTTAAGAAAAGATTTCCTATGGGGAGGAGCTGTTGCAGCCAACCAACTCGAGGGTGCTTGGAATGTTGACGGCAAAGGTGTCAGTGTGTCAGATATTATGACTGCTGGTGCTTACCAAAAGCCACGTGAAATTACTGATGGAATTATTGCTGGAAAGAATTACCCTAACCATGAGGCAATTGATTTCTATCACCAATATAAAGGCGATATTAAATTATTTGCTGAAATGGGATTCAAATGTTTTAGAACATCAATCGCTTGGACAAGAATCTTTCCAAATGGCGATGAAGACGAACCTAATGAAGCAGGTTTGAAATTTTATGATGACTTATTTGATGAATGCTTGAAGTATGGCATCGAACCAGTTATCACATTGTCACATTTTGAAATGCCATATCACTTGGTTGAAGAATACGGTGGCTGGAGAAGTCGTAAAGTTATCGATTTCTTTGTTAAATTTGCAACAGTTTGTTTCAAACGTTACAAGAACAAAGTTAAGTATTGGATGACTTTTAACGAAATTAATAACCAAACAACATTTACTAATGACTTTTCAATCGCAACTGACTCTGGTTTGATCTTTAGAGATAACGAATCAGAAGACGAACGTGAAGCCTTGATGTATCAAGCATCACACTATGAAGTTGTTGCTAGTGCCTTGGCAGTTAAGATTGGTCACAAGATCAACCCTGACTTTGAAATTGGTAATATGGTTAACTTCACACCCGTTTACCCAGCTTCATCAGATCCACGTGACATTTTGTTAGCCGAAAAAGCTATGCAAAGACGTTACTGGTGGGCTGATGTTCAAGCCTTGGGTGAATATCCTGTAGGTATGGAAGCTTACTTTAAGAATCATGACTTGAGACCAGATATTACAGCCGAAGACCGCGTTGTTTTACGTGAGGGAACAGTTGATTATGTTGGTTTCAGTTACTACAACTCAATGACTGTTAAATATAGTGACGACAATCCTGAATTCAAGTTTGTCGGTGACCGTGAAACAGTTAAGAACCCTAACCTTAAATATAATGACTGGGGCTGGCCAGTTGATCCTATCGGATTGCGTTATTCAATGAACTGGTTGACAGAACACTATCACAAGCCAGTTATGATTGTTGAAAATGGTTTTGGTGCTTACGATAAAGTCGAAGCTGACGGTAGCATTCATGATGATTATCGTGTTGACTATCTCAGAGCTCATATTCAACAAATGATAACAGCGGTTAACGAGGATGGAGTGGATCTCTTAGGTTACACACCTTGGGGCTGCATTGATTTAGTTTCTGCTGGAACAGGTCAAATGTCCAAACGTTACGGTTTCATTTATGTTGATAAAGATGATGAAGGTAACGGAACACTTGAACGTTCAAAGAAAGATTCATTCTACTGGTATCAAAAAGTAATCCGTACAAACGGATCACAATTAGACTGAATCAATTAAAAAGAAGCTGAGACAAAGTCATATCATTTTGTCTCAGCTTCTTTTTTATAGGTTTTGGGCCGCCAGGCCGCCAACTTGTGACAGTGATTTTACCTGCTGTGTGACCGGTGCGAGCCAAGGTCTCGCGCCTCGATTTTGAGCTTCGCAAAACCCGCGAATCTCAAAATACGTCAGTGGGGTAAGAGCAGAAAATCGCTGCTCTAACGCCACTTGTACTGCTGGTAAATCACTGTCACAAGTTGGCTAACGTATTAAAGGATGTTTTTTGTATCCGTTATTAGATGATTTAACGAAGTACCTGTTTTGAAACAAATTAAAGGTTTAACCGATAATTTTCGTTAAAAAATTCAATAATGCGCACGTTTAAAGTATCAGTTAACCTGAAAAAAACAAACTTTAGCCGGAAGTTGTCAGTAAGATAGTCCAGCAGTGGAGGTGGCGTTATGGCTTTAGCCATTACACCACGGGGCGACTTTGGATACTTGCTGCACTTGCAAGGATTCAAAGCGAGGTTCGAGACCGCATTTTGGCTCGGACCGGTCCCCACAGCAGGACTATCTTACTGACAACTGGAGGCGGCACCTAGATTATGTAATTTGTTACATATATAATATAATTATGTTCACTAAAAATGATATAGACCAATCATAAGGGAGGTTAAAATATGTTTCCATATCAGAAAGTTCATGAACTTAATCGTCTGGAATTAATCGTTTATAAATATATTATTGGCCATACGAAGGAAGTTCAAAATATGACTATTCGTGAGATGGCTGATGCAGCGCATGTCTCGACTACTACTATCTTGAGATTCCTTAAGAAAATGGATTATAGCGGCTTCTCAGAGTTTAAATTTGCGCTCAAACAAAGTCTTAAGCAACCTGCTAAAGCACAACAGGATCCAAGTATGGAGCCTATCAAGAACTTCTTTCAACTTGTTGCTGACGAGGAACCATTTGATAACAAAATCAATCAAGCTGCCGATATGATCAATGCTTCGGACCTTGTTTTGTTTTTTGGAGTAGGTAACAGCGGGCGAATCGCTCAATTTGGGGCTAGTATCCTATCTAGTTATGGGATTTACTCTTTGCCAATTATTGATCCATTCCAGCCGGAACCCTTCTCAGACCGGGATTTCTCGAAGACACTGTTGATCTTAGTTTCGATTTCTGGTGAGACGGATCAAGTTTTGGAACAAGCTCGTTATTATAAGAAGAATGGGGCAGAAACAATTGCTTTAACGGCTAATTCATACTCAGTTCTTAATCAAATAACAGACTTCTCAATCTCATATGACACGCCACAGAATCGTAAAGGACACATCAACGTAACAACGCAAGTGCCTATCGTATATACGCTGGAGCAGATGTCTAACTGTGCTTACCACAAGATGGTAGACCAAATGGATAATCGATTTACGGAACATGTTACGGATTAGTAACATGTTTTTTATATGATAACTTATTATTTTACTTATAAATGCATATACTTTTTAATGAAAAGGGTTACAATGGTTCTTGTAAGCAGATTCGTGTTTCTGCTATGAAACATATTTTATTTATTTGAGGGGGTTTTACACATGGCTGAAAAGAAATCTGGCAGCTTTGTCCAAGACAAGTTAATTCCACTTGCCGGCAAGCTTGCTTCTTCTCGTCATTTGATTGCTTTGCGTGATGGTATGACATTAGCTGTTCCAATGATCATCATTGGTTCATTGTTCATGATTATCGCACAATTTCCAATTCAAGCCTATCTAGACTTCATGGCTAGTATCTTTGGTAAGAACTGGGCAACCGTATTACAATATCCAACTAACGCTTCATTCCATATCATGGGATTGATTGCTGTTATCGGTATTTCTTATAACTTGGCTAAGAGTTATAAAGTTGATCCAATCTCTGCTTCAATCGTTTCATTGGGTGCTTTCGTACTTACAATTCCTTTGAAGACAGATAAAGCTGGAGCTCTATGGGTTCCACTTACACAATTGGATTCAGCAGGTTTATTTACAGCTATTATTGTTGGTCTATTTATCACCGACTTCTATGTTTGGATGGTTCACAAGAACTGGACAATCAAGATGCCTGATACAGTTCCACCCGCAGTAAGTAACTCATTTGCTGCTTTGTTCCCAGGCTTCATTATCTTAGCTCTTGTTTGGGTAATTCGTATCGGTGTTGAAGCAACACCAATGCAAAGTATTCCAAATATCATTTCCTTCTTCTTGGCAACACCACTAGGTCACTTGAGTAACACATTGCCAGGTGCTTTAGTTGCTGAGTTCCTTGTTTCATTCCTATGGTTATTCGGTATTCACGGTGCCAACGTTGTTTCTGGTGTTATGATGCCTATCTGGTTAACAGCTTTGAACCAAAACCACGCAGCCTTTACTGCTGGTAAAGCTCTACCAAATATCGTTACAACATCATTCTTCGATAACTTCGTCCACATGGGTGGATCTGGTGCCACAATCGGTTTGGCTATGCTACTAGCATTCGCTGCTAAGAGTAAAGAATTAAAGACATTAGGTAAACTTGTTGCTGGACCTGCTTTGTTCAACATTAACGAACCTATCGTCTTCGGTCTTCCTATTGTTATGAACTACAAGATGGCTATTCCATTTATTTTGACACCACTTGTTAACGTAACTACAACATATGTTTCAATGGCAGCTAACTGGGTTGCTAGACCAATGGGTGTTTATATTCCATGGACAACTCCACCAATTCTATCAGGATTTATTTCAACTGGTCACATTTCTGGTGCTGTTCTACAAATTATCAACATCGTGCTTGATACTTTGATTTACTTCTACTTCTTCAAGTCAATGGATAAAGAAAAATTGGCTGAAGAATTAGATTCAGCTAAAATCAGTAAATAACATTTAACTTTTTGGAGGTCATGTTTTGAGAAGACTTGGATTATCATTATATCCAGAGCATTCAACTTTAGAGGATGATAAAAAATATCTTGATACTGCCAGTAAACTAGGCTATTCACGAATCTTTGCTTCATTGCTTGAATTAGGTGATGACAAAGACAAAACCATTAACCGTTTTAAAGAAACGATTGCTTATGGAAATAAGTTAGGCTTTGTCACAATCGTTGATATGAACCCTAGATTATTCAAAGCACTTGATATTAGTTATGATGATTTATCATTTTTCCATGATCTTGGCGCTGCCGGTATCAGATTGGACGAAGGTTTCTCTGGTATGGAAGAGGCTAAGATGACTCGTAATCCTTACGGGTTGAAGATTGAAATTAATATGAGTTCTGGTACACACTACTTGGATAATATTATTTCATATCATCCTGACACAAATAACCTCCTAGGTTGTCACAACTTTTATCCTCAAAGATATACTGGCTTAGGTGAAGACTTCTTCATTAAATGGTCAAACTTTTTCAAGGATCGTAATATTCACTCAGCTGCCTTCATTAGCTCACATAGTGCAACATTTGGTCCTTGGCCCGTTCAGGACGGTTTGCCAACGCTTGAAGATGATCGTGATTTACCAATTGCGACACAAGTTAAGCATTTGCTCTTGAGTGGAGTCGTTGATGATGTCATCATCGGAAACACTTATGCATCTGATGAAGAGCTACAGGAAGCTTCTAAAGCTTTCTACGCACCTTATCCAGTATTGAAGGTTGATTTCTCAAACAATGCGACTGATCTTGAAAAAGAAGTTATTTTGAATACTACCCACGTCTATCGTGGTGATGCATCTGACTACTTGTTACGTAGTACAATGACACGAGTTGTTTATAAAGATGGGAACTTTCCCGCCCATGATACTCAAGATATCAAACGCGGTGATATCATCATTGTTAATGAAAACTACGGTCAATACAAAGGTGAGACGCAAATCGCACTTCGAGATATCAAGAACGATGGTCGTCGTAATGTTATCGGACACTTGAATTCTGACGAGGCTTTCTTGTTGAATTACATCAAGCCTTGGAGTAGTTTCAAACTAGCATAATAAAAAATAAAGAAATACTATTCTCAATTGAATAGTATTTTTTTATAGGGGAGGAAAATATGAATAAATATTTACTCGATGAAGATAAATTTGACGAATTTTATAAATTATATTTGTATTCATTCAATCGTGAGGATTCAAAGCATCGTAAAGATGTTTTGAAGGAACGTTTCGATCACTCGATGGTTTATGGCTTAATGAATCACAAGAAACTTGGCAGTGGTCTCTTCAGTATTCCATTTGATGTTAATTTTCATGGCGTCGATTATAAGATGAATGGCATTGGTGACGTTATGAGTGCACCTGAATTTGGAGGCCGTGGTGGTGCTGGAACATTATTGAAAACAGCTTTGACCGATATGTATCACAATGAGATCACATTGTCCTATTTAGCACCGTTTTCTTACGGTTATTATCGTCAATTTGGGTGTGAACAGGTCTTTGACCATAGCGTTATAACGATGAATAATGATCGACTTCCACGTATCAAAAATGCCACAAGCGGTCATGTTGAACGTGATGATATTAAAGATTTGAATGATGATATTAAGATAATGTATTTGAGCAATAATCATCGCGGTGGAGTGGTCCGTCCAAAGTGGTGGTGGGATCACATGCTTGATAAACATGAAGATTATCAAGTTGCTACGGCGTATGATGATACTGATAAATTGATTGGTTATCTAATTTACTACAATGAAGGCTCAATTTTCAATATTCACGAGTGGTTTAATGAAAATCCCCTTAGCCGTCAATTATTAGGCAAGTTTGTTACGAAACATCAGTCGATTTTTCAGAAATTCGTCTATGAATCACCAGATCCAGATTTCAAGGCTGATTTATTAACTGATCCTAATTCAGCACAAGTTACGGTCACACCTTATATGATGGCTAGAATTGTTGACTTGAATGATTTTATGAAACGTTATCCAGTTCAAACGTTGGTTATGCCAAAGGTATATTTCAAGGTTAGTGATGATTTAGAGTGGAACAATCATATTTGGCAATTATCAATTGAAAATGGCGTTGTAAGCTTTGAAATTGCTGATGACGCGACTCCGGACATGGAGCTGACTATTCAGACGTTAACTAAGGCAATGTTTGGTTATCGTTCTTTAAATTCGCTATTTGAACTCGGTGTTGTAACTGGTGATAGTGAAAAGATTGATCTCTTGAATGATGTCTTTATAAAAGAAAAGCCGCAATTAATTGATTATTTCTAAATTTATTTGGGTGTTTTGGGTTGAATCCGAACACCTTTTTATTTATCAATTATTTTTTAAAAATTGATAGTCTACTTATATGGAAGAAAAACGTTATTGATTTTGATTTGAAACGTATTAAAAATTGTCTACTTTAAGTTTATTTATCACTTGAAAGAAAAGCCTGAATGCCTGTTATAAAGCTTTTTAGAGAACTAGTGATTATTTCTAGACTTGTTGTTGAAATCAGTTTCCCTTTAATGCAAGTAATTCAATGATTAATTCAAATTAATTTGATATATATGGAAAATAATATGTAATTGACAATATTGAGACAGTGTCTGACTTAAATTTGACTATTTCAATTTTTAGATAATTTAATTATATAATTTTTGATAAATATAATAGTAAGATTTCAATTGAAATAAATATATTAAAGTGTATTCTGAATGTGCAAATACTTTAATGAAAAGCATTAATCTGTGAAGGGAGACAGAATCGTATGACATGGAGTGTCTGGCATGTTTCACCTGTTATTACTAGTATCTTTTTCATTCTGGGTGTTTTCACGCTTTATCAAGTTGTCTTCGATTGGTTGAAAACCGTCGTACATGAGAAAAAGCTTTCAATTACTGATAACACATTGAGGTCTGCTTTTGGTGTTATCTACATGTTAATTTTCGTATTCGGCATGCAGTCAACAATAGTGGGAAAAAGTATTTCGTGGGAATTCATGAACTTTATTGTCATTGGTTTGATTTTCTGTGCATACTTTCTTAACATTAGAGTTCCAATTTATTATTTTGTACCAATCGTCTTAGTTTATATGGTCTTTAACAATTCTATTGGTTATTGGGAATCATGGGCGCACGCTTTGAGTATCATGATTACTTATTGGTCGTTCAATTATATTCGTAGGATGCCAGTTAGAAAGCGTCCGTTTGTTGGCTACATAATTACCGGTGTCGTTTGGGGAGCAATTATGTGGTTCTTCGTTGCAGTAAAATTCCATTTAACTACAAGAGTTTTCTTTCAAGAATGGAGTTATCTGATTATATTTGAAGTCCTACTGTATAGTTATGTTCGGATGTTGTTACGTGAAAGTGATGTCAAATGAAGACTTGTTGCTTTTGCTAACCATGATGCGTTAACTAAAACTGAAAATTACGCAGCTTATGTGGCTGAAATGAAAGTTCTTTTTCCAATGAGTATTCGTAATAAGTTAAATTTATCGATGATGATGTTTGATATTGATCATTTTAAGCAAGTTAATGATACCTATGGTCACTTGGCTGGCGATTTGGTTTTACAAAGGGCTGTAACAGAGACTCAAAAGGTGATTAATAATAATGATCCAAATGTGAAATTGTATCGGACTGGTGGAGAGGAATTTAATATTGTCTTTCCAGGTTATGACTTGCCGTCAACTGAACCGATTGTTAGGCAAATTTTTACAGCATTGAATAGTTTGAATATTCAAGATGGTAAAAATCAAATTAAAATCACAATTTCTGTTGGGGTATCTAGTTTGGCCGTAACTGATAAGAGTCCTGATGATTTTTACAATCGAGTGGATGGCAACCTTTATCACTCTAAGAAAAATGGTCGTATGCAAATTACGGCACAATAAGGTTAGATGTGTCCGTGCAAAAAGGATAGTTGTTAAATATTGTCCTTTTTATGGATTTCAACTTTTGAGTTTGATGTATCAATGATTAGAGTGGCTCTAAAGGCTGTTAAGCCGTTCAAATCTTGCTATTCCACAAATATGTGAAACAGCGAGATTTTTTTGTGCTACTATGGCATAAGTTGTTATTTTATATAAATAAAATTATAAATAATTAAAAAAGTAGCCTAGCAGGAGGTTTCGGTTTTTTGACATGGTCAGTTTGGCGTTTGTCGCCATTTATCACGAGTGTTTTTTTTGTTCTAGGTGTTTTTACATTGTATCAAGTCTTTTTTGATTCTTTGAGGACTTGGTTCTATTCAAAAGATATACGATTTAATGAAGATCTCATAAATTCTTGGCTTGGTGTTATTTATATGGGAATTTTCATTATCAGTATGCAATTGAAGCTTGTTAATACGTCAATCTCTTGGCAATTTATGAATTTTCAACTCATCGCATTGATTTTCTGCGCGTATTTCTTAAATATTCACGTTCCGTTTTATTATTTGTATCCATTACTAGTAGCGTATATGCTTTTTAACGGGTCGATTGGATATTGGGAATCTTGGTGTCACAGTGTTACATTACTAAGTTTCTATGAAGTTCTGAGTCACATCAGACGTCAGCAGCATAATGATCATCCGTTTTATATATATATGGTATCAGGTATATTCTTTGTTGGACTGTTGTGGTTCTTTATGAAGATAAAGTTTGGCTTCAGTTGGCAAACATATTATGAAGAATGGCTTTATTTAGCTATTTTTGAAATGTTGCTATATAGCTATGTCGGAATGATTTTACGAGATAGCAATTTAAAAATGCGTTTGTTGGAATTCGCCAATCATGATTCTCTGACAAAAACTGAGAATTATGCAGCCTACGTTTCGGAAATTCGCAACCTCTTTGATGCTAGTTTTCAGAGTAATTTATCGCTTTCGATGATGATGTTTGATATCGATCACTTTAAGCAGGTTAATGATACTTATGGTCATTTGGCCGGTGATAAGGTGTTGAGGCATACAGCGGATGTTGTTCAAACGATTCTTGATGAAAATGATCCGAAAGTTAAATTGTATCGGACAGGTGGCGAGGAATTTAATGTCATTTTTCCAAGTTATGATTTATCGGCGACTGAACCGATAGTTCGACAGATTTTTATGGCATTGAATCATTTGAACATTGATTTAGATGATAAGGCTGGAAATTCAATTTCCATCACTGTCTCAGTTGGCGTTTCAACAATTTCTAAAGAGGACTTGAATCCGAATGACTTCTACTCACGTGTAGATGGAAATCTTTATCATTCGAAGAAAAATGGGCGTAAGCAAATTACGGCTAAATAAAATAAGAGCTGTAAATCCGGATTTTGGATTTACAGCTCTTATTTATGTTGTTGATATTAAATAGCTTTAACGTTAGCTTTCTTTGTCTTAGGCATCACTAAGTTAAGGATGATAGCAGCGATAGCAGCCATGGCAATTGGTGAACCTAATAAGTATTGCAAGATTTGTGGAGCGTTTTTTGTAACATTAGCTGGTAGAAGTACCAAGGCTAGTGTCAAAATAATTGGAATACCGATAATGTAAAGGTCACGATCAGTTGTTTCCAAACCACGGATAACGTTTAAACCGTTAAGCATGATTGTAACTGTAATGATTGCGAAGACACCACCGATAACTGGAGCAGGAATAGCAGCTAGAAAGACTGACAATTTACTGAAGAAACCTAAGATTGAGAACCAAATTCCCGCGAACAAGAAAACTCTTTTACTTGCGACACCAGTGATTGAGATAACACCGGCATTAGTTGAATAACCTGTAACAGGTGTTGTACCAAGTAATGCGGCAACTAAACAGCTCAAACCTTCACCGATAATACCGTGATTCCATTGCTTGTCAGTGATTTCATGATTTGTAACGGCACCCATGGCGAACCATGTACCAGTTGTTTCAGTTGTGATAACGGCGTAAATGATAATGAAAGTAATAATAGCTGAAGGGCTAAAGTTGATACCCCAGTGGAAAATAGTACGTTGTGGAAGACCGAACCAAGCAGCATCTGAAACTGCTTTCCAGTCGAACATACCCATCATGGTTGAAACGATTGTACCAACACCTAGAGCTAAAATAATTGAACTAGTTCTAAAGAAACGACGAACGCTAGGAAATTTCAAACTGATACCGACAGAAACTAGGAGTGTTAAAGCAGTAACAGAAGCTAAGATGATATTGTTGTCAATCTTGCCAGGAGCGTTGAAAATATTACTGTTTAGAGCGGTAGGAATCAATGATAAACCAACACAAGTGATGATCGTACCACCAACTAAGGCAGGAACTAAGCGATTAATAATTTTTTGGAAAACTCCAGTGACACCTAAGATAACTAAAATAAGAGAACCAACTAGTAGGGCACCAATCAGCGTTCCCATACCGTTACCTTTCAAGCCACCTGAAGCCAGGACGACTCCGGCAGCGGCACCAAGTGGAACAAATGATGGACCTTGAGAAACGGGCATCTTCATAAATACAAAGGTTTGTAAAATTGTTCCGATACCAGCAGCTAAGAATGTTGATTGTAATAGTCCCATTTGATCGCCAAGACCCATTGCCATCATTCCGGCTAAGATAATTGGTGGAACGTAGATATCCATTGCTAAGACATGTTGAAGACCTAAGAAACCAGCTTCACCCATGCCAATTTTGTCGTCAGGGCCAACTAATAAACTGCTCTTGTTGTTATTTTCCATTATTTTTCTCCTCGATTGTCATGTACTAAATTACCAGCTACATAGACTTGCTTGATATTTTCTTTATTTGTGTGATACACAAGTCTCTCAAATATTTCATCAGAATTATTTGAAGAGAGTTCGAAGTATTGATCTTGGACGATTTGAAGGTCGGCTTTGAAACCAGCTTTAATTTGTCCTGAATTGATATGTAAGGCGTTAGCACCGCCGATTGTTGCTAAATAGAAGACATTGCTGGCTGAAAGACGTGCCGGTTTTTGACTAGAATCTTGTAACATCTGTGATGACATAATAGCTTGTTGCATATTTCGATAAATACTAGGAGAAAATCCTCCGGAGATATCGGTACCTAAACCGATTTTGACATTTTTTTGATAGGCGTCATGAACACGCATGACGGAGTTTCCAAAGTAAGCGTTGGAAATAGGGCAGTGAGCAATAGCTGTTTGAGTCTTTTCAAAGAGATCCAAGTCACTGTCGCTTAATTGAGTACCGTGGGCCATAACAGATTTATCAGTCAATAATCCAAATTTGTTCAGCACCTCAGCGTCACGTAGATTAAAACGTTCAGTTGCATAATGGTCTTCCCAAATGCTTTCACTACAATGCGATTGAATCGGTAAGTCATACTTTTTAGCCAAGTCGCCCAGACCTTGCAATGTTTCGTCAGTACAACTAGGAACAAATCGCGGAGTAATGACTGACGTTATGTCAGCGTTAGTCTGTTCCTGTAGTGCTTGCATCTTGAGAATAAATGTTTCAGTTTCTTCCAAAGCAACTTGGGATGATTCATCACGATAATAATCAGGAGTTTGGTCAGGATTATCCATCGCAACTTTACCAATAAAGGCACGTTGTCCTAGTTTTGCACACACCTTAGCTAAAACTAAATTAGCATCCGTGTGAACTGAACCAAAGAATAAGCCAGTCGTAGTACCATTGGCTAATAATTCCTTGATCAGGCTTTGGTAAACTTTTTTGGCATACTGTAGATCTTTGAATTTAGCTTCGAGTGGAAAAGTATAAGTGTTGAGCCATTCGTTCAACGGTTTGTCCAAAGCTAAACCGGCCTGAGGCCATTGTGGAGCGTGAATATGTAAATCAGTGAATCCTGGTAAAAGATAACTTCCTTTGGGTATTTGTTTGAGGATATCGTTATCCATTGCAGCTTGTTTGACAATCTGATAATCGCTATCAGAAGCGGATACAACACGGTCAATAATTCCTGACTGGTCTACACATATAAGTGAATCTGGTGTGAAATCCGCCTTGTCAAACGTCGCTGAAGAAAAATAATTTCCCTCAAAAACTATTTGATAGGTGATAATCTAACACTTCCTTAAATTTTATGTATTAAGAATAACATGAATAATTATGTAAAGAAATAGTAAATAGTTCGTATTTTACTTGAATGTCAAAAAGATTGAGGAAAATTTGGATGGAAAGTTCATTATTTTTGGATTTTAATATTTCTGTATGCGCTTTAAGTGCTTTATTGAAAGTATTTAGATTTTGTATGAAGTACGATGATGGATTTATAAAATTACCGGTTAAAAATTTTGATTACCGATAATTTTGATAGATAAAACGTCTAATTGGTACAAACCAAAGCCTTGAATCGGCCATGGTAGCTAAAAGAAATATGTAAAAAAATATTGCCCCAAATTATATCCAAAAATACCGCTCTGTCGCCTTTTGCTAAACAAACTCAAATATTAAAAATAAATGATTTAAAAAATAATTTGTTGAAACCGTTTACAAAATAAAATATCTGTCATATACTAATCCGTGTTGAAAGATGAATATATTTTCAGTGAATTGTTACTATTAAATTAGGCGAGATCACTCAACGTATTTTCTTCAATGATAAGTCCAGAGACTATCATTAGGAAAAACGTTGGTGGTCTCTTTTTTGTTGTCAGAAAGGGGGTAATGAGATGGTAGAGATTGCCCAAGTCTTTAACAATAACAGTGCGTTAGTCAACCTAGGAGATGATCGCCAAGCAATTGTAAAGGGCAAAGGAATCGCTTTTAAGAAGACCAAAGGTGGACAAGTTGATTCAGGCAAGATTGAGAATATCTTTTATTTAAATACAAAATCATCACGAGAAAATTTATACTTTTTGATCAAAGATATTCCAATTGATGTTGTAACTACTACTTATGAAATTATTGATTATGCGAAAAAAGACTTTAACTATAACATTTTAGATTACGTTTACATCACCTTGAGTGACCATATTTTCGGTTCATATCAAAGATTATTGGCTCACACGTACCAAGAGAGTTTAATTCCTGATATGAGCGAGCAATATCCGGACGAATACGAAATTGCCAGTCATGGTTTAGATGTTATCAATGAAAATCTTCATGTTCACTTCCCACGGTCGGAGATTAAAAGTATTGCACTACATTTCATTAATGCTAAAGGTGAAGAGTCTCAAGCTAGTGACTTAAAGGAAAATACTTCCAAGGAAGTTAGCGACATTGTGACAACGATTTTGAATAAGAATCGGATTTATCGCATTGAAGGAAATGGCAATTATTTTGACCGTTTCATGATTCACTTACAGTATTTAGCAGGACGCCTTGATAATGACGACACTGAAGATCGTGACTTTAGCAATAGGCTGGAATCGGAGATGAAAAAAGAGTATCCGCGTTCTTCTAAGATTGCTAAAGAAATTTACACAAGTCTTCAATCAAAGCTTTCGACTAGGCTAAGTAGTAATGAACTATTATATTTCATAATTCACATTCAACGATTAACACAAGAAAAAACTACGAAGTAGAGGTAATTATTATGGCAGTTACAAAAGAACAAATTTCAATGACAGGATTCGAAATCGTGGCTTACGCAGGGGACGCCAAGACCGCTTTAATCAAGGCTTTAGAGAGTGCTCGCGTGGGTAAAATTGATGAAGCTAGAGCATTAGTTGAAGAAGCTAATAAATCAATTGTTGATGCTCACAACTCACAAACAAAGTTATTGGCTGACGAAGCTGGTGGTATGAATATGGATGTCACATTCATTATGGTTCATGGTCAAGATACCTTGATGACAACAATGATGTTAATGGATGAGTGCAAATTCTTTATTGATGAGTATGAACGTATTAATAAGATTGAAGAAAAATTAGATATGAAGAATTAAAGTTTTAGAACCAAATTTGATCTAGGGGGAAAGTAATTATGTCAGGTGTATTTGATAAGCTCAAACCGGCCTTTGAGGCCATTGCTGCGAATAAATATGTTTCTGCTATTCGTGACGGATTCATTGCCTGTATGCCAATTATCATCTTCTCAAGTATTTTCATGATGATTGCCTATGTTCCAAATGCATGGGGATTTTATTGGCCTACTAATGTAACAAATATCTTTATGATTGCATATAACTATTCAATGGGACTATTAGCTTTGTTCGTTGCTGGTACAACCGCTAAGAATTTGACTGATAGTCAAAATTTGGAATTGCCTAAGACAAACCAAATTAATCCTGTTTCTGTAATTATTGCATCAGAAATCGCTTTTATTATTCTATCAATCTTGCCACTAAAGACTGGTAATGACTTAACTTATATGGGTACACAAGGTTTGATCTGTGCTTATATCGTTGGTCTAATTGTTCCAAATATTTACTATATCTGTATTAAAAACAATGTAACTATTAAGTTACCTCCACAGGTACCTCAAAATATTTCACAAACATTTAAAGATCTTATTCCTATGGCTTCATCCGTTACAGTATTCTGGTTATTCGGTATCGGATTTAAAGCTGCAACAGGAACTATTCTTCCTCGTTGGATTATTCAAGTTCTATCGCCATTATTTAGAGCTAGTGATTCTTACATTGGACTTTCAATTATTGCCGGAGCCATGGCCTTCTTCTGGTTCTGTGGTGTTCAAGGTCCATCAATCGTTCAACCAGCCGTTGTTCCTATTATGATTGCTAATACTGCTGCTAACTTGGAACAATATCAAGCCGGTGTTCACGCATCACACGTTTTAGCTATGAATACAATGGATTACGTTATGAACTTTGGTGGTACTGGATCAACATTCGTTGTTGCCTTTATCATGTTGTTCGCTGCTCGTTCAGCCCAATTGAAGGCTGTTGGTAAGGCTGCCTTTATTCCTGGTTCATTCTCAGTTAATGAGCCTGTACTTTTCGGTATGCCAATTATCATGAACCCAATGTTCTTCCTACCATTCTTGGCAACACCTATTGTCAACGTATGTATGTTCAAGTTCTTCGTTAATGTATTAGGTATGAACAGTATCATGTATACAATGCCATGGACAATTCCTGCACCAATTGGTATTTTGATTTCAACCGGATTCGCTCCGTTATCATTTGTCTTTGTTCTCTTAGCTTTGGTAGTCGATGTACTTATCTACTTCCCATTCATTCGTGTTTACGATAAGACACTATTAACAGAAGAAAAAGCTAAGGAAGCTGCTGGCGAAGGCGATGTTGCCCTTGCTGGTGCTACTCCAGAAGTTGCTCTTGATTCAGATAACTCAAACGAAGGTGCCACAGTTGAAGCATCTACAGATAATTCTGCTGAAGCAACAGTCGCTACGAGTTCTAAGGATACAGAAGAGTACTTTAAGAATAATGAAGTTGATGTCTTGGTATTGTGTGCCGGCGGTGGTACTAGTGGTATTTTAGCTAATGCTTTGAACAAACTTTCAAAGAATAAAGGCTTGAAGTTATCCGCTGCTGCTCGTGCTTATGGTCAAGATATGGATCTTATTCAAAATATGAATATGGTTATCTTAGCTCCACAAATGGAAAGTATGAAAGGTAATCTAAAGAAGATTACTGATAAATATGGCGTTAAGTTGGTAACTACAACTGGTCGTCAATACATTGAATTGACAAACGATGGAGATAAAGCCTTAGACTTTGTTGAATCTAATCTTTAGTTCGGAGGATGATTGTAAATGAGTAAAACATTACCAAAAGATTTCTTAATGGGTGGCGCCAGTGCTGCCTATCAAGTTGAAGGTGCTACAAAAGAAGATGGCAAAGGACGCGTTCTTTGGGATGACTTTCTAGAGAAACAAGGTCGTTTCAGTCCAGATCCAGCCGCTGATTTCTATCACCGTTATGACGAAGATTTAACACTTGCTGAGGAGTATGGCGTGCAAGTAATTAGAGTTTCAATCGCTTGGTCACGTATTTTCCCAGATGGTGCTGGCAAAGTTGAACCTCGTGGAGTCGCCTATTATCACAAGTTGTTCGCTGCTTGTGCTAAACACCACATCGTTCCATATGTAACGCTACATCACTTTGATACACCTGAAAGATTACATGAGTTAGGTGACTGGTTGAGTCAAGAGATGTTAGATGACTTCTTGGCTTTTGCTAAATATTGTTTCAAGGAATTTCCTGAAGTTAAGTATTGGATCACTATTAATGAACCAACTTCAATGGCCGTTCAACAATATACTTCTGGAACATTCCCACCAGCTGAAAAAGGTCGTTTCGACAAGACTTTCCAAGCTGAGCACAATCAAATTTTGATTCACTCTAAGATTGTCAATGCATATAAAGATATGGATTTAGGCGGTGAAATTGGTATTGTTCACGCACTGCAAACCGTTTATCCATATAGTGACAGTGCAGGTGACAAACATGCCGCTGCCTTACAAGATGCGCTAGAAAATAGACTATATCTGGACGGAACTTTAGCCGGTGAATATCACAAGGAAACTCTAGATTTGATTAAAGAAATTCTTGATGCTAATGATCAACCAATGTTCAAGTATAACGATGAAGAAATGGCTGAAATCAGCAAAGCCGCTCATCAGCTAAACTTTGTTGGAGTAAATAACTACTTTAGCAAATGGTTACGTGAGTATAACGGCGCTTCGGAGACTATTCATAACGGTACTGGTGCAAAGGGAACTTCAGTTTCTCGCTTGCACGGTATCGGTGAAGAGAAGAAGCCTGACGATGTTGAAACAACTGACTGGGATTGGTCAATTTATCCAAAGGGGATGCATGATATTCTAATGAGAATTCATGACGATTACCCATTGGTACCAGATATTTATGTAACTGAAAATGGTATTGGTTTGAAAGAAAGCCTACCAAAGGATGCTACTAGTGATACTGTAATTGATGATCCTAAGCGAATCGATTATCTCAAGAAATACTTCAGTGCAATTGCGGATGCCATTAATGATGGTGCCAATGTCAAAGGGTACTTCATCTGGTCCTTGCAAGATCAATTTTCTTGGACTAATGGTTACAGCAAGCGTTATGGATTGTTCTTCGTCGACTTCCCAACGCAGAAACGTTACGTTAAGAAGAGTGCCTACTGGTTTAAGAAACTCAGTGAAACACACGAAATTGAAGACTAGTTTCAAATTTCCTCGAATTGAAATTGTCTTGCGCCACAACTACCTAAAAAATAATTGTTTTTAATATGAGACGTTATTTCCGTCTCCCCTAGGTATTGAAAACAGTTAACCGTTGAAAAACGTAAAGAGCTTTGAGATATCTACATCTCAAAGCTCTTTTTCGGTACAATATATATTAGGACGTATGTTGCTAGTTAAGTATCCCGTCTCCAGAGCTGGGAAATATTCACAAGCTGTGCGGAACGGCCCGAGCCAAAGTGCGGTCTCGAACCTCGGTTTGAAGCCTTGACACAGTTCGTCAAGGCTCCAAACACGCCCGGTGGTATAAGTACGGGAGATACCTCCCGTACTTATACCACTACCACGTCACACAAATATTTCCCAGCTCTTCCGACTAATTAATTGAATATAAAAGCATTCAAATATACTCATATTCAAGAATTCTGGACTATTAAGTATGAAATAATTGTAATATTCTATCATCTGGCAACAAGGGTATATTTATGAAGACAAATAAGGAGATAATTATGGATTATAAGATGATTGCTTTAGATTTGGATGACACTTTATTAACCACTCAGAAAACAATTTCTGATCAAAATAAATCAGCGATTAAGCGTGCTTTGACCAAAGGTATCAAGGTTGTTATGTGTTCTGGTAGAACTCATAACGCCGTTATAAAATTTGCTGACCAATTGGGTATCAGTGGTTCCGAACAATATATGATTACTAATGGTGGAGCAATTATTGAGGATATGAACGGCAAGATTATGTACCAAGAGATGTTGAGTAATGAGTTTTATCGTGAATTTGTCCAATTTGTTCATGATAATAATTTACATTATAACGTCGTTGATAATCATGGTAATACATATACTAGCAGTGAGGATTGGATTGATAAATACACAATTATGCAAGCACATGAAAATGCTAATGGCTTGTATTTAAAAGAGCCAGATGAATTGCCAGATGATTTCAAGATTGTTAAAGCAATTATTAATGGTAGCGAATCAGAACTCGATTCTGTTTCAGCAATGGTCCATGAAAAATTTGATAAAGATTATTTTGTTGTTCGAACGGGAATTGGTTTCTTAGAAGTATTCCCACAACACGTTAATAAGGGCAAAGCAATTAAAGTTTTGGCTGAAGAACTGGGCTTTGATCTTTCAGAAGTTATGGCAATGGGTGACCGTGACAACGACATTCCAATGTTGAAGATTGTGGGCAAAGGGGTTGCTATGGAAAATGGTCTACCAGATGTTAAGGCATCCGCCGATTATGTTACAGCAGACAATAATCACAGTGGCGTAGGATTAGCAATTGAAAAATTTGTCTTGTAGTTGAAAAAAAGCATCCGCTTTCATTTATAATTAATTGTATGAGGGGGAATTATGCAATTAATTATCAAACAAATATTTAATAATAATACAGCAATTGTCGATTTAGATGATGATCAACAAGCCATCGTTAAAGGCAAGGGGATTGCTTTTCATAAATCGAAAGGGGAGACCTTGGACAGTGAGAAGATTGAAAAAATCTTTTATCTCGATACAGTTGATTCCCAGAAGAATCTCTATTTTTTGTTAAAGGACATTCCCATCGATGTTGTAACTACCACCTATGAAATCGTGGATTATGCCCGCAAGAAGTTCAACTATCACGCATTAGATTATATTTATATTACTTTAAGTGACCACATTTATGGAGCTTATAAACGTTATATGGATAATCAATATAAGCCTAGTCATATTCCTGATATGAGTGACAAGTATATTGAAGAGTATTTAATTGCCAGTGAAGGCTTGAAAATTATCAATCGAAATCTCAATATTGATTTGCCAATGTCCGAGATTAGAAATCTAGCGTTACATTTTATCAATGCTCAGACTAGTTCTGACAGTAGTAATAATCTTGATATGACTAAAAAAGTTGATTTCACTAAGCTGATTAAAAAGGTTATGTTGCAAAATAATATTTTTCGTACTAAGAGTAATAGTAATTACTATGATCGGTTCATGGTTCATTTGCAGTATTTGGAACAACGCTTGAATAATATTTCGGCGGACACTAATTTTGATCAAAAAATCGAATTGGAAATGGAACGTGATTATCCTGGTTCAACCTCGATTGCTAAGCAGATTTCTGCTGAAATAAAGTCGGCACGTGGGGTCGAATTGAATAATAAAGAACTGTTATATTTCAACATTCATATTCAAAGAATTACGCAAGAAGATGGATTGAACGGTGCATAACAAATGAAGGTATATTTTTTAGGGTGGTTAATCTTAAGAAATATGTCTTTTTTATATTCAAAATATTAATTTATTAGAGAAAATGAAATTTATTAAAAAAATATTGCCATAACACTAGACTTAAATTAGAAAATATTTAATAATGTTAGTAAATTATTCATCGGATTAAATTGAAAATGGAAATGGGGAATTAATATATGAGCAAAGTAATTGGCATCACCGCAGATATATATACTGGCGCCACGTCAGTGATCAATCAAAAACTAATGGACTTTGTACCCCGTCCGGCAGTTGATGGAGTGGTGGCCGCCGGTGGAATCCCCGTTAGTTTGCCATATATTCCTAAAGAACAGATCAATGGATTAGTCGAGCGCTTGGACGGAATAATCTTTACTGGTGGTCCAGATATTGACCCCACATTCATGGGTGAAGAGCCAATTCCACAATTGGGTGCGACTAATCGAAACCGTGATATCTTTGAAATTGCTCTGATTAGAACCGCTGTTGCCAAAAAAGTTCCCATTCTCGGAATCTGTCGTGGCGCTCAAATAATCAACGTTGCGTTAGGTGGAACCGTTTATCAAGATTTGAACAGTCAATTCCCCGGAAAAGTTTTAAAGCATCATCAAGAAGCTCCAGGCGACCAACCAACGCATTTTATATCAGTGAATCATGATTCTTATTTATTTAAAACTGTGAGCGATAACGTCTTTGTTAATTCACGACATCATCAAGCGATTAAAGATGTTGCTGCAGGATTGAAGATTGTTGCTGAAGCCCCAGACGGTGTAATTGAAGGAATTGAAAATTCTAATGCTTCAATTCAAGGTGTTCAATGGCATCCAGAGAATATGTGGCAACATGATTCCCGACAATTAGAATTGTTTCAGGACTTTATTGCACGGGCATAAAATCAATATATAGTTTAAAACTTGGCCAATTTAGTAATAATGAATTGGCTTTTTTGCTGTGATTGGATTTTTAATAACAAAGTTAGCCCTTCATCAAAAAACTTTTACATTAAAAAATAACTAATTTCATTATAAGAAATTGACAATCAATATGAGAGTGCTAATCTAAATATTAAAATAAAAAGAAGAGGTAAAGCATTTATGAGTAAATTAACTGGATTCGCTGCAAACATTCTAACTGGAGCAAACAAGGCAGTCGAACAATTGTCTATGGTTGGTCGTGGATTAGAACGTGGTGAATTTTCAGTTAATGACCTCCTACAGCCCGAATTTCTTGAACAGGTTCAGCAGATCCAGCAGCCCGAACAGGCTCTATTAAGCTATCCTAATCAAAAAATTCTGACATTATATAGAAGGTAAAAATCATGAAACAAGCGATAACTCTAACTAATGCACCAACTGTCAAAAGTGCCGTCAAGTCAAAGAAAATGGGCTTTTGGACGGTTCTATTATTTGGAATCAACAGTATTCTTGGATCTGGAATTTTCTTGTTACCTAATGAAGGGATGCGACTCTTTGGTCCGGCTAGTATTTTCGTATTAGCTTTCGATGCCGTGCTGGTGCTAACGATTGGATTATGTTTCGCTGAAGATTCCAGTCTTTTTGATGAAACAGGTGGGGCATATGTTTATGCGAAAGCCGCTTTTGGAAACTTTGTCGGCTATGAAGTTGGTTTCGTCACCTGGACGATTCGAATCATTGCTGAAGGTACGCTCTATGTTGGCTTTGCTACAGCGGTTGCCGGTGTTTTTCCAGAATTAAATAATCCACTTGATAAAGATATTATCGTTACAATTATGGCTTTGACGTTAATGACCGTGAACTTGTTTGGTATCAAAGTTGCAGCAATTTTGAATAACGCCGTTACGGTATCAAAATTATTACCACTAGTATTTTTTATTGCGATAGGAATTTGGTTCATCAAAGGTGGTAATTTTACACCAATGATCCCAGCTTCAGTTGCTAGCAAGGGTTCTTTTGCAAAGGCCGCGATGACAATGTTCTTTGTCTTTACAGGGATTGAAAGTTCAGTTGTTGCCGCCGGAGAAATGAAGAATCCGAAGAAAGATTTACCACGAGTTTTAATTATTGTGATTTTGGCTGTTGCAGCTTTTTACATACTCGTGCAAACAGTTTGTATCGGAGTATTGGGAAAGTCACTGGCTGTTAGTACAACACCGATTCAAGATGCGTTTGGCACAATGGTTGGCAGTTTCGGAAAGTATTTGGTGGCAGCTGGTACACTGATGTCAATTGGAGGAGTTGGATTCTCGACATCCTTTATTACACCCAGATTCGGTGTAGCAATGGCAGAATACGGTATGATGCCACAGTTTTTAACACACAAGAATCGTTTTGGAGTTCCACACAATGCTATTATTATTTCCGCATTATTAGGCTTGTTGGTAGCCGTGTCAGGAAGTTTTAATACGCTGGTACAAATCAGTGCTGTTTCCAGATTTGCTCAATATATTCCTAGTTGTTTGGCTGTGTTGGTTTTTAGAAAAACAATGAAGAATCGCAAGTCAGGTTTCAAAATCCCATTTGGATGGTTCATTCCCGTTTTAGCCATTACGGTATCGTTATGGCTATTGGCACAAACGAGCATTTCAAATCTAATTTGGGGCTTCGGAGCCTTACTAGTAGCAGTACCATTCTACTTTTTATCTCGCAAGAATTTTATAGATTAATATTGAACATCTCATTAGAAAAATGTAGATAAAAAAAACTCGTAACAAAGGTTTGCAAAAGTGCATTCCTTGTTACGAGTTTTTTTGTGATTGTTTAAATCATTTCAAGCCGACCTTCATTTTTAGGTGCGGGATAATATTTATCCAATAGTTCCAGCTCGTCCTTAGTAAAACTAATATCAATTGCTTCCAGATTGCTCTGCATATGTTCAACAGAACTAGTCTTTGGAATACTGAGCAGATCATGATTTCTCAAGACCCAAGCTAACAATAATTGATGAACGCTAACACCTTTTTGTTGAGCCATTTCTGTTAGAACTGGTTTAATCTTCAAGAATTCACCGCCGTCGGAACCAAATGGAGAATATCCAATAAATGAAACGTGATTTTTCTTTTGCCATGGTAAAACGGAATATTCAATTCCACGACTGCCAATATTATAGAGATCCTCGTTGATGCGACAATTTTCGCCATCGGGAACACTGAATAGTTCCTCAAGGTCACTGCGGTCAAAGTTTGAAACACCCCAATTTCTAATTAGTCCAGCCTTGACCATTCTTTCAAGACCGATAACTGTTTCGGAAAGGGGAGTTTTGCCTCGCCAGTGTAGTAGATATAAGTCCAAATAATCAGTTTGAAGTCGTTTGAGACTAGCTTTTAGACTTTCTTCAATTAATTTTGGCGTTGCGTGATAGGGATAGAATTTTGAAATTAATTGAATGTCATTTCGATGATAATCTTTTAAAACATTTCCTATTAAAGTTTCAGATTTTCCTTCACCATACATTTCGGCAGTGTCGATAACATTGATGCCATGGTCAAGACCGTAACGCATGGCCGCCATTTCAGATTCTGTCATCATGTTATTTCCTTCACCAATGTGCCAAGTTCCGATGCCAATAGCAGATGTATTTTGGTGGTTAAATGTAATTGATTTCAAACGAATACCTCGCTTTCAAAAGAACCGATTTTAGTTTAGTAAATAATAATTCTGTAATCGTTATCAATACTATTATATAGCTGATTTATAAATATTTGAAATAATGCCTTATTTAGTTGATTTCTATTGTAAAAAAATATTTACAAAAAGTTTATCCCCATGTAATATTAAAAAGAAGTGAAAAATTTAACAATACGGATCTTCAAATAAAAAAAGGGGTTAAGTATATATGAGTATGTACTTAGTAGTTAACGTAATAGGTGTTATCGTTTTTCTAGCTATTGGTTTCCTTTTCTCAAAGGATAAGTCGAATATCCATTGGAAATCCATCGCTATCATGGTAGTTTTGAATTTATTCCTAGCTTGGTTTTTGACGAGTTTTGATATCTGCCGTGCAATTGTTTCAGGTGCTGCCGATGGTTTCAACTGGTTAGTTCAAGTGGCTTATGTCGGAATCGAATTTGCCTTGCCAAGTTGGGTGCACGTTAAGAGTATGGACTTTGTTACCAGTGCACTCTTACCAATTTTATTGATCGTGCCATTATTTGATATTTTGACTTATATTGGAATTTTGCCATTTATCATCAAATGGATTGGTAAAGGTTTGTCATTTATCACTGGTCAACCAAAGTTTGAATCATTCTTTGCGGTTGAAATGATGTTCTTAGGTAATACTGAAGCATTGGCTGTTTCAAGTTTACAGTTGAAGCAAATCAAGTCACAACGTAACGTTACATTAGCAATGATGTCCATGAGTTGTGTCACAGCGTCAATTATTGGTTCATATATTCAAATGATGCCAGGGCGATTTATCCTGACTGCTATTCCGATTAATATTATCAATGCAATTATCGTAACGAGTTTGTTAAATCCCGTTACCGTTACACCAGAAGAAGATACGATTGCCAAATTGAGCGGTCAAGGTGAAGGTGGCAAAAAAGAGCCTTTCTTCTCATTCTTAGGCGATTCAATTTTAGGCGCCGGTCGTTTAATTTTGATCATTGCTGCTAATGTTATTGCTTTCGTTGCGTTAGCTGCCTTAATTGATAAAATTCTTCAACTAGTTAATCCATGGTTAACTTTGGAGCATATTTTAGGTATCATCATGTATCCATTTGCTTGGTTGCTCGGCTTGAGTAGTCATGATTCGTTCCAAATGGCTCAGTACATGGGTACTAAGTTAGTTACCAATGAATTTGTTGTCATGGGTAAAGTTACTGGTATTATTAAGGAATTTGATCCGCACTTTAAGGCTGTTTTAACAGTCTTCATTACATCCTTTGCTAACTTCTCAACGTTAGGTATGATTATTGGTTGTTTCAAAGGTATTGTTAATAAGGAAAAGAACGATATTATTTCGAAAAATGTTGGTTACATGTTGTTGTCAGGTATTCTAGTTTCATTATTGTCAGCAGCATTTGTTGGACTATTCGTTTGGTAAAAAAAAGTGTGACAAAACTTGTTTAGTTTTCGAGCATTAAATCAAATAGAGACTGTGATCCGGTTTTGGATAACAGTCTCTATTTTTTTCTAATTTAGCCAATTAAAGACTTTTTCGATATTGTCGCCCCAAGTTTTCCAAGAATGATCACCTGATACAGGCATCCATGTGTAATGACCTTTGGCGTGAATTGATAAGAAGTTTTTGAACATAATATTATCTTCATGCATAAAATCGGCATCACCACACAGCGTCAAAATTTGTTGTTTAGGTTGACGACTATTATAAATATTAATTAGCTGATTGTGGGCAATTTTATCTGGACTATCAAAAATACTATTGAAAGTTTCTTTGGCCATCGGACCTTTAGGATTGTCACGGAAATGTTCAATATCAGTAATAGGCGACAGAGCAGCAACTTTACTGAATTTATCATCATTTAAGAAGGCAATTTTGAGAGCACCATAACCGCCCATACTCGAACCGACGATAAAATTGTGGTCACGTTCTTTAGAGATGGGTAAGAGGCTCTGCATTTTAGGGATGAATTCATCGACAAAGTAGGAGTAGTAAGGGATGAAATTAGAATCAGAGTAAAAAGCGTTGCGACCTTCAGGCATAATGATGACCCAATTGTGGTCTCGAGCTAATTTCTCAACATTAACGTGTCTGATCCAAGCGGAATCGTCACCAGTGTAGCCATGTAAAAGCCAGACAGCCGTGTAGTTGCTTTCGTTAGTATCAGGTACTACAACAGTTGTTTTGAAGTAAGTATGTAAATAATTAGTACGATAACTAAGATTCATTAAAGTCATGGAAAAACCTCGCAATATTAGTATATTTGTTAGCCGATAACTTGGAGCTGTTTCCAGAGCTGAGAGTATTCATCTGCTGCGCGGCACGGTCCGAGCCACAGTGCGGTCTCGGACCTCGGTTGAAGCCTTTCCAAAAAACGGAAAGTCTCCAACACGTCCGGTGGTGTAATGGCTAAAGCCATTACACCACTTTCGCTGCGGATGAATACTCTCAGCTCTTCCAACTAACATATTTTCGGTTGCATTAGATAACGTGAATACGGATTCAATTTTAAATCTGTAATTGATAATCATCAAAAATAGACCATCAATCAGAAAAGCCCTATTACTCCTGTTCATGCTCATATAAATACTTTTTAAAATACAAATAATTAACATAAAGTTGCAATGTATCAGGTAGATCATGCAAGCTCAAGCCAAAATATTCAGAAATATTATTTAAACGATAATTGGTAGTATTTCGATGGACTTTCAATGCGTTAGAAGTCTCCGTTACGTTACCGTTATGCTTAAAGTAACAATCCAATGTTTCTAACAGTTCTAAGCCGGCCTTTGTCTTTAGAAAACTCTTGAAGATACTTAAAGCACGTCTTGAATGTAAATTACTTTCTAGTACATGATTAAGAAAACTGATTTGGTTGAAATAATATGTATCAGTTAGACCTAATTCTTTACTTACTTTGATAGTATCTTGAGCTTGTTTTATGGAAGCTTTTAAGTCAGTGGAACGTTCACTGATACCAATCTTGAGATGATTCTCTTGGCAAAACTTCAAATAGCGTAATAAATCAGACTCGTTCTTAGTAATAATCAACTGTTGCTCTGGAGTCTTGCTAAAAGTGAAGTCGGTCGGATTGAGTTGTAATTGAGAGAGATTTTTCGTTTCAACAATAATGGCATAACGTGGAATCGTTAGATCGATTTTTAATGTTTGTGCCCGTAATTTTAATTCCTCATTATTTATCAAATTGTCAGCGTTGGACCACTGATATAGGAAGTGATTTAAACTTTCTTGTCGTTGGCCCTCCACTTTAGTGTTGTGAATTTGTGAAATCAGCAGCTCAGTTGAAATCTTCAATAGTGAGGCAAGGGGAGTCACTTTCTTTGGGTCACCAGTGATACCGATAACCCCAATTGTTTCGCCGTTAAATTCAACCGGAATATTAACACCAGGCTGACCAAATTTACCGAATGACTCAACCATTGGTTTAGTTTTACCACTCTGAATCGTATCAATCGCCCCAATATGCAGGGTATTGATACGGTTTTTGTCGCCACTTGCGATAATATAGCCTTTCTCATTCATCATATTTATATTGTAGGGAATGCTTCCCATCATTTTGTCGACAATTGATTGTGCCAGCTGCGGGTCTAATTTCATTTTGTGGTCTTCCTTGTTCATTATTATTCAAAGTTTCATGAAAACGTTTATCGAAAAACTTGTGCATATAAATATTTTACAATATTTTTATATTTTAAAACACTGATTTATCAAGGAATATTTTTATTATTTAACTATTATTACAACAACATTTGTGCAGTTGTACATTGATTTTGATTGTTTATCACTGTATTATACACTCGTTAATTAATTGTTAAAAATTTAACAATGCTACAAGATATATTGAGGAAGGGTGTATTTGTAAGTATGGTTATTGCTTGGTGGGCAGCTTTATTGGGGTTGCTATTAGCGATTGGCTTGATTCTATTTCGAGTTAATCCTGTTTATGCTTTGATTTTTGGTGCTATTGTCGGTTGTTTAGTTGGAGGACTTTCATTAGCTCAGACAACGGACACAATTGTTAAGGGTAGTTCTGGGGTTATGGGAACTATTATCCGTGTTATTGCCGCTGGTGTTTTGGCCGGGGTAATGATGGAGTCTGGAGCGGCTAACGTAATTGCTTCCAACATTGTTAACCGTTTCAGTGATCGACTAGCTATTTTAGCGTTAGCTCTTTCGACAATGGTTTTGACAGGTGTAGGTATTTTTATTCCCGTCGCTGTTTTAATCGTTGCTCCGATTGCTTTGGAAGTCGGTCAAAAGATGCATTATAGTAAACTTTCACTATTGGTCGCATTATCTGGTGGTGGTAAGGCTGGAAATATTATTTCACCAAACCCAAATACGATTGCGGCTGCTAAAGGTTTTAACGTTGATTTGTCACAAGTAATGATTGCTGATTTTGTTCCCGCAGTTGTTGGTTTAATCGTGACAGTAGTTTTAGCAAGTTTGATTAAGAACCGTGGTGAATTTGTTCCGGAGACTGAAAAGTTTGAAACAAAGGATCAAAAAGATTTACCAAGTTTAAAAGCGGCCATTGTGACACCTTTAGTTGCCGTTGTGCTACTACTTATTACACCAGTTGGCGATATCTTAGGGGTTAAAGCCTTGGCATCATTCAACTTGGATGCAATGTATATCTTGCCAATTGCCGGATTGATCGGAACAATTGCCATGGGTCAGAGTAAAAAATTCTTGCAGTATATGCAAAAAGGTTTAGCTCGTATGACAGATGTAGTTTTAATCTTAATTGGTGCGGGTGCGATTGCTGGATTAGTTTCAGTATCTAACTTGCCTCAAAAAGTTGTTGAAATCGTTCAGACTTCAGGTATTTCGGGAACATTCTTAGCCCCAATTGCCGGAATCTTGATGGCAGCAGCTACAGCTTCAACTTCAACTGGTGTCATCCTGGCTTCTAATTCATTCAGTAAGTCAATCATGTCATTCGGAATTTCTGGTACGGGTGCAGCAGCGATGGTTCATACCGGAGCGACTGTAATCGATCAATTGCCACATGGTAACTATTTCCACGTGACTGCCAAAGCTGTTAATATGCATTTCAAAGAGAGAATGAGCGTCGTTTTCTGGGAAATGCTAGTTGGACTTTCAATGACAATTGTTGCAACATTGATGTATGGAAATCTGTTCTAGAGGTGGACTATAAATGAAAATTGTTTTAGCTCCAGATTCATATAAGAATTCTTTGACGGCTAAAGAAGTTGCTCAATCATTACGAAAAGGTTTTGAAAGAGTTTATCCTGATGCCGAATACGTTAATATACCAATGGCTGACGGTGGTGAAGGAACGGTCCAATCACTAGTTGATGCCAAACAAGGGCAGATTATGACTGCCGAGGTTGTTAATCCGCTAGGAAATAAGACTGAAGCTCACTATGGCATGATCAATGATGGTAAAGTTGCTGTGATTGAAATGGCTGAAGCAAGTGGGATTCAATTTATCAATCAGTTTACCCAAAACCCTTACATTACGACTACTTTTGGAACGGGTGAGTTGATTAAATCCGCTATTCAAAATGGTGCCAAAACAATCATTATTGGTATTGGTGGTTCCGCTACAAATGATGGTGGAGCTGGTATGGCTCAAGCTTTGGGCGCACACTTGTTGGATGATAAGGGTGAAGAATTGCAGTATGGTGGAGCAATGTTAGAAAAACTTGACCATATTGACGTTTCTGAAATGATGCCCGAATTAGCTGATGTTAAAGTTATTATTGCCTCTGATGTGACAAATCCTTTGACTGGTCCTAATGGCGCAAGTCATGTCTTTGGACCACAAAAGGGTGCCAGTCCTGAAATGGTTGAGTTCCTCGATGGAGCCTTGTCACATTACGCACATGTTTTAAAACGTGATTTGAATAAAGATCTTGAACAAGTCGCTGGTGCCGGTGCTGCGGGTGGATTAGGAGCTGGTTTATTGGCCTTTACCAACTCTGAAATGCGCTCTGGCGTTGACATTGTAGTCGACTATACCGAATTGAAGGATAAGGTTAAAGATGCTGACGTCGTTGTAACAGGCGAAGGCCAGATCGATTTCCAAACTAAATTTGGTAAAACACCAATTGGCGTGGCAAAAGCTACGAAAGCAGTCAATCCTGATGCGACTGTGATTGCTGTTGCTGGTTCGATTGGTGAAAAAATTTCTGAGTTATATCCATTAGGTATCGATGCCATCTTCACTTGTGTTCCGGGTGTTGAAGAACTATCGACTGCCATTCAAAATACAGACAAGAACCTTCAACAAGTTGCTGAGAATATCGGCCGCTTGATCAAAAATACAAAGTGATTTTTTAAATGCCGCCGGAGGCTGGCAGTAATGTAGCCTGCTATGCGACCGATTCGAGCCAAAGTGCGGTCTCGAATCTCAAAATATGTCAGTGGTGTAAGAACAGAAAACCGCTGTTCTAACGCCACTCTCGTGGCTGTCTACATTACTGCCAGCCTCCGGCTAGATAAACTTATTTGATAATTTGATTCGCTAATAAAAAACTGATAATGATAATATTTAAAGACAACTATATGAAAATAGAACAACCATCTACATTTAAGTAGAATGATTGTTCTATTTTTTTAGTTTCATTCTCAATATTGGAAAAGGTTTACCTTGATCATCAGTTGCTAGTCGCTGGTATGCCGCAAATCCCATGTGCTCATAGAAACCTTTAGCTTGCGGATTCTGTTCATTGACTGTGATTTGATTGGCTTGATAATTTGTGATACCAAAGTGTATTAACGATTTGCCGATACCTTGACCACGATTTTTATCATCAACAAAGAGCATATCAATTTCTGGTTCATTGATACCCATGAAAGCAATTGGTCGCGATTGACCGTCTATTGCGATAATTAGGTGAGTAATTTTAGTTAGAACGGTTGGTAGAGATTTCTTAAAGTTCTGTATGTCTTCCTCAGTCAAAAATTTATGAGTCGAACGGACGGAACTCTCCCAAACTGCTATCAGTTGTTTGATTAACTCGGAACTTCGTTGTGTCACGGCAATTATCTTCAAATTTGAAACCTCCATTTTTATAACTTTATTTATCATATCTGCTTTTTAATAACATTAGATAAAGACAATTATTTATTACAAAATATTCACATCATTTAACTTTTAATATCTAAAATGGACTGAGTTTAAAGTCATTTTTAATACTTTTAATAATAACAATAAATTAGTCGGAAGAGCTGGGAAATATTTGTGTGCCGTGGTAGTGGTATAAGGACGGGAGTTTCTCCCGTCTTTATACCACCGGACGTGTTTGGAGACTTGACGAACTGTGTCAAGGCTTCAAAACAACCTAAGATTAGTTCTGAGGGAAGATCAATTTCTTCTCTTAGAACTTTTTTTGTACACTGGAGACAAAGCTAAGATCGTGCATGAACCTCGGGACTTCGAGTCCGTATTAAAAAATGATCTCCGTTATCTTCATTTCTTTAATCAGGTTTTAGGTTGTGGGACTTCGAGTTCGTGTTTAGGAAATGAGATTCGAAATGTTGATACGGATAGCTTTAGAAAGGAAAAATATGTCAGATATAATTGCTTTAGATGTGTCCAAAGGACACAGTTATTGTGTGCATTACAGCGATGGTAACTGCGTGAAAGAATTTGATTTTGAACATAATAAACTAGGTTTCGCCAAACTAAGCGAAACCGTTAAACGTGCTAATAATCCAACTTTTTATTTTGAGGCTACGGGTATATACTCTCGCCCCATAGAAAGATTTTGCAGGGATAATAAGATACCCTATGCTTTGTTAAATCCTCTTGAATTACACCTCAAGACAGAGAATTTGCGTCGTGTTAAAACCGATAATAAAGATGCGCATAAGATAGCTCTTAGCGCCTATGATAATAGTTATCGGTTGATGGCATTTCAAAATCCTAAATATCTAGATCTTAGAGAATGGTGTAGATTTTACGAGAGAGTCGAAGACTCTCGTAAATTCAATAAAGTTGAATTACATAACGAGTTACAACAGACGTTTCCAGAAATGGAACAACTGTTTACTAATAAGACATCTATTCTATCTTTAAATTTGGTTAGTCTTTTTCCGCATCCTGATTTAGTGTCTGGTATTTCTAGGACAAAATTAAAGAATATTTTGATGAGTAAGACCGATAAAAAAATCTCCAGTGATAAAGCACTGGAGTATGCTGAAAAGTTAATAGTCTTTGCTAAGAATAGCTCTCCAGCAGTACGTGTAGATAATGTTCAAGTGCAAGAAGTTAAATATTATGCACGTAAATTAAAAGACCTCACTATTGAAAAAAGAAAACTTAGAAAACAAATGATTCAACTCGGAAAAACATTACCCGAATTTGAAATTATTGCTTCAATGCCAGGCATTGGTGAATTAACAGCTGCCATGTTACTGGGTGAAATCGGAGATTTCGCCAGATTTGATACTTCTAATCAATTGAATGCTTACGTTGGGATTGACCTTATTAGGTACCAATCTGGTCAGTATCTCAGAAAAGATCACATAAATAAACGTGGAAATCCCAAAGCAAGAGAGATTCTATTCCTCACTGTCAGAAATATGATAAAGCAACAAGCAGCTGCACCTAATCACATCGTGGACTATTACTACAAACTAAAAAGGCAACCCGTCCCTAAAAGGGACAAGGTTGCCACAGTGGCTTGCATGAACAAGACACTGAAATGTCTGTTCTCCATGATTAGAAACAAGACTAAATATGCTTATGCATATACGGACTCAAGGTCCATAGAGACACTCTAGTATCTCTATTCCAAATACTAACTCTTACCTTCATAATTTTAAAGTCATAAGTTATGAAGTACTGTTTAGAATACTCTCATTTTCCTGATTCTCACTTGACTAATCGTAGGAACCGAGGTTCGAGACCGCTCTTTGGCTCGGGCCGTTCCGCACAGCTTGTGAATATTTCCCAGCTCTGTAGACGGGATACTTGATTAGTATTATATATAAAATAAGTTTGAATTAGATTTTTTATTGAAGTATGCTAATTGTCCAGATTAATTGGAGGGATGAGAATTGAACGATTATATTGAAGTTATTGGTGCCAATAATAATAATTTACAGAATGTTTCAGTCAAAATACCTAAACACCAAATTAATGTTTTTACCGGATTATCAGGGTCAGGTAAATCCTCCCTAGTATTTGATACGATTGCTGCAGAATCTCAGCGCTTGCTGAATGAAACTTACTCGGCATTTATTCAACAAATGTTGCCAAGTTTTGAAGCTCCCAAGGTTGAGTCAATTAAGAATTTGCCAGTTTCAATTGTCATTGATCAAAAAAAGATTGGTGGGAATGCTCGTTCAACAGTTGGAACTATTACGGAGATTTATACAGGCCTAAGATTATTATTTTCTCGTATCGCGAAACCTTTTGTGGGATATTCGATGGTTTACTCGTTCAATAATCCGACTGGTATGTGTCAAACGTGCCAAGGATTAGGTGTAACCAAGCAAGTTGATATTCACAAATTACTTGATTTTGATAAATCACTCAATGAGGGTGCTATTCAATTCCCAACTTTTCAACCAGGGGGATTTCGTTGGTTACGCTATACTGAGACCGGCAATTTTGACAATGATAAGAAAATCAGGGATTTTTCTGATACTGAGCTGCAACGATTGTTGTTTGATAAGGGGAGCCAGCCAGATAATCCAACGAATAAGTGGCCTAAGACTTCTCAATACGTCGGTATTGTTGAGCGAATCAAGACTACGATAATGGAAAAAGGTGGGCTTCATTATCAGCAAGCTTTGAATGATGTATTCAATGAGCAAATTTGTCCGGATTGTCATGGAACACGAGTTAATGATTTGATTCGATCCGCCAAAATTAGTGGTCAGTCGATTGCAGACTGTAGTGAAATGGCGATTGATGATTTGATAGCTTTTTTAAAGCAGATTAATGGTAATCCTGAGATTGAGCTAGTCTTACAAAACCTTTTGACACGATTGAACAGTTTAAAGGTAGTTGGTTTGGATTATTTAACCCTAAGTCGTTCAACAACTTCGCTATCTGGTGGGGAATCGCAGCGAATCAAAATGACAAAGCACTTGAATAGTGCCTTGAGCGATGTTTGTTATATCTTTGATGAACCAAGCGTTGGTTTGCATCCGCAAGATTTAATTGGTATTAACAAGATTTTCACTAAACTTCGAGATCAGGGTAATACAGTATTACTAATTGATCATGACCCAGATGTGATAAAAATTGCTGATAATGTGATTGAAATGGGTCCTAAAGCTGGTAAAAACGGTGGTCAAATCACTTTTGAAGGAACTTATCAGAATTTGTTGAGTTCTTCGACAATCACTGGTCAAGCTTTACAAACAAAGCATCACTTAAATGAAGGTAAAATACCATTTGAGAAATTTTACCATTTGGAACATGTTCACAAATATAACGTAACTGATGCATCGATTAAGATACCCCAGAATGCTTTGACAGTAGTCACTGGTGTCGCTGGTTCGGGTAAAAGTACGTTGATTCGAGAGTTATTCACGCAAAAATATCATCAAGCAGTAACTTTTGATCAAAGCGCTATCAAAGGAAGCAATCGTTCCAATATTTTGACATATTTGGGAGCTTTTGACGAAATACGTAAGCAATTTGCCAAAGTATCGCACAAACCGACATCATTCTTTAGCTTTAATGGTCAAGGTGCCTGTTCAGAATGCCATGGAAAAGGCTACATAAAATATGATTTGGCCTATATGGGTGACGTTAAACAAGTTTGTGAGAAGTGCCACGGAAAGAGATACAATACTGAAGCTTTGGATGTGACTTATCATAACTTGAATATTTTTGATGTATTGCAACTGACCGCACAAGATGCAATGGGACTGTTTACCAAACAAGTTGATCAAATTTTGAACAATTTATTAGACGCAAATCTCAGTTATTTGAATTTAGGTCAAACTTTAGATACCTTATCAGGTGGTGAATTACAGCGTCTGAAAATTACTAAGAGTCTTGGTGAATCTAAGCAGAGTGATTTGTTGATTTTAGATGAGCCCAGTACAGGATTGCATGAATCCGACGTCAATCAACTACTGAAGTTATTTGAAAAGTTGTTAAATATGGGAAAAACATTGATTGTTTTGGAACATAATTTATCGATTATATCGCAAGCACAGTGGATTATTGATCTGGGACCTTGTGGCGGTCGTTATGGTGGACAGGTACTTTTCCAAGGATATCCAGTCGATTTAGTGAATGTTGAAACATCATTTACAGCACAACATTTACGAAATTTTTGCTTGTAAAAGGCAGGTTAGTTGCGTGATACTTAATTAGAGAGATATTTTTAAGAGGTGATAAAGGCTGATGAATAACGAAATCAAATTTATCATGGATGAACTTGGTATCATCTATGGTTTTTATCAAGATAGTTTTAGTTTCAAACGTATTAAGAGTTATATTTTGAGCATGCCTGAAGGAACAAAGATTGTAAAAGTTGCTCACGGCAAGGTACCAATGTACGACCATCAAGTTGATTTACCAATCGCTGAATTTAACGACGATACCGATTCTGTTGGTTTGTTGCAAGTTAACCATACAATGGTAAATAATCGTGCTGCAGAAGATATTGAGGCCGACACGCAACGTATTATTACACTAGTAAATCGTTTGATTACGCTGATTTCTCCTAAATAGTGTGTTTTGCTATTAATGACAAAATAAAAAAATAACAGCCATTGGAAACTTACATTCCAGTGACTGTTATTTATTTTCTATCGTGTTTTGTCGGTAGTTAAATATGCCGTCTCCAGAGCTGGGAAATGTTCTCAAGCTGTGCGGAACGGCCCCGAGCCAAAGTACGGTCTCGAACTACCACGGCACAGAAATATTTCCCAGATCTTCCGACTAATTAATCTGTATTAGTTGAACATAAGAGTATTCAATTGTTCTTATACTCAAATTATCAACTAGCGCTTTGCGTTGTTTAGTTAGATGTAACGTCTGTTATACAAACATATTCATTATTTGCAACTCGGTAATAGCCAACTTTATCTATGACGATAAAATTATCGGTAATCCAAGCTGTGCCGGATCCTAATGCATAGCCAGCAATTGGTTGACCGTTTTGGTCATAAACTTGAGCTGGTCCAACTGTGTTAACAGTCACCGTATTGACGTTTGGTGAGACTGGTTGACTATTTTGGAAGAGATAGACGTCATTAGCTTTGACAAATTCGTTAGTTGAAACACTGTAGAAGGTTCCACTAGGAAGATTATTCTGGATTCCAACTTTCCAAGATGAGTTTTTTGGCAATGCTCGTGTCATTGGATTACCGTTCATGTCATACAGTTGAGCCGCGTCTGCAGCGACTGTTACATTGTAATCACGTAAAAGGATCTGTCCCATTGCTTGATCATTATTTTCAGCAATTCCGGGTGTATTGATAATGATTTGGACATCGGCTGCTTTAACGTATTCATTTGTAGCAACACGATAGTAAATTCCACTATCAAGAGTGTTTTGATAGTCAGCTTTCCATTCGGTATCAAAATTTAATGCTCGAGAAATTGGTTGACCATTTTCATCATACAATTGTGCTTGAGCAGAAGTGATTTTGATTGTTGCATCGCCGATAGCAGACAAGCCAGCATTTAGACGTGTATCTTGAGCTTGGACTCTAGTGGTAGTCAGAATATTAGCGTTAGCACTGACGCCCACAGCGAGAAGGGATGCTACAAGTAAACTTTTTTGAACATATTTCATAAATTGAAACTCCTTTAATAAAAATTATCACAAGATTAAATTATAAAGATTTAATGCTTGAAGCTTGTATACGTAGTGTAGATTTTGAGCATATAAGCTGATTAAATTTTTCTAAAGGAGTTGTAATTTTATTGCCTTTTAAGCTTTATATCGTTCCAGAGCGCAAAAAAGGTCGTCAACCGCAGAATGTTGACGACCTTTTAATATATATACGTGTGTTTGTGTATTTGAGGAGGATCTAAGTTTTGTTTTGAATGTGTGAATGATAAACCGAATCAGTTTAACTAGATAAGGTTAGCGATTTGCATAAGGATAGGAACAACGATAACGAATAGAACCGTTGAAGTTGTTACTAAGTTAGTTGCGTAATCAACGTCACCGTGTGATTGATCAACTAGGATAGGCAATACGGCTAAACCAGGAGCAGCTGATTGGATAATGAATGAGTTTGATTCAATATTTGGTAGAGAAGTACCCATCATTGAACCACCAATCAAGATAATACTGATCATAATAGCTGGAGCAATTACGAATCTACCAAGCAAAGCTAAGATAGTATCGCGGTCAAATTTGATTGATCTTAAACCAGCATCAGCTAAGATGATACCAATGTAGATAAGTGACATAGGTGTTACAACACCACCGACCATATCAAGGGTCTTGTTGATCCATTCAGGTACGGGGATAGCTAGTAGCAAGAAGACAAGTGATACTAAGAAACCAACAAGTGGAGCAGGAAGTAATTTCTTCCAATTAAAGTCTTTCTTAGCACCTTTTTCAACAGTTGGATCATCACTTGAGATAAAGAAGATACCAATAGCCCAAGTTGAAATTGTGTTCATAACATAGTAAATAAGGAAGTAAGGTAAACTCTTAGTACCAAACAAAGCCATATTTAAAGGTAAACCAATGAAAATTGTATTAGCATTAACGAACATGTTAATGAATGTACCACGACGACCTTTTCGAATGCGGAAGACCTTAGTTAAGATCCAAGCAACGATATAGCCGATTGTAAAACTGGCAAAAGTGAAAACTAAACCGCCAGATAGACTTGCAAGTTTGTCTCTGTTCAAATATTTAAGAACCGAAACGAAGATTGATGCAGGCAAAGCTACCTTCATAATAATGAAGGAAATATTGCCTTTAAATTCATCACCTAGACGACCGGACCCTCTTAGCCAGTAACCTAGAGCGATAACTAGAACGATTTCAGCAACACTTTCCAGTGAAGTAATAAATGCTTCCATGAATAAAATTCCCCTTTATTTGACAAATATGTTTATTAATGTGATGTCTCCGGAGCTGATAAATATTAATTAACGTATGGTGTTGGTTGATATGCTACAACAAATATTTTATAGTCTAAAATTATTTAAATACTTTTACACTCAACTAATATCGATTAATTAGTCGGAAGAGCTGGGAAATATTTGTGTGCCGTGGTAGTGGTATAAGTACGGGAAATTCTTCCCGTACTTATACCACCGGACGTGTTTGGAGACTTGACGAACTGTGTCAAGGCTTCAAACCGAGGCCCGAGACCGTACTTTGGCTCGGGCCGTTCCGCACAGCTTGAGAATATTTTCCAGCTCTGTAGACGGCATATTTAATTAGCACCACAAGTATTAATTAATATTTAGGTTCCCATTTGATGTCAGCAACTGCTTGTTTAGCATCTTTGGCATCTGTTAGTTTTTCGTCGATAGCTTGTTGTGCAACACCGACGGCAACTGTCATACTGAATTCATCTAGTTTTGAAACTGGAGGAAGAACAGCAGCACCTGGTTGTGTAGGGTCAACGATTCCACCTAATGAGTGGGCAGCTTTGTTGATCATACCGTCTGATAGGATTTTAGCGTTAACAGCCATTGAACCAAGACCAAGACCTGGGTATACCAAAGCGTTGTTAGCTTGACCAATGTGATATGTAACACCGTTGTATTCAACAGGTTCAACTGGAATACCAGTAGCGATAAGAGCTTTACCATCAGTCCACTTCAAAAGATCTTCAGCCTTAGCTTCTGCTAATTTTGTAGGATTTGATAGTGGGAAGATGATTGGACGTTCTGTGTGAGCAGCCATTTCTGTAATAACGCCTTCTGTAAATGTACCAGGTTGTGTTGATGTACCAACTAAGATTGTTGGGTGAACAGCTTTAACAACAGCTTCCAAGTTTGTTAGTTCGTCAGCATTGCTGAATTCACTACGTTGTCTTGTGAAAGGCTTTTGTTCTGGTGTAAGATCTTCAGTGTCATCGAACAATAGACCTTGTTTGTCGACTAGGTAGAAGTGTTTTCTAGCTTCGTCTTCTGAAAGACCTTCTTCAACCATAGCATCAAAGATTCTCTTAGTGATACCAGCACCGGCAGTACCAGCACCAAATGATAGGTAAACTTGATCAGTAAGCTTTTCTTTAGAAATGTTCAAAGCACCAAGGATACCGGCAAGAGTAATGATACCTGTACCTTGAATATCATCGTTGAATGTCAAGATTTGGTCTTTGTACTTGTTCAAGATGTTGGCAGCATTGCTACGACCAAAGTCTTCAAAGTGCAAGTACATGTCTGGGAACAAGTTTTCAGCAGTTTCAACAAATTTGTCAACAAAGTTGTAGTACTTGTCGCCAGTAACACGTTCGTGATGGTTACCCATGTATAGGTCATCAGCGAGTAATTCTTTTCTGTTTGTACCAGCATCAAGAACAACTGGAAGAACAGATTTAGGATCAACACCAGCAGCGGCTGTGTAAACCATCAATTTACCAACAGAGATGTCAACACCTTGGACACCCCAGTCACCAATACCAAGAATACCTTCACCGTCAGTAACAACGATCAACTTGATGTCGCGACCAGCAGAAACATTCTTCAATGTAGCTTCGATATCATCTTGGTCATCGATTGATAGGTAAGCAGCATTTTGTGGGTCTAAGAAGAAGTGACTGTAGTTTTCAATAGTGTCAGCAATTGTTGGATCGTAAACAACGGGCATAAATTCGTTAACATGTTCACTGAATAGCTTGTAGAACAATGTAACGTTTTCGTTGAATAAATCCATCAAGTACATTCTCTTAGCTAAAAATGTATCTTTGTTTGAATAGTTTTCGTAGGCTTGTTCTACTTGTTGGTCCAAAGTTTGGACGAAAGGTGGAAGTAAACCTTCAATTTTGTTATCTTTTCTTTCTTCTTTAGTAAAGGCAGTACCTTTGTTCAAGAAGTGATTATTTAATAAATCTAAACCAGTATATTTCATAAATTTAATGCCTCCTAATTAACTTTCGTTTTGTACTATATACCCTTATAAAAAATATAGTCAAATATGTTATTATTGATAAATAAAATTTATAGGTGAGAAAATGAATTTAAAAGACTATCAATATTTTAAAAAATTATCAGAGTTAAAGAACTTTTCCGATACAGCTGCGTTCTTTGGCGTTAGTCAACCAACTATTACTTATTCCTTGAAACGCCTAGAGGATAGCTGTGGCTTGTCCCTGGTTAAGCGTAAGAGTTATGCCAATTCGCTGTCACTGACATATGCTGGGGAACAGTTATTGCTACATATCAATCGTATTCTGCAGGAAAATGACCTGATCAATGTCGATATGGAACGAATCAAGCGTGAAAAAATTGTCATGGGATGGCCACCAATTATTACTAGCTACGTTATACCCAAGGTGTTCGATGAGCTTCGCAAAGAAAAACTTTTAGTGGCAATTGAACCTGTCGCTGATGGCTCAAAAGATTTGTTGACAAAATTGACCAACGGTGAAATTGACTTGTCATTATTAGGAACGACTGTTTTACCACAAGAAAATCACTTGGATTATCAATTATTAAAAGAACATCATTTTAAATTTATTGCTTCTACTGAGAAAGATATTTCCCATATCCATTCAATTGAGGAACTATTTGAGGAAGACTTTATTTCTTTGAATGAAAAATCTGTTCACAGTCAAGTCCTACAAAGGCTGACCGAACACTATAATGTCGTCCCTAAAACAATGTTTCAGACCGATGATTATAAATTGGTTTTGAACTTGGTTCGAGCCAACAAAGGTATCAGTTTCATCACGGAGACAGCCATTCAAGATGTGCCAGGTCTGCAAGTGATCGACATCCCTGATATTCAATTGCCATCGTTTTATATCCTTTTTGTGTACCGACACAATATGATTGGTAACGAGACCTTGGGTAAGTTGATGCATATTTTCAAGGGAATATATAAAAAATGATATTAGTTTATAAATAAAACGTGGTGTACAGGTATAGTCCATTAACGTTACAATTAGTATGCCAATTAAGATTGGTTTGCGACAATTAGTGGTAACTGTATTTAATAGGAAATTATATCTCATCAATATATTGCTTTTTATTATGCTTTTATTACATTATTATCACTTTTTATAATTGAAATGGATGAAAAAATGAGGGATAGGGCATGGTTCGCAATGTCCATTTTAGAGTTAGAAAGCCGGTATGACTGGCTTTCTTTCTTTTTTCGGAATAAATTTATAAAAATATGTCCAATTTGGATAAAGTAATATATTCAAAATCGAATGTGCTATCATATTTAGTGAAGAGGAAATCAATTCCTACGTTTCCTCTTTCTTGATAATTTCATGATTATAATAGTTGAATAACTATTGTCGATGATGGCGGTTCCTCCCTGAGCTGCCATTTTTTGTAAGATAATAATGTTTTGAGATCTGCATTGAAAGATGCGGATCTTTTTTTGTTTTTCCGCCTCCGGTTGACAGAGATTTTCGCATGCTATGGGACCGGCTCGAGCCAAAGGGCGGTCTCAATCCTCGATTTTGAACTTCGCAAGGTACGCGAATCTCAAAAGTCGTCCGATGGAGTTAGAGCTAAAGCTCTAACTCCACCTTCATAGCTGGTGAAATCTCTGTCAACCTCCGGCTAATTTAACTGTTAGCTTTAATGTATTGAATTAAAAAAATAATCGCAAAAAAAATAAGTTCGATTTAGCTGGAATGTTTACTTCCAATCTTATCGAACTCATTTATTCTGATTTATTTATGATTTTCAAAATATTTTTTACCAGCTTCTAACATATCAGCTGTTTGTTGATTTAATAGTGGAGGTAATTGGTCAAATGGGAAATATTTAAGGTCGAGTGTTTCATTAGTAGCTTCACTTAATTCGTGTCCACCAACTTGTTTGACTAAGTATAGTCTAGAAATAACTTGTGTTTCATCGCCATTGGGATACATTGTAAAGCCTTGGTCGAATATTCCAATTGGTTCGATAATTTCGACGTCAAGTCCAGCATCTTCCTTATATTCTCTGACACAGGCTTGGGCAAAGGTTTCACCATACTCGAGGAAACCTCCTGGTAAGCTCCAATTGTGCGTGTCAGTGCGGAGGTTTAAGAGGACTTCCTTCTTATTGTTAACTAGAATTGCTCCAGCAGCGTTTAAAATTATGGGACGGTGGCCGACTAGACTGCGAATTTCTTGAATGTAATTTGCCATGGATGAGGATTCCTTTCCGGTTAAGTTAGCTTAACTATGCCACAGCTAGTGAATATTTCCCAGCTCAGTAGACAGAATATTTATGTTAGCCAACTTTGTCTAATGATGAAAATGTTTTTAACAAACCGTTAAAACTGTGTTACAGCAATGTCAGAGTAATTTTCTATGGTATAATTTTAGGTAATAAGCTATTTAGGAGTTTTTAGTATGAATTACAACGAGAGTCAACAAAAAGAAATTGCACAATATGCGATCGAGCATGACAACAATTACAAGGCTACTGGTGAAAAGTATGAAATCTCATATCAACAAGTAGCTGCATGGGTTAGAAAGTATCAAAAGGGTACAGTCGCTAAGAAAGACGTGACTTCTAAAAAGGCCACGACTGCTAAGAAAGCTCAAGAAAGTCCCAAGACAACTGGTAAAACAGAAGCTAGTGCTTTGGATGTTTTGAGCCGCAAAGACCCAGTATTGGAAGCACAATTGCAAGAAGTTAAAAAGAGATTGGGATTGATTTAGTTGAAGAGAATCATTTTTGTTTGTTTAGGAAACATCTGTCGCTCTCCAATGGCGGAAATGATGATGAAACAGTTGGTTGCGAAAGCGGGTTTGACGGATAAAATTGCTGTCGAATCACGGGCAACCTCAACTTATGAGATCGGTAATTCTCCACATCCAGGGGCGATTCGGGAATTACAGCGACAAGATGTTCCAGTTGTTGAACATTTTGCTAAACAGATCACTACGACCGACTTTGACAACGCGAATTTAATAGTTGGTATGGATAGACAAAATATCATTGATTTGAAAGAATTGGCACCTGCTGATGATCAAAACAAAATTCATTTGGCTTATGAAGTTTTGAATCGGGATGCTGAAGTTCAAGATCCATGGTATGATCACAAATTTGACCGGACTTATCGCCAATTATTAGAATTGTTGCCACTGTGGTTGAAAGAAATTATGTAGAAGTTGATAAATTTATTTATCAGCTTTTTTTGTGTCGTTCGGAAAAAATCGAACGTTATGAAAATAAAATTTAGTTGTTAAAAATATTCATTCAAATTGATTATGTAAAGTTTATTGAAACAGCCTTCAAAATTAAATTAGCTTTTGATATATCAGGATTGTTAAATTAAATAATTGGTATATACAAGAAAAATACCTGAAATTTACTGGCAGCCGATTAGAGAAAAATGAATGTCTGATTAATGAAAAACATTGCTAGATTAATATTTAGCGCGTCATTTTCCAAGAAGATGCCTATATTTTTTTGGAATAGAAACCCCTTTCACGGATGATAAGATAACAAAATCATTTGACAGGAAGGTGTTTAGTTTTTATGAGAAGTAAGAAACCAACTCTAATTTTAGCCTGCCTTTGGTTATTATTTTCCAGTAGTTTTACTACCACAGTTACTGCCGAAACCACAGAAAATGAACCAGTTACAAGCGCTGGTCTAGAGACAATTGTTGAAAATAAAGATAATACTGAAGTAACTATCAGTTATGTCTTAGAAGATAAAAAAGATTTGATTTTAAAAACCGATCAAGAAAAGGTTATTGATATCGAGGCCTTAAAAAAGGATCTTGGTGCAGAAAAAGTTAGTAATGAAGCCGATAATAAGGAATTACGTGTAACTTTAGATAATCCGGATGCAATTGATTTTAAAATGTACGTTGACAAAGAAAAGCCTTTCTCATTGGCTGTTTTAGATGCTGATAGAAATGAAATGTTTAATTATCAGTTTAATGCTAGAGAGGAACAGGAAGCTCCAGTAGAAGATGATCCAGCCGAAGAATCGACTTGGACACGAACAGAAAAACTACGAGTTTCCAAAGGTCCTATTTTAGAACACAAAGACGGCTCCAGTACGCAACCGATATTTTATTTTGGAGATTACATTTACGCAGAACATGGAATCATTAAAGTTTCTGACACATGGATTCCACGCCATAAGTCACGCGAAAATAGTTTGACGTCCCCAAATTCAGGTATTATTTATGCGGAACCGGGCAGTCGAATTGAGAATGGTCCTAAAGCAGCTGGAAATCACATTTATACGACACATTATGGCGACAATCAAAAACGCGACGGATTGACTGCTTTACACGCTGAAGAGGATTTACCGTATGGGTCGCCAACTAGCTATACTTCCAATAATTTATTCAATTATGTTTCACATTCTGATGATTGGAAAAGGCCCGGGGTGTCGGGACCAAATAAACTGGGTAAGTCATATGCGATGCTGGGAGATCCAACATTGTATTATCGGATTGATTCAAATACCGGCTTGGAAGAACAGCGTTTAGTATATAAGCAACGTGCTTTTTATTCAGATAAGCATGGAAAAGATAATCCAGAAATAACGACAAGTATTAAAATGTCCTTTACCAGGACAGGGCGTGTTGTAACGGATATTGCTTTTAAAAATACCGGAAAATATAGATTTTATAATTTCAGTGGTATTTCAAATCATGATCTTTCATTAAATAAAGATGGTGCTGAATTGACCGATACATCTGGTAAAAAGATTGGTAATTATATTCCAATGCGTTCGTTGGGAAATGAGCGTGGAATGTATTTTCAAGCTCCAAATAATGAAATAAGAACCAATATTTATATGGATCATCCTAAAGGGCCAGGCGCTTGGGCAGCTAGATCAGCTAGTCGTTCATATCTGGCAACCAAAGGTTATATGTATAATCCGGGTTTGCTAGGCTTGCTTGGGGTACAGATGGAGACTTATTACCCTTGGAAGGTTGGTAAAAGCGGGAGTGCATTTTATGACAAAAAGAAACATCAATACAAATTTCCGTATACACCGCCTGGCTATAACAATGCTTTTAGTAATGAAAGAGATCTGGGAGATAAGAATGCTAAACGTGGAGCTGGAACGAGACTAGGGACTAAGGGTGAAAATGATCCGCAATGGGATGCTGGAGTTACGATGCGTACCCATCCAATGGAATTAGAGATTGGGCAAACTGTTCATTTACAATATGGTGTGATGACTGATATTCCGGGTTCAACGTTTAATCCGGTCGTGGAATATGATAAATTAGGGAATGAAAATTATCCGCAAGTTGTACCTTTGGGTACCAGTGAATTGGAATTGAGTGGACATTGGTATGATTTTGATAGTGACAATGTGACGATTTACTATGCGGTTAATAAAGAAGAAGACGAAGATATTAAGAACAATATTTTACTGCATGAGAAACAGTCGAAAACCGATGCCAGCAATGGTAAGTTCCATGATTTTTCCAAGAAAGTAAATATTAGTCATTTGGAAAAGGGCTTGCATAAAGTCTCCTTGATTGCTGAAGATAGCGATGGCAATCAATCTATTTTACAAGAACATCATTTTAAGATAATTAAAACGGCGGTCGCTGATAAGGGTCCACAGATTGACGTTACTTCACCATATGGGACCAAGCGTAATCCATATATACCAGGGACTGACCATTTTGAAGTAAATGGTTTTTGGTCCGATCAAAAGTCAAGCAAGATAAAATCACTCAGCTATACGGTTGATGGAGGACCTGAAACGGTTTATGAGAAAGATATTGAAAATCCTGAATTGGGAAACCTCAAGGCTTGGCGCATTCGTAGTTTAGATATAAAAAAATATAATGATTTCAAGAAGCATCGAATGGTTTTCAAAATAACCGATGATGAGGGAGCAACCGATGTAGACTTCTTTTATTTCAAGCATACTGGTGGCGGAACTCACTTGACTGCTCCAGAAAAGATTGACTTTGGTAAAGTGTCACTTGATCTTAATAGGAATAATCCGTTGTCGCCAAATATGAACAATGAAAAGGTGCTACTGGAAGACTTTCGTAAAAAAGGTTCTAATCAGTTGGGTGTTCAACTAACTATCAATAAGTTTTATAAAGATGATGGCAGTGATTTCGATGGTGATGACGAAGATGATGGTGATGATAGTTTGTCAACGGTTGATCCAGATAAACGTGGGGCTAAAGAATGGCTGAAACATAAGGTTTATTGGGATGGCAAACCAGTTAATAACAAAAATATTCCAATTGGTAAAACTGTTGGCGCTAAGAGTGAAGAATGGCGACAAAGTACTGATTTCACTGAAGAAGTTAGCAAGAAGCTAAAGATTAATTTCCGTGCTCGTGAGACGGGGACTTCACCAGGTAAATATGTTAGTTATTGGACGTGGCAAACGGTGGATTCGATACAATAAAAAAACTGATCTCAATGATGAGGTCAGTTTTTTTGCGTTCTAATGACATATGAATCCAAAAGGATACGGCTAATAACTTGTAAAGGTAAACGAGATCTTACTTCATAATCGGGAAAATATGAGGTTTGAGATTTGTAGCCAAGCAAAACCATTTCCGAATATTTAGCGATGGAACTTTTCTCATTGGTAGTAATCGTAATCGTGCTAACACCATTACCGAAGGCATTTTTGGCACCCTCGACAAGTTCTTTAGTTTCACCATTTAAACTAATAATGATAACCAGAGCTTCACGTTTAATCCGTTTGCTCATTGTTACGATGATATTAGGGTCAGAACTCATTACACAATTTTTACCTAGTAGCTGCAATTTGACCAACATTTCTTGAGCAATAAATTCAGAGAAACCCCGGGCAAAAATATAAATATCATTCGATTCACCTATCTTTTGAACGGCATCTTCAATGGAACCAACGTTTAGCATGCTGAGAGTATTATCAACTTCATACTTATTCTTCATGATTGCTTGTTTGATATCGTGGTCGACTTTTTCCAAGTTTTTGTATTGTGAGTTATTTTTACTTTTGGTAATCAACTGTTGTCGAAAATCGGTATAGCCAGAATACCCTAGCTTTTTAGTTGTGCGAACAATAGTGGCAGTGGAAACATTAGCGTCTTCACTCAGTTTAACGATTGAAAGATCTGGGATGTCCGTTAAATTTTCCTGAATATAGTCCCAGAGGTATTGTTCAGAAGTACTTAATTTTGTAGTCATTAAAAAATCCACCCTAATTGTAAAGATTTTTTCGAGAATCGGTCCATGTAGTCCGTTTATGAAAACATTTACATGATAACATAAGTTATACTGTATTTATTGAAGCAGAGGGTGCCAGTTGAATATGCCGTCTCCAGAGCTGGGAAATATTCACAAGCTGTGCGGACCGGTCCGAGCCAAGAGGCGGTCTCGAACCTCGGTTTGAAGCCTTGACACAGTTCGTCAAGTCTCCAAACACGCCCGGTGATATAAGTACGGGAGATTCCTCCCGTGCTTATATCACTACCACGGCACACAAATATTTCCCAGCTCTTCCGACTAGTTTATCGTTATTAGTTGAATGTAAAAATATTTAAGCAATTTTAGACTAGGAAATACTTGTAGTAGGCTATTAACTAGCACCATGTGTATTTTAAATATTTTTTAACGTTATGAAATTACAAAGGAGTTAAGTAAATGATTTATACATGTACTTTAAATCCGGCAATCGATTTGTTTATTGAAACAGATCATTTGAAACCGGAAGTTGTTAATCGAACTAATAGTTATGACATTCAACCAAATGGAAAGGGTGTCAATGTTTCCTTTATTTTAAAACATTTGGGTGTTAATAATACTGCCTGGGGTGTTGGCGGTGGTTTTACAAGTAATTTTATTGAAGAATCATTACGTAACAAGGGTATTGAAACAGATTTTACTCATATTGATGGAATTTCGAGAATCAATGTTTTCACTCGTGTATTGGACACTGATACAGAATATAAAGAAGTAAATAACGGTCCTGAAGTAAGCGCTGACAGGGTGACTGAATTTCTGCAAAAAGTTGCTACATTGACTAAAGACGATAAGTTAGTTGTTTCGGGTAGCTTTTCAAAAGGTATTCAACCGGAAATTATTGTTGAAATTGCCAAAATGGCTGAAAAACAAGGGTTCGACTTGGTAATTGATACAAGTTATCCCGAGGTCGTTTCTGCCATTGAGCATCATCCATACTTGATCAAGCCAAACGATGAAGAATTATTATCATGGTTCGAGCAGCCAGTCACGGACGACATCAATGTGTTAGTGAAATATTCTAAAGAATTGCTCAAGAAGGGTGCTCAAAATATTCTACTTTCATTAGGTGCTAAAGGGGCACTTTTCGTTAACGCAGAGCATGTTTTGCTTGGAAATGCGCCAAAAATAAAAGTTGTTAATACGGCTTGCTCGGGCGATACGATGTTAGGAACCTTTTTAGCTGGTCTCGAACAAGGGATGTCACTTGAGGATAACTTGCAAAGAAGTCTAGCTGCCGCAAGTTCAACAGCTGCTAGTGCTGGTTTGACAGATTTTAGTGATGTAGATGAATTGATGAAACAAATTAAAATTACGCAATTGGAGGGATAAGATATGGCAAAATATACAGTTATTGCTGCTACTGGCTGTCCAACTGGAATTGCCCACACTTACATGGCTCAAGAGGCTTTGGAAGAAGCTGCTAAGAAGCGGGGGATTTCGATTAAAGTTGAGACTCACGGACAATCTGGGGTTGAACATGCATTTACACAATCAGAAATTGATCAGGCTGATGGAGTTATTATTGCAGCTGATAAAGATGTTGATATTGACCGTTTTGACGGCAAGCGTTTGATCAATGTTTCGGTTACTAAAGGGATGAAGGAGCCAGATGAACTAATTGAAAAGATTTTGAATGATAAGAATGTACCTGTTTATCACAGTTCAGGTAACTCTAGTGCAAGTAGTTCTGAAGAAGCTGAATTAACTGGCTCGTTCTGGCACAAGATGTACGTTTACTTGATGAATGGTGTTTCACATATGTTGCCATTGGTTGTTGCCGGTGGTGTTCTAACAGCTGTTTCATTCTTCTGGGGTATCAATTCGGCTGATCCAAAGAGTGCCGAGTATAACGCTATTGCTGCTTTACTTAACACAATTGGTGGCTTTGCCATGAACTTAATGGTACCAGTGCTTTGTGCTTATATCGCTGAGGCCATTGGTAAAAGAACCGGTTTGGTACTTGGATTTGTTACCGGGATGATTGCTTATACTAATGGTACAGGATTCTTAGGTGGTATCGTTGGTGGTTTCTTAGCCGGATATGTCGCTATTCTTTTAACGAAATTATTCAAGTCATTACCAAAATCACTTGATGGTTTAAAATCAATCTTCATTTTTCCAGTTCTAGGTGTTTTGATTTCTGGGACAATCATGTGGTACATTTCAGTCCCAATGAAGGATATTAATACTGGCATGATGGCATTCTTAAAGAGTATGGAGAATTCTAGTCCAATTCTTTTAGGATTAATCGTTGGTATCATGTGTGCTTCAGATATGGGTGGCCCAATCAATAAAGCCGCTTACTTAACTGGTACAGCTTTGTTAGCTCAAGGTAATTATTTCTTCATGGCTGGTGTTTCTGCCGCATGTATCGCACCACCACTAGCTACAGGCTTTGCCGTACTATTCAATAAGAAAGCTTACACATCAAAGGAACGCAGTGCCGGATATGTTAACTTCTTACTTGGTTCAACTCACATTACTGAAGGTGCCATTCCATTTGCTGCCAAGAACCCATTGTTAAATATTCCGATCTTTATGATTGGTTCAGCAGTTGCCGCAATTCTTTCTTATGTAACAAAAATATCAGTACCTGCACCACACGGTGGTTTTATCGTTCTACCATTAGTTAACAAACCATTCCTATGGGTTCTTTGGATCGTTATCGGTGCTTTGATTTCCGGATTCTTGCTATCAATGGTTGCTGGACGCCAAAGTAAACACGATGCAGCAATGGTCGCAACTCCACTTGGAAATGTTACTGTTGATACCGAACCAGAATCAGAACCTGTTGAAAAAGCAACAAGCAATAATGATTTAAGTGAAATTATTAATAAAGATAACATCGCGTTAGATGTAGACGTGTCCTCACGTGATGATTTGTTGAAGTATTTAGCTGATTTTTCAAAGAAATTAGGATACGCTTCAGATTCAGATGCTGTTTATGAAAAATATCTTGCTCGTGAAAAAGAGAGCTCAACTGGTATGGAGAAAGGCATTGCTATTCCACATGCGCAAGATAAAACAATTCATAGTTCTGCGATGTTGATTGCTAAATTAAAACAACCAATTGAGTGGAAGACATTTGATAATAAACCAGTTGATATCGTTATCTCATTCTTGATTCCTGATCAAGACGACGGTAGCAATCACCTTGAATACTTATCAAGCACTTCAAAATTGTTGATGCATGACGAATTTATTACCTCGTTGAGAAATTCAAAAACTAAAGACGAAATTCTTAACTTGTTCAAGTAATGTATGCAATTCGATAATGAAAATATCCAATGATAGTCCTAGTGAAATTTTGCTGGGACTATTTTTTGTATGAAAACACTTACGTTAAAATAATAGTATTATATAGGTAGTGAATTAATGAAAAAGGAGGGTGATGTTTATGTCAATTTGGCAAAAGATAAGTGACTTTCTCACTCCCGATAGTAGTCGGCCGACTAACGACCCTAATGTTACTCGACAGGATCAGATGAGTGACTTCTCGCAGGTCTTGGATGTTAAAAATATCGTTGTCGATGTACAAGTGAAGTCACGAAATGAGCTATTAAAATATTTAGCCACTTTAGCTTATGCAAATGATTCCAAAGTTGACATTGAAGCGTTATATGGCAAATATTTAGTTCGAGAAAGCGATGCTTCGACCGATGTGGGAGCTGGAGTTGCAATGCCACATGCTCAGGATGAGTCAGTTTCCAAATTAACAATGTTAGTGGTCAAACTAGCTCAACCGATTGAGTGGGAAAAAGGAGTGGAAGTTCAAACGGTGATTTCCTTGGTTATTCCAGACCCAGAGAAAAACTATGCGCACGTTCCCTATATGTCGAGTATCGCACGGCTACTTTTAAAGAAGGGATTCGTTCCAGCGTTAAATCGAGCAAGTACTCCTGAAAAAATAAGCAAACTATTTATTTAAATAAAATTTACTTTTTTTGACGAGTTTTTTAAGAATAATTTCGATAATGGTATACTAATAGTTATGGAATTAAAGGTTTAAGTTATTTGAGAAATCTAAATCTTTTAATGAAACAATATTCGTGGAAGATTTAGTTGTATTTTTCAATACAATAGCATCCCTCTTTAAGCAATATAGACAGCTGTGGAGGTGGCGTTATGGCTTTAGCCATTACACCACGGGGCGACTTTGGAGATTCGCGTACTTTGCGAAGCTTCAAAGCGAGGCGCGAGACCTTGGCTCGCGCCGGTCCCCATAGCGTCTGTATTGCTTAAAGAGGGATGCGGCAAAAACCTTTATGAACAAGAACATTGGAGGGGTTATTTGCAGAGTCAATTAAGTGTTCTTACAGTAGTAATTAGACTGCTGTTGTCAGTTCTGTTTGCCGGTATTATTGGTATCGATCGTGCCTATAAACACCGACCAGCTGGATTGAGAACGCATGTCTTAGTATGTTTAGGTGCCTGTATCATCGCAATGATACAACAAAATATCGGTTTTAATGCCTTAGATATTGCCAGACAGTATCCACAATTAAAGGGAGTCGTGCGAGCTGATGATGCTCGTTTGATTGCTCAAGTTGTCAGTGGGATAGGTTTTCTAGGTGCAGGAACGATTATTGTTGAACATCATTCAATCAGAGGGTTGACGACGGCTGCCAGTTTGTGGGTCGTTGCCTGTCTCGGATTAGCGGTCGGTATGGGTGACTATATTATCGCAATCGCAGGATTTTTGGTGGTGTATGCAGTGTTAGGATTTTTAAAGAAGATAATTCGTATCAGTCCGGTGCGGAAGTTAAAAATTGAATATCTGCACAAGGTTGATACAAAGAAATTTATTGATGATTATTTTAAGAAAAATGATATTACCGTAGAAGGCGTTCGTTTCAGCGTGACTCGACGAGATAGTGAGAAAGTTTATACCAATGTCTATTCAATCGACTTTGGCAAGAGCTTGGATTATGTCGATATAGTTGAAGGATTGTCAATGAATGATAATATTATTAAAGTAGAGACGATAAATGTTTAAAAAAATATTCCTAAATTAGAGTTTAGGAGTATTTTTTATTGGTTCGTTTATAAAAAGATACTTAAATATTTAAATGGTCTAAACTGATTGTAATTAGTCTAGACCTTTGCTATCTTTGAATTATTGGGGGAATTAAATGATAAGAAATTTACCGACCAGACTCTTTATCGCTTTTTTATGTGCTTTCATTTTGGCAACGGTCTATTTGATTATGCCCAAGGGGAAAATTGCGGGAAGTATTCAAGAAACCAAGATCAATTTAATGGACAAGTCGAAGCAAAAAACTGTCTCTGAATTCGGCAAAGAGCGTAAAAATTATGCCTATGTGTCGTTTGATAACTTATATTCCAATACGAGTTTGTATTATGGAACAAAGATTTATCAACGTGGACATATAAAAGATCTGGATATGGACCGCAAATTTATTCTTGTTGCATTAGATGGGAATGATGCATCAAGAACAATTAAATTGAAGTATAAATTGTCAGATTTTGAACGTGGCAATGTTAATGTTCAAGAAAACGATCCAATTAAGTTTTATGGACGAGTTCTAGCGACCGATAGTTATCTCAATGACAAAGGTCGTGACGTTCAATTGCCTGTAATTGCTGCTGATTTCATTCAAACAAAAATCAATCGTGGCGAAAGATATGGTGCAATTTAATATTGTTGAAATTGCAAAATGTATAAAGATTTATTACGATTTTAGAAAAGCCTCAATTCTGATTTATTGATATAATTTTCTTGCTAAAAGGGGAGAAAATTATGAATAAATCAAGAGTTGAGGCTTTTACTGACGCTATTATTGCGATTATTTTAACCATTATGATTCTAGAGTTTAAAACTCCAGAATCGTCAAAACTGTCGGCCATTTTGCCACAAGTTCCGTATATGATTTCGTATGCGGTTGGCTGGTTGTTTATCGGGATTGCTTGGTACAATCATCATTACATGTTCAGTAAGGCAAAAGTAATTACACGCAAGGTATTCTGGACTAACAATTTTTGGATGTTTACTACATCATTTATTCCAGTGGCAACTGCTTGGGTAGGACGTGATTTGAATGCTCAGGGACCTGAGATATTTTATGCTATCGTTTATTTTGCTTGGTCATTCGCATACACTGTATTGACGTACACAATAGCTAAAGAGAATGAACGTGCAGGTTATGATAAAGTTTCCCAAAGTATTCGAGATATGAAAATATATCGAGCTTTTATGAGCTGGAAATTCGTAGGAGCAGAAATTGTTATTTGGGTGTTAATTTTAATCTATATGCCAGCGTTACAAATGTTATTAATCGCTTTTCAAGTATTATTTGTTGGTGGTAACTTTAATGAAGATAGCGACAAACTATTTTAAAATAGGATGCAAAAAAAGGTCTAAGACAAAAGTCTTAGACCTTTCGCATTTATCAAAAGGGTTCTTAACTAAAGAAATAGTAAAAATAAATGGCATTCATTCACTTACGAGAAGTGACATTAAACAAGAGAAGCTTATTTTTTATCTTTAAGATTCTTTTGATCTTTCGAAGATTTCTTATCTGCAGAATCTACGCGTTTTACGTTTTCTTTTACATCATCGGGAAGAGAGGCAAATTTATCAAATAAACTGCCAAAATTGCTTTCACGTTTCACTGTTAGGCCCATCGGTATCAGCCCCTTTCAGTTATCTTTATATTTAACTACATTATAGAACCTTTAAGCACAAAAGACAATTTTTTGTCCTATTATTTTAAACTATTTTAGAAGTGTAGGGGGTATTAAAGTATGCCGTCTCCAGAACGGCCCGAGCCAAAGAGCGGTCTCGAACCTCGATTTTGAGCCGAAACCCACGTCTCAAAAGTCGCCCGGTGATATAAGAACTAGCGTCCTTATATCACTTTCACTGCCCACAAATATTTCTCAGCTCTTACGACTATGTATTATGTATACTGAAATTTTTAAGCATTTGGATACAGCTCTCATTTTCTTATCTTCGAAATATCTGGAATAGGATATTTAAAGATGATAGGAAGTTTAATTAGTACGCAAATTAGTATAAGAATTAAAGCAATAAATTTCAATTCAGATCGTTTTCTGTATTTAATTAATGAAATTGCTCGATAGATTGCATATATATAGATATAAATTAGTCGGAAGGGATTAGAACATTGTACCCGCTGTAGATGTGGCGTTATGGCTTTAGCCATTACACCACCGGGCGAGTTTGGAGACTTACCGAACTTTGGTAAGGCTTCAAACCGAGGTTCGAGACCGTACTGTGGCTCGGACTGGTCCGCAGAGCGGGTACAATGTTCTAATCCCTGGAGACGGCAAACCCTTAAACTATTATCATAATAATTGTATAATAGAACATATGGTTGCATTTTAGTTGACAATTAAATTGTTTAAATTAAGATTAAATGAGTCTAAAGGTATTTTGAGGGAGGGTTTGCTTTGGCAACTGAATACTTGGAACATAAATTAAGTCTATTGCCACCACGTCCGGGTTGTTATCTGATGAAAGATATCAACTCTAAGATTATCTACGTCGGCAAGGCCAAAAATTTAAAAAATCGAGTTCGTTCATATTTCAAGAGTTCGCATGAAGGTAAAACTGCCCGTCTAGTCTCAGAAATTCGCGATTTTGAAACCATCATTACTTCCAACGATAAGGAAGCTTTTTTGTTGGAAATTACTCTAATTCAAAAACACCAGCCATATTACAATATCAAGTTGAAACGTGGAACTGGTTATCCCTATATTAAGATTACCAACGAACGTGATCCTAAAATGGAAATTACTGGTTTGGTCAAAAAAGATGGTGCCTATTACTTCGGACCTTACCCAAACGTCTGGGCTGCGTCTAATACACTGAACTTTTTACAGAAAGTCTATCCATTACGTCGCTGTCAGGGAAATCTTGGCCGACCTTGTCTGTATTATCATATGGGACAGTGCTTGGGAGCCTGTTTCCAGACAGTTCCTAAGGAGCAGTATGATGAGCAGATTGAAAAGATTAAACGTTTCTTAGGCGGTAATGTCGGTGAAATTAAGCATCAACTTGAGGATCGAATGGGAAAAGCATCCGATTCGATGGAATTTGAACGTGCTGCTGAGTTGCGTGACCAAATAAAATATATCGAAACAACGGTTGAAAAGCAGAAGATTATTTCAAATGATAGTACGCCACGAGATATTTTTAATTACTATGTTGAAAAGGGTTGGATTTCAATTCAAATCTTCTTCATTAGACAAGCTCGATTGATGAAACGTGAAAAGAAAGTTTTCGCTTGCATCAATAGTCCCGAAGAGGAATTATCGACATTTATTCTGCAATTTTATAATCGTCGTAATCAAGTTATGCCGAAAGAAATCTTAGTACCTGATAATTTGGATAAGAAAACACTCTCACAAGTTTTGAATATTCCTTTCCGAACACCACAACGTGGTCAAAAGAAGGATTTGATGGACATGGCGGCTGAGAATTCCAAGTTAGTTCTGCAAGAGAAGTTTCGTTTGATGGAACTAGATAATCGTCAAACTTATGGTGCTCAGAAGCAGATTTTTGAGGCATTGGATTTGCCATATGGTCACGTTATTGAATCATTTGACCACTCGCATATTCAAGGAACCAGTCCAGTTTCAGCAATGATTATGTTTAAAGATGGTCGTCCGGAAAAGAGTGGCTATCGTAAGTACAAGATTAAAGGTGAAGTTGAGCATCAATCGGGTGCTGATGAAGCTGCCAATACGCGAGAAGTAATTTATCGACGTTATTCGCGTTTGATTAAAGAAAAAGATCCATTGCCAGATTTAATTTTGATGGATGGTGGTATCATTGAATTGCGTGCTGTTATCGATGTCTTGAATAATGAACTTGGAATCGACATTCCAGTTGCAGGTATGGTCAAAGATGATCACCATAATACATCACACTTGATTGCTGGCGAGGATGGAACCGAAGTTGTGTTAGATCGAAAGAGTCAAGGCTTCTATCTACTACAAAGAATTCAAGATGAAGTTCACCGTTTTGCTATTACATTTCATCGTAAGACGAGAAGTAAGAATGCTTTATCATCGCAATTGGATAACATTCAAGGGGTTGGTCCTAAAACTAGAACTAAGTTGTTGAAGAAATTTGGTTCAGTTAAGAAGATGAAAGAGGCCAGCATTGAACAGTTGACGGATATTGGGATTCCGAAGACAACAGCACAGACTATTAAAATTACATTAGCAAGCACCGATTTTCATAAAAAATACCATAAAGGATAGTTGGGGGATATTTATTATATGATTACATTAAAATCAGAACGAGAAATTGAAGGAATGCGTGAATCTGGTAAGATTTTGGCTGGTGTCCATTTGGGATTACGCGACATGATCAAACCGGGAATTTCTGCATATTCAATTGAAGAATTTGCCAATGACTATATTGTTAGTCACGGTGCTACTCCTTCTGAAAAGGGTTTCGAAGGCTACAAGTACGCTACATGTATCGACGTTAATGACGAAGTTGCCCATGGTACACCTAGAAAAGATTTGATTCTCAAGGAAGGCGACGTTGTTAAAGTTGATATGACTGTTAACTACAAGGGTTATGAAAGTGATTCTTGCTGGAGCTACGGCGTTGGTTCTGTTAGTCAAGAAACATCTGACTTGATGGAAGTTACTAAGAAGTCACTTTATTTAGGAATTGCTCAAAGTATTGAAGGCAATCGTTTAGGCGATATCGGTTATGCTATCCAACACTATACAGAAGATGAACATGGTTATGGTGACGTTCGTGATCTTTGTGGACACGGAATTGGACCTACAATGCATGAGGAACCCGACGTATTGCACTATGGTGAACCTGGTAAAGGTTTACGTTTGAAGAATGGTATGACAATTACTATTGAACCAATGATTAACGAAGGTACTTGGGAAATCGTTGACCGTTCACTAAAGGACCCTAACGATGATTGGATTTACTATGCCAGTGCCGATGGTTCATGGTCAGCTCAATATGAACATACATTAGCTATTACAGAAAATGGTCCTGAGATTTTGACATCACAAGATGCTGCTGAAGATGCTAAGTATATGAAGTGGGCACAAGATTATCTAAAAGAACACAAACAAGATAAATAAATTGTAATTAAAAGAGGTATTAGAAATGAAGTTGATTAAAACTTCATTTCTAATACCTTTTTTCGTGAGATAATAAATATTAATTAGTACAGCTTTCAATTGGGGGGATTCACTTTGAATAGTTTTTTCACTTATGCCAATGGTTTAGTGGTAGTTTGTTTAATTTTTGTGGTTTTGATGGTTATCGGTAAGCTGAAGACAACCAAGATAGTCGAGAGCGTTGTTAAATTTTTAATTGCCATTATGGCAACAGCTTCGTTAGTAGTTCTATTGATGCAAACTTACAATGTTGATATTGGCAAATTAGTCAAGCAAACATCGTTAAAATTAAATATTATTGATCTCGGGTGGACCCCAGCGGCGATTATTACGTGGAGTTCGGCTTATAATCTTTTAGTGTTATTTGTAATGATGATTGTTAATTTAATTCTGTTACGAAAACATTGGACGCAAACACTGGATATTGATGTCTTCGATATTTGGCACTTGTCCTTTGTCGGTCTATTGGCAGTCTATATGGGTGCCAATATTGTTGTCAGCTTGGTATTCGTCATCGGTTTAGGAATTTTGAAATTCATTAATTCTGATTTGATGAAGCCAACTTTTAATGATCTGATGAAGGATCAAAATAGTCCGATGACTTCGACACATATGAATTATTTGATGAATCCAATCGTCATGTTGTTGAATGATATTTGTACATTAATAATTCCAGGTATTGATAAAATTAATTTTGATTCCGCTAAATTGAATAAAGCAGTTGGTTTTTGGAGTTCTAAATTTGCGACAGGTTTCTTCTTAGGAATCTTGATTGGCTTGATGGGTCGAATCAATGCAAAAGATACACTAGGATTAGCTTTTTTATTGGGTGCATTTTTAGAATTATTCAACGTTATTGGTTCATGGCTGACGTCATCGCTTGATCCAATTATCCAAGTGATTACTGATAAATTGAACAAAAAAGCTGGAACTGACGTAAAATTCATTGGCTTGGATTGGGCTTTTCTATCTAGCAGACCAGAAGTGTGGTCAGTGGCTAACATTTTGGCACCATGCTTAATTATTGAAGCGTTCTTGTTGCCAGGTAATCGTATTATTCCTTTGGGTGGCTTGATTGCCATGGGTATTACACCATCATTGTTAGTAATTACACGTGGAAAAGTCATGCGTATGATTGTGATTGGAATCGTCGAAATTCCGATTTTTCTCTGGTCAGCAACTTTGACGGCACCATTTATTACTTCAATGTTTAAAAATATTTTGTTAACGAATAATAACAATATTGGGTTAATCGGTTCCGCTACTAAAGAAGGACCAATTGAACAGTTGTTGGCGATTATGATTGGTAAGTCTTCTAGTGGGGATGTTAAGTTCATTGGTATGACTGTTGTTGCCTTAGCAGCTTACTTATTATTGTTCTATTGGTATCAAAGAAAGATGAAACAACGTAACAAGTCTTATATTGCTGAATCGAAAAATTAAAAAAGCATCCGTGGAGGATGTTCTGCAGGAAAATTAAAAGACAATTACACTTGAGAAAAAAGGGCTACGATTATATGTCGTGGCCCTTTATGCGTTTAGTTTAGATTTAAGGGCATCAGTTAGAACTTCAGAGAAATTAACTCCCTTTTCTTTACCAAGCACGTTTAGATAGTTGGGTATGGTTAAAGTTTTTTTGATTAGTTTAGTATCGTGTTTCTTTCGATAACTATCAATGTCAACGTCAACAAGAGTGACCACGTCATTCTTGTTAGATTTAGGTATTGTGTAATTAGATGCTGGAACTAGTTTATTAGAGTCTTGTAAGTCCATTACTTTTAATCCAATAAAGTCGCGAGCCATTTCGATTGAATCATCAATGGTAGTTCCTTGAGTCAAACCGTTAATATCTGGAATGCTAACAAAATATGGAGTAGTTGAATCATCAGTTTTAGTTATAACAATGGGATAAATTACTTTCATCATATTTCCTCCTTTCCTTATTACTTAATAATCTTAGCACGTATAAACACGTGTATTAATACATATCAATAAATTCATTTAAATACGCATGGTGTTGGTTGATAACCTACTACAGCATGTCAAAAGATGATGATGATTTTCTCGACAATCAAAAGTGATTCAAAATTTGTATTGTTTACTTAAGTTGAGTGATGATACAATTTGCATAAATAATAGGGGAGCGTACTAATATGAAAAAGTTCGTAAAAATGATGTTTGTGTCTGCACTAGTTGTGATGTCAGTAGGAAGTTTCAACACAGCAAATGTTCAAGCCGCAAGCCACAGATATGTTCATACTTTAAAAGTAACTAGTTTATTTGCTAAAGGAGAACAAGTATCTGGCGGTCTAGGGGATCCAAAATATAATTTTTCAACTGTAACTGATCGAGCATTGTCAGCTAATAGTGATTGGTATACTGATCAGACGGCCGATAGTGTTGATACAGTCACTGGCTATAGCCGAGTTGCAACGAATGAATGGGTTAAGAATAGCGATGTGGTATATGTTAATAAGGAAGATACAGCTTATGCTATGGAAACATATCGTGCTTATCCGATTTTCAGCTTCAATGCTAATTCGTATAGGATGGAAAAAACCAATCAGACTTTACCAGCAGGTAATTGGTTAGTTGGAACGTTTATGAGTTTTCCTGATGAGCCAAGCTATTACCAAGTTGGTGGTAATCAATGGATTCAGATGAAAGAATAATTTGATAGAAAATGAGACTGATTCGTTAACCGGTAGCACGGTTGGCAAGGGTACTGATATTTTTAATTAGGTATCTACAAACGAATAGGTGATACGGTAAAGATCACATCAAACGATGTGATCTTTTTATTATAAATTGATGTTAATAAAATTAAGCATCGTTATAATGATACAAATCAAAAAAGATTGTTAGATTTTTTCGGCGAAATAAAAATCATTGTACCTTATGGATAGATAATTATTTGATTTTCTATGTATAACCTGTTTTAGTTTGAAATAATCTGATTAATATTTAATACAAAAAAGCTCGTAATTTTAAGCGATACAAATATGTTAAAGTTGTTTTTAAAAGAATAAGGGGAGAATAATGAAACGGATTGCAGTGTATTGCGGAGCATCAATTGGAAATGATGATATTTACAAAGAGTCAACTGTTAAATTAGCCGATTGGCTTGTAGAAAACAATCTTGGCTTGGTATACGGCGGAGGTGGAGTCGGATTGATGGGTGCCCTAGCACAAGAGGTTATTTCTAAAAATGGTGAGGTATATGGAATCATGCCACAAGAATTAGTTGATCGTGGGGCAGCATTCGAAGAATTAACTGACTTGAAGATAGTAGAGAATATGTCGATTCGTAAGCAGCAAATGTTAGAACTTTCCGATGGATGTATTGCGTTACCTGGTGGTCCTGGTACTTTGGAAGAAATAATCGAAGCATTTTCTTGGGCGCGGCTAGGTGACAATGATAATCCATGTGTTCTGTACAATGTCGATGGGTATTTTGATCCATTGAAGTTAATGTTTGACAGTATGACAGATAAAGGTTTCTTGACGAAAGCTGACAGAGAAAAGTTGTTCTTCTCTGATTCGTTGGATGATATTTATCAATTTATGGGCAGCTACGTTCCACCTATGATTCGTAAGTATTCTAAGTAGTTCAGGGATTTTTGTTTTTAGTATTTTTAGAATTATTTATTTCGGAGTTTCTTTTAAATTCAAGAAGTGAAAAATTAATAAGCCAACACCTTGTCGCTTAGTGATAAAAAGGTATTGGCCTATTTCTATGAATATATTGGGTGATTCTAAGTTATAGCTGATATTCATGAAGTTCTTATGACCTGAAAAGAAATTTTAACATTTGCTTATGTTTGTGCCGCTTTTCGTTGATTCAAATAATATAGCCACGATTCTAAAGACAATAATTCTAATAAAGCAGAGAATAGGAAAATATTTTTATATCCAAATCCAATTGCAATCCAAGCTGCCAACATTGGTCCTAAGAAATTTCCAAGTGCATGCGCTGATTGATTATAACTGAAAACACGTCCAAAAATAGATTTTGGCACATTTCGTACAGTTAAAATTTGTATTGAAGGAATCAAAGCTGCATCAGATATTCCCAAAATAAATCTGAAAATAAGCAATTGCCAAATATTTTGTACCAAACTAGTTAAAACTAAACAAATAATGGCTGAGGTTAAAAAAATAATCATGTTTTTTAGAGCGCCTAATCGATCAATCATTGATCCAACGATTCCCGCAAATAAAATTGTCGCAAAACCTGGAGCAGCTGCAACGAATCCAATCATAATTACCGTGTTCTGACTACTGGGATCAAGTTCTCTGACCATCAAACTCAACATGGGTGTAATTGCATTGGCTGTTGCTTTAACCGCTAATATTGACCCAAATATTGCAACAAAGAAAGGCCAGCCAATTTTTTTCATTAACGGTAATGCTGGTTGTAATTCTTGTCTTGTAATCGGGTTGAATTCCTCTTTAACACCTAACCATGTTGTTAAAAATACAATTGCCGTCAAAAAACTAGTCACAAAAAAAGCTCCACGGTAACCAAACCAAGTTGCTAGAAGTCCTCCAATCAATGGACCAATTAGAGATCCGGAAATACTACCAGTAACTAGCTTACTCATCACGTGTCCCTGAATCTTTTTTGGTGCTGAAACAGACATCAAAGCATTAGCATTATTGATATAACCTGAGAAGGCTCCTTGAAGAATGCGAAAGAATAGTAAAAACCAAACGTTAGGTGACAATCCCACCATAAAAATTGTAAGTGTCATTACTCCAGATGCACGTAAACACATCAATTTACGCCCTTTAAGATCGGCCAAACGACCCCATAGTGGGGAAACGATGGCTTTACTCAAATATGTCAGTGAAAAGGCTGCTGCACCTAATAAATTTAACTCAACTTTATTAAAATCACCTAGTGTGTCAATAAATAGCACAATAAAAGGCAATGTCATTGCATTACCCATATCAGTTATAAAATTGCCAAACCATAAAATCCAAAAGTTTTTTTTCCAATTTTCCTGCATAATAATCCTCTGACATATTTAATTTATCCCTAGCTATTAATAATAGCCGAGCAATATAAATTTCTTGTAAATTTAATGTAAAAATACTTATAATTCAGGTAAATTTGAATTACATTCTTATTTTTGAAATAATTAATTGTGTTTTTTTTAATAATCAGTTAGTTTTTAGTATCATGAGTTCTAAAAAAGGGGTAATGGACCACGGACGTTATGCTAATAAGCAGCCCCCTAACTAATGTGTTTTAAAAGATAAAGCCAATACACAATGTAAAGGATTCTTTACGCAAAATTAACGTAAAACTAGGGCTAATAGGCGACAATAAAAGAGTTTTTGTTTTAGAATATGAATAGCAACTAAGTATAGCTTTACGAAAAGCGAGGTAGTTACTATGTTAACTGTTATTGATCGTGCAACTGAGTTATTGAAAGATAAGTCCGTTACAACTGAAGAGATTCATCAGGCCACAGGAATCAGTGTAAAGTTACTGAACGAGGCTAGAACAGCTAAGGATGTAACTAGTTTTGTCAATAACTTGAAGTATTCGGAAGTTATCGCATTAACAGATTTATTCAACAATCTGCAGATTGATTATTTAAATAAGAATCATGACAATGATTTTTATAAATTTGTGATTAGAATTGGTGAGTGGTTCGACGAATCAATCGGTATTCAAGAAGAGTACTTTCAATCTGAAGAAGGGTTAGATGACGATTTGATGGTTGCTACAGCAGTTCAAACTTTGAATGATATTTCGACAAAGGATAAGTCGATTATGTTGGATCTTTATTTTAGTTATACTCGGGATGAGCAGAACATGTTGTGATTTAAGGATTAGATGACCAAATCCTTTAGCAATTTGAATAAGAAATTAATAACCAAAACAAATAGAGTCAGTAATCTTTTTTAGATTGCTGGCTCTTTTGATGTTTATCGAAGAAAAACACTAATTGCTTTTAATATTCTTATGACGTTTAGGGCTGACCCAAGTTCCTGAACCATGTCCCATAATTGTTCTAACAGCAGGAATAAACGTTGTCACAACTGAAAAGGCGTTAACTTGCCAATAGACTAGGGAGTAAAACGGCATAAATATGAGATATTTAAATTTTTTACCCTCTTCATCTACCAATAAGGCAGCCCCCAGTTGGATAATTCCAGCCAACATTTCAAATGTGATGAAGACAAATGACATAGCGAATAGGAAAATCACTTGCCGGAAATCACCCGTAAATAAGAAACTAAGCACTGATCCAATAAATAAAATCAAGCTGATAAAGTAGAAGAACGACCAAGTGATACTGAATGTTTGGTCAATTATAAAGGCAATTTGTCTAGTATACCTAAAGGGATGTAGGACAATTTTCCAAAAATTTGTTAACCAAACTTCAGTGCCACCCTTGGCCCAACGTTTTCTTTGATTGTAAAGGCTCTTCAAGTTGTCCGGTACATTCATGTAGAAAAGAATATTTGGAGCAAAGACAGTTGACCACCCGCTAGTTTGGTGGTCCCAAGCGATACTGATATCTTCAGTTGCCCGATCTTGTCTGAACAAACCGACATCAATCAAGGCGTCACGACGATACATGGTATTGGCACCACTGTATGCATACATATTGCCGAAAACCCCAACTTGACTACGTTTGATAATACCCACGATACTGGAAAACTCGACAGTTTGTGATTTGGAAATGATGGTATCACGGTTTTGCACGTCCATATTGGCAGTAACAGCCGCAATATTTTGTCCATCGGAAGTATTGAAGTAGTTCATGTATTTCCAAATTGCATCTGGTTCAGGTAAGGAGTCGGCATCATTACTTAAGATAAATTCACCTTTGGTAAAGGCAATACCAATGTTAAAGGCATGAGCTTTACCTTGATTCTTCTCGATTCGGATAACTTTCAAATTGGAATATTGAGTCATCAATCCGTGAAGAATCATGGGGGTATCGTCAGTTGAACCATCGTCAACCACCAGAACTTCATAATTAGAGTAATTCAACTCAGTCATCAAATAATTTATGGTATCGGCAATCATAACTTCCTCATTGTGCGCTGGAATCATGATTGTGACAAAAGGCTGCATACTCTTGTCGATTCGTTTGTACTTGGTAATTCTGTGGGCGTAAAGGAACTGGTAACAAATTGTTCCTATTAACCAGCAGAATGATCCCAAAATTGGATACGCAATTAACATTAAGAGAAAGAAGTTAGCTACGGCATCGAAGGTGGAAATCCCAGTTTTAATCATAATTTGGCATCCTCGAATTTGCTGTAAATTTTGTCGATAGTTTTAATTTCAAAGTTATTTTCAGGGGTAATGATGTAGTATCTGATGTCATTACGACGATAATAACGGTCTCCAAATTTTAAAGTATAAAAATCCTTGATAGCTTCACGACGTGCGAAGAGTTTTTTCTCATTGTAAATAGCGTGTCTTTTAACATGATTTTTGGTGTAGTAGTTGTTATATAAAGTAAATGAAACGGTTATAATTGCTAGGACGATAAAGGCATTAGTCAAGAAATGACCAAAGAAATTGAATAGGTCTTTTCCTTCCGGAGTCGACCAGGGTTGTCCTTTCAAATTATCACTAACGAACACAGTCATGGATAAGGTCCAATAAATCGGGATGACCATGATTATCCATGATAAAACGGTAACTAATGTTTGTCTGATTTTTAATAGCCAATGACCTCGTTCAAAAAAAGCGTCATGGATGTAATTTTGCATAGAATCGATATTTTTTCTTGATCTCATTTTTATCACCCGTAACTTTATACTCACTTTTAGGAGTATTTAGAGATTTTAACTAAGGGTTGGAAGGTATTCCGTTTAGATTGTTAGAGCAAGGATTAAATCAAATTTTTATCGTTCAACCTTTAGATGTTAATTACGCATGGTACTAGTTGATAATCTATTACAAATATTTCATCGTCTAATATGATTTGAATAATAGGTGTAGTTGAATAACTTAACGTCTAATCACTAACAATCAATTAGTCGGAAGAGCTGGGAAATATTTGTGTGCCGAGGTTCGAGACCGTACTTTAGCTCGGACCGTTCCGCACAGCTTGTGAATATTTCCCGGCTCTGTAGACGGAATATCTAACCAGCCCACATATATTAATTAAATAATTTTTTCTAAAAATCTCGGGGCGATAAATTTATGTTTAAACTGAATGTCAAATGATTTTGTATGGATATGACAGCTTTTAAAATACACATATATTTATAATCAATATTTAACTATTTCTTTTTAAAAGTGTTAGAAACGTTGATATAGCGCCCTTTGATTGCCACTAATAGTAAACATTTAGTTACCGTTTGCAAGAAAAATGAATCGAAACAAAACGTTCTAGAGTCCTTTTAAAACAAAAAAATACTTGCGATCCAAAATTGGATTACAAGTATTTTCTGTTCTAAATTTAAATATTAATTACGTTGTTTCTTAGCAGGTTTCCAAACACCATAGATAACACCGGCGATTACTGAACCAATAAGAACGGCTAGTAAGTAAAGCAATGGTTTGTTAGCAAGTGGTGTAACGAAGATACCACCGTGAGGAGCAGGAACATTAACACTCCATAATTGTGTTAAACCACCACCGATGGCAGAACCGATAACACTTGATACGATAACGTGTAATGGATCTCCGGCAGCAAATGGAATTGCACCTTCAGTGATAAATGATAAACCTAAAATGTAGTTTGAAAGACCGGCTTGTCTTTCTTGTTCTGTAAACTTATCTTTCCAGAATGTTGTTGCAATGGCAATTGCTAGAGGTGGAATCATACCACCAACCATAACAGCAGCCATTAAAGCACCATCTTGTGTAGCTGTAAATGTACCAATAGCAAATGTGTAAGCAGCCTTGTTGAAAGGACCACCCATATCGATTGACATCATACCACCAAGCAAGGTACCTAAGATAACGGCGTTACCAGTACCCATCGATTCTAGGAAGTGAGTAATTGCAGCGTTAACAACGGCAAAGACAGGGTCAACGATGAAGTACATGATTGCACCAGTTAGGAGTAGACCTAGGACTGGGTAAATCAAGATAGTCTTTAGACCAGCTAAAGATTGTGGCAAGTTCTTGAGCCATTTCTTAAGTAAGACGATAACCCATCCGGCAATGAAACCGGCAAGTAGACCACCGATAAATCCGGCAGGACTCTTAGAACTGACAACTGAAGCTGTAGCTTGAGATGCCATGTAACCACCAACGAAACCAGGTAATAGGGCAGGACGATCACCAATTGAAACGGCAATGTATGCGGCTAAAACAGGGATCAAGAAACTGAAAGCATAGTTACCAACGTTATTGAAGAACAAGAACCATTGTGAATGTGCACCAACAGAGTTTTCCAATAGGAAGGAGATAGCCATTAAAATACCACCACCAACAACGAATGGAAGCATATTAGAAATACCATTCATTAAATCGGCGTAAATTCTTGACCAAAGTGACTTCTTTTCTTCTGTATCATCTTCATCAGCGACAGCGCCACCTTCAGCATGGAAGACTGGAGCTTTTTGTTCAGCAGCTAAATTGATTAATTCTTCAGCTTTGTTGATACCATCACTAACGGGACGGTTAACTAAATGTTTGCCATCGAATCTTGGCATATCAACTTTCTTATCGGCAGCGATGATAACACCATCGGCACGGTTGATTTCACTAGCAGTAAGCTTGTGCTTAACACCTTCGGAACCGTTAGTTTCAACCTTGATGTCGATACCCATCTTTTCAGCTTGTTCCTTCAAAGCGGCTTCAGCCATGTATGTGTGGGCAATACCAGTAGGGCAAGCAGTAACGGCAACAACGTAAGGTTTGTGTTCACCATTTTGGTCAGCTTTTGCGGCTTCGGCTTCTTTAGCTTTTTGCTTAGCTTCATCAGCCTTGTCTTTAGCTTCTTTTGCTTGCATAGCATCATCGAATAATGTTTGAACTTCATCAGCTGTCTTGGCAGCCTTTAAGTTCTTAACAAGTTCAGGATTAATTAATAATGATGATAATGCGGCTAAAGCTTGTAAGTGAAGGTTATCGGCACCGTCTGGAGCAGCAATCATAAAGAATAGGTAGGCTGGTTGGCCGTCTAATGATTGATAATCGATACCCTTGGCACTTTTAGCAAATAGTACGGTAGCACGCTTAACGGCTTTGTCACGAGCATGTGGCATAGCAATTCCATCACCGATACCAGTACTTGTTTGTGCTTCACGTTTTAAAATATCAGCTTTATATAAATCTTTATCGTCGATCACACCAACTTGATAGTACTTGTCTACCATTTCTTCAATGGCATCCTCTTTAGTAGTAGCTTTCAAGTCCATGATCATGGCGTCTTTTAATAGCAATTGTTTCAAGTCCATTTTAAAAGTCCCCCTCGATTAGAGCTCTGTAATAGAAATATCTTGATAAACTTCGTCAATCTTTGTCTTTACGGCAATATCTTGACTGAAGGCTGTAGCTGATCCACAAGCAGCACCCATATGGAAGCTTTCGATTGGATCTTTTGTTTCCATGAATGTTCCAGCAAAACCGGCGATCATTGAATCCCCAGCACCAACGGAATTGATAACAGTTCCTTTAGGAGCGTTGGCTTTGTATGCTGTGTCCTTAGTAACAAGTAGGGCGCCGTCACCAGCCATTGAGACAAGGACGTGTTTAGCACCTTTGTCCAACAGTTTACGAGCATAAGTAACAATCTCTTGTTCGCTATTAAGTTTGACATTGAATAAGTCAGCTAACTCGTGGTGATTAGGTTTAACAACTAGTGGGTGCAATGGCAAAGTATCTAGTAAAGCTTGACCAGTTGTATCGATGATAAATTCAGCGCCTTGCTTTTGAATCGTTTTAGCAATATCTAAATAGAATTTTGCGTCAAGATTTTTGCAAAGGCTTCCGGCCATGATAACAATGTCACCCGCACCGATACCGTTAAGGTTGTTCATGAAAGCTTGTCTCTCATCGTCACTGATCATTGGACCAGCACCGTTGATCTCAGTTTCCTCATTTTGTTCAACGGCATTAATCTTAACGTTGATACGAGTGTCTTCTTTAACTTTAGTAAAAGAAGTTTTTAGTTCGTGTTGTGAAAGCAATTCTTCAAACATTGAACCAGTAGCACCACCGACAAATCCTAAAGCAGTTGAATCAATCTTCAAAGCTTTGAGAATTCTGGAAACGTTGATACCTTTACCACCAGGAAGTTTAACATCGCTTGATGTACGGTTAACTTCGCCAGTATTTAATTGCTTCAATTGCAAAACATAATCAATTGAAGGGTTGACTGTAATTGTATAAATCAACTAAATAGCCTCCGTTATCTTTGTATACTTGTTTAAAATGCTTGTTTCTTTTTCCGACAACTTGTTAGTAATCAATGGTACTTCAGCTAAAGTCGCAAAACGGCTAAAACTGACTTGCGAAAACTTAGAACTATCAGATAAGACATAAGCCTGATTTGATTGTGCGATTGCTAGGCTCTTTATGGCTGCTTCTTCAGGATCTGGCGTTGTGTAACCAGCATCAACTGAAAAGCCGTTAGTTCCTAGAAATGCACGATCAAAATGGTAATTCTCTAAAGTTTGGATGATATTTGCTCCAACCAAAGCTTTAGTAGATGACTTTAATCTCCCCCCAGGAAGAAATGTGTTCACGTTGTAATCGGCCAGCATCGAAGCATTGTCAACGCTGTTGGTAATAACTAACAGATCGTTATGTTCTATTAAATAAGGAATCATGAATTGAATCGTTGTCCCTGAATCAAGGAAGATGACTTCATGGTTTCGAACAAGTCCTGCAGCTGTTTGGCCAATCATTTTCTTTTCATTAATATGAACGGCAGCTTTTTGAGAAAGTGCGGGTTCTTCATGTAAAGAAATAACGTTTTGAGCACCACCGTGAATTCTTAGAAGTTTATGACAATTCTCTAAATCTTGGAGATCACGGCGCAAGGTGGATTCTGAAGCACCAGTTAATGGAATTAAGTCGTGGAGTTTGACAATATTATGTAATTTTAATTGATCTAAAATAATTTGTTGTCTTTCTTCGGTAAGCACTTACATCACCTCACAAGTGATATAATACATCCATATTCATTCAAAATCAATCATAAATTTTCAAAAACAGTCAAAAACGGTCAGAGAATATCGATTCTTTTATAAAAGACTGGACAATCAATATCAGTTCAAAGTATTATGAAGTCTGTTTTTGTGCTAAAATTTAGAAATGATAATTATAGTTTAGAAAGGGGGATTTTAATGTTTGTAGATAACGTTAAAATCACCGTTAGATCCGGAAAGGGTGGCGACGGGGCTGTAGCCTTCCGTCACGAAAAATATACTCCACTCGGTGGACCTTCCGGCGGTGATGGTGGTCGCGGTGGCGATATCATCTTAAAGGCTAATGAAGGTATGAATACTTTAATGGACTTTAGATACAAGAGAATTTTTAAGGCTGAACCAGGTCAAAATGGTCAGATCAAGGGGATGTACGGACATAAAGCAGATCCCGTTTATATTAAAGTTCCTACGGGAACTTCAGTATATGATGAAGAAAGCGGTCGTTTAATTGGCGACTTGACTGAAAACAACCAAGAATTAGTAGTTGCCAAGGGTGGTAACGGTGGACGTGGAAACATTCACTTTGCTAATTCCAGAAATCAAGCTCCAGAAGTTGCCGAAAATGGTGAGCCTGGACAAGAGAAATTTATCAAGCTTGAGTTGAAGTTGATTGCTGATGTTGGATTGGTTGGTTTTCCATCTGTTGGTAAATCTACCTTATTATCTGTTGCTACATCTGCTCGACCAAAGATTGCGGCATATCACTTTACGACATTGTCACCTAACCTAGGAATGGTTAGATTAGATGATGGACGTGATTTTGTTATTGCCGATTTACCCGGTTTGATTGAGGGTGCATCTAACGGTGTCGGTTTGGGTATTCAATTCCTACGCCACGTTGAACGTACTCGAGTTATCTTGCACTTAGTTGACATGGATCCTAACAATGGTCGTGATCCATACGAAGATTATTTGGCAATTAGAAAAGAATTAGGAAATTATGATGAGAACGTTTTGTCACGTCCCGAGGTTATCGTACCAACTAAGTTGGATATTCCTGGTTCTGAAGAACGACTAGCTGAATTCAAAGAGAAGTTGCCAGAAGATGCTGATATTTTCGCAATTTCAAGTGTTAAACATACTGGTGTGAAAGCGTTGATGAATCACACGAGTGAAGTATTATCTAAGGCAGAGCCAATTCACTTTGACGTTCAAACTGACGAAGATAAAGAATACAACTTTGAACCAGAAGAAAAGGCATTTACGATTGAAAAAGAGGCCGATCACGACTTTGTTGTTAAGGGTGCTAAGGTTGAATTACTTCTTCAAAGAACCAACTTGGATCACCAAGATGGTATTATGCTGTTTGCTAGAAAACTAAAATCTATGGGTATTGAAGATGCATTGATCGATGCAGGAGCTGAGTCAGGTGATTCAGTAACAATTCTCGATTTCACTTTTGAATTTATTTAGGGGCAATAGATAAAATGAATAAATCACCAAAAAGAAGATTTATTACTGGATTTGATGGACTACGTACTTTAGGGGTTATTGGTGTAATTATGTATCACTTGAATCCCAATGTTTTTTCCGGCGGATATTTGGGGGTTCCAATTTTCTTCCTTATATCGGGTTACTTAATCACAGATCATTTTTTTAATACTGTTGATTATGGTGGTTCATTCTCGTTAAGTAATTTTTACATTAAAAGAGTTAAGCGATTATATCCCGGGATGCTTTTTGTGTTATTAGCATCTGGGGCATATATCGTGATGTTTTTAAAGGGGCTGTTGTACCATTTAGACCAGATTTTCGTAACAAATGTCTTGAATGTTTATAACTGGTGGCAAATTTTTAACGGTCAATCATATTTTGAAAGATTCGCTAATAATGAATCACCATTTACACATTTATGGACTTTGTCTATTGAAGGTCAGTTCTATATTATTTGGCCAATTTTGTTAATTCTATTTGCCAAATATGGTGTTAAAAAGAGTCGTATCTTTGGATTCTCAATGATTCTTTCAATTGCTTCAGCAATCTGGATGGCTATTTTGTTCAAGCCGGGTGTTGATCCAAGTAGAATTTATTATGGTACAGATACAAGATTATTCTCAATTTTACTTGGTTGTGGTCTAGCTTTGATTTGGCCAGCTGAGAAGTTGAAGAGTGGCTTGAAGAAGAATGACAAATTAAAACTTAATTTAGTTGGTTTGCTGTCATTTGCTTTGATGCTACTAATGATCTTTACAATTAAGGATTCAGATCCATTCTTGTATCGTGGTGGGATGTTTATCTTCTCAATCACGACATGTATCTTTATCGGAGTTGTTGCACATCCAGATTCATTCTGGAACGGCGTTTTATCAAACCGAGTTTTCCATTATGTCGGTACGAGAAGTTATGGGCTTTACTTGTATCAATTTCCTGTAATGATTTTCTTCGAATCAAAGTTCAGAAACATTGCTGATCATCCAATCCTTTATCCTGTGATTGAGGTTATCTTGATTGTCTTAGTAACTGAATTTTCATTCAGATTCGTCGAACAACCATTGGCTCACGCTAAATGGAGTGATGTTAAGAAGTTCTTCCGTTCATCAACTGCCGTTCAACGTGTTTTGGCATTAGTAATCGCTGTGATCTGTTTAACTGGTTCATACGGTGTCGTTAAAGCTGTTAGTGCACCAAAGCCTAACGTCAACCACAGTCAACTAGCTAATAAGATTACTAAGAATGAAAAGGCTACTAAGGCTAAGAAAGCTAAAGCAATTGCAAACTTGAAGAAGGCTAAGGACAAGCAAAAGAACGTAACTGGCAAGATGTCAGATGCTGATTATGCTCGTTACAAGAAAGCTGCTAAGAGTCACCCAATCAATACTGAATTTGAAAAGTATGGTTTGAGTCAGATTGACTTGCAACGTTTAAAGGATGTTCCTTTGACTGCTGTCGGTGATTCAGTTATGGCTGATGGTTCCGATAACTTCTTGAAGTTGTTCGATGACAAGAAAGTTATCATTGATGCTGCGGTTAGTCGTCAGATGGGTGCCAGTCTTGATCTTTTGCAAAATTACAAGAGTCAAGGCGTTCTAGCATCTAATGTCTTGATTGGTCTAGGTACTAACGGACCATTCAATATGGATCAAGTTGGTCAAATTATGCAATTAGTTGGTCCTAAACGTCATGTTTACTGGATTAATGTTCACGTACCAACAAGACCTTGGGAAAAGACTGTTAATGGAGTCTTATCTCAAGCAACAGCTAAGTATAAGAATTTGACTGTGATTGACTGGAATGGATACTCACAAGGTCACACAGACTGGTTCTATGATGATAATGTACATCCAAATCCAGACGGATCGATGTACTATACTTCGTTTGTCACAAAAGAAATTTTGAAATCATTAGACAAAAAATAGATAGGATTTTTTTATGGAATTAGAATTTTTAGGAACTGGTGCCGGAGTTCCATCAAAGAGCCGCAACGTTTCGAGCACTGCGTTAAAAATGCTTGATGAGCGCAATGAAGTTTGGCTCTTTGACGTCGGCGAAGCGACACAACATCAAATATTAAAAACAGCAATCAAGCCTCGTAAAATAACTAAAATCTTTATCTCTCATTTGCATGGCGATCATATTTTTGGTTTGCCAGGTTTATTAGCTAGTCGTGCCAATCAAGGCGGTGAAGCTCCATTGGAGATTTATGGACCAGTGGGTATTAAAGAATACGTTCAGACGTCCTTGAAGGTAACTGGCAGTAGATTGAGCTATCAAATTAAATATATCGAATTGAAAAATGAAGGCGAAATTTTCAATGACAAGACTTTTAGCGTTTACGCCGGCAAGTTGAAACATCGGATTACTTGTTTTGGTTATCGAGTGGTCGAAAAGCCACGTGTTGGTGAGTTATTAGTTGATAAGTTACAGGAATACCACATTCCAAATGGACCAATTTTTGGTCAATTGAAGGCTGGTAAAGTTGTGACATTAGACGATGGAACTGTTTTAGATGGGAAAGATTTCATCGGACCCGACAAACCAAGTAAAATCGTTACAATTATTTCTGACACGCGCTATACTCCGGAAATCGATGAATTGTCGAAAGATGCTGATGTTATTGTGCATGAGTCGACATTTTCTAACGATGAAAAGAAGTTGGCCTACAACTATTATCATTCCACAGCCACTCAAGCAGCCGAACTTGCTAAAAGAAGCCATGCTAAAGGTTTGATTTTGACACATATTTCTGCCAGATATACTGGTAGAGGTGCTTTGATCTTACAAAAGGAAGCTCAAAAAATCTTTAAGAACACTCGTGTAGCTAGTGATTTTGATTTGTATGAGGTACCTTTTAAATAGAAAAGAGGATGAATATGACTAATTTATTGAATCAAACAGTTGTTGTTACTGGTGCATCTTCAGGTATCGGTAAGGACGTTGCTGTTAACGCTGCTAAATGTGGCGCCAACTTGATTTTAATTGCCAGAAATGAAGACAAGTTGTTGCAAGTTAAGAATGAATGTATTCGTGTCGGTGCTGAGAGTGCCCACCATGAATACCTTTCAGTTGATATGAGCGATGCAAATCAAATCAGTGATGCAGTTGACAAAATTGCTGATATTAGTGATGATATCGACGTATTAGTCAATGCCGCTGGTTTTGGGGACTTTTCAAATTACTTGGATACCGATTTTGACAAAGTTGAAAAGATGTTCCGTGTGAATGTTTTAGGACTAATGTTGATGACACGATTGGTTGCATCAGGTATGATTGAGAATGGTCGTGGACATATTATTAACATCGGTTCAATGGCTGGAAAGATGACAACACCTAAGTCTGCTGCTTATGCGGCAACTAAAGCGGCTGTAATCGCCTTTTCAGACGGTCTAAGGCTGGAATTGAAGCCTATGGGTGTTTATGTTACAACGGTCAATCCAGGCCCTGTAGACACGAATTTCTTCAATGTCGCCGATCATTCAGGCAACTATCTTGATTCAGTAAAATATTTCGTTCTTGATCCTGATAAGTTGGCTTGGGAAATTGTTAATACGTTTGGTCGTTCAAAGCGTGAAATCAATCGTCCACGTTACATGGAATTGGCAGCAGTACTTTATAAGGTTGCTCCAAGTCTTGGGGATTACTTTGCTTCAACACTGGGCAATCGCAAATAGGGGAGGATTCACATGAAGGGTAAACAATCAAGATTCGTAATTGGCTTAGTTATTACTTTAATCGTCGTAATCTTTGCCGTTTTGAATGTTAATCCAGTGACGGTCAGCTTTGGCTTTACCAGAGTTAAGTTACCATTGATTATCTTGATCATCGTTACGTTGTTGTTAGGTGCCGTTATTACGATGCTTCTAGCAACGACAGGCAAGAAGAAAGATGATGACTTAAATCGTCATGCTAAGAAACAAATTTCCAAAGTTAAAGTTTCAAACGACAACCAAATTGCTGATGCATTAAAAGAAAATAATGTAAAAAAGCAAACAAAATAGTAAATTTGCTTGCTCAAACGTTTTTATGATAGTATTATATTAAACGTTAGATTTGATTGAGTTAATAAATAAAAGGAGTTTTTAAATATGGCTGTTCCAAAGAGAAAAACATCAAAACAAAGAAAGCGTTCAAGACGCGCACATCTTAAGTTAAGTACACCAAACATGCAATTCGACGTTGCTTCAGGTGAATATCGTTTAAGTCACCATGTTTCACCATCAGGTATGTACAAGGGTGAAAAAGTTATCGACGATAGCAAAGAAGCTTAATGAGAAAGTCAAGTTAAACTTGGCTTTTTTTTAATATATTAAATAGATGGAGTAACGATGATAATGAAGAAATTAAAGTACGTATTATTGATGGTTATTCCGCTATTCTTTTTGTTACTAACTGGCTGTTCCAAAATGAACCTTTCGACAACCAAAAAAGAGTACAGCGCTGACGGATTAGTTGCTGTAGTTAAAGGTCAAGCTAAGAACTATGACAAGTTAACTTATACGGTTAATGGCAAGACTCAAAAGGTTTCAGTCGATGGTGGTCATTTTGCTATTTCTGTACCTGTTTCAACTAAGGACCAAAATGTTCGCATTAAAGCAACAAATGGCGATAAGGTTGAGACTAAATTAGTTAAAGTGAAGAAAGCCAAGGCACTAGAGAGCTACCTGACTTTTGCTCAGACATATAACTATACGTTATTATCAATGGGACAACCCACAGATCAATTGCAATTGATCACAAAAAACGGGATATTCACGCACAAGAAGAGTGACGGAACTGAGTGGTATTACAACGTTCAAGACAATCAATTGATGGGTATTGCAACGAAGTTCACTTACAAGGATTTGAAATCAAAGACTGGTCAAAAGAATATGGCAACTGATTTGATGATTACATCGAAATTGCTTGGTGCCGATGGTAAGCAAGTTTTGAAAGACTTCGGTAAGCAAACAAAGAATGCCAGCAAGAATTCTACTAAGACTTCGATGAAACAAATTACTTCTAATGGTGTTAACTTCAACATCAATTTATCTATGAAAGAATTTTATCTTTATGTTACTAAGTATTAGCTGGGGATGCCGTCTCCAGAGCTGAGAGTATTTCGCCTGCTGTGCGACCGATTCGAGCCATAGTTCGGTCTCGAATCTCGATTTTGAGCTTTGCAAAAACCGCAAATCTCAAAATACGTCGGTGGTGTAATGGCTAAAGCCATAACGCCACTTCCACTGCTGGTGAATACTCTCAGCTCTTCCGACTAGTGTTATTGAATAATTAATATTTAGTTAGATTCATTCGACTTAAAATTTAAATATTAAAACAAAAAGAGCTTCAGCAATTTTTTAATTTTGCTGGAGCTCTTTATTTGTAATTAGATATTTCAATTAGGTTTTGATCAGGGTCGTGGAGATAGACGGACTCAATATCTCCCAATGCGCCATGCTTGGCAATGGGACCTTGTTCGATTGATATGTTATTTTGCTTTAACTCTTCAATGACTGAATCTAGTGGAGTTTCTGCTATCAAGCAGAGGTCAGCGGAGCCTGGGGTTGGATATTTGGCCTTTGGTTCATACTCATGGCCCTTTTGGTGGAGATTAATTTTTTTATTGCCAAAGTGTAATGCTTTTCGACCCTGATCGAAGCTGATGACTTGCATACCTAGGATGGTACTGTAAAATTGACAGGTTGCTTCAATATCAGCTACGGTTAAAACTAGATGGTCTAAAGATTTTATTTGCATAAGTTAACACTTCCATAAAAAAAACGCTTAAACTTAATTAAGCGTTCTTTTCTTTTTTAGTATCTTTTACGGAACTATCAAGGATCAATGGAATGACACTGAAAATGACCGCAAATACTATACTTATAATGATTGAGTACGTAGAGTTAAATTTTTGTTGGTTCAAAGCACCACCGATAAAACCGGCAACTTGTCCCAGCATGATTGACCAGAAAATAACAGCAATATATCTCATTTCTTCCATCTCACTTTCTCAAGTAGTTTAGCACAAAAGGGAATTTTACCCAATAAAATTTCACTTGATTTTGATATAATTTTAAACAAAGGGGGCGACAAATTGCAAGCACAACTACAAGTGATGAGTAGTTTTAGTTTACTGCATAGTCCCGCAAAATTGACCGAGTTGATCGACCAGGCCAAAGCTCGGGGTTATCAGGCGATAGCTCTCACAGATATTAATAATCTCTATGGTTCATTGGACTTTTATAAATATGCTAAAAAAATTGGTATTAAACCAATTATCGGTTTAACAATTGAAGCAGCTGGAATTATTGATACTGAGAATACTTATCCATTATTATTACTAGCAAAAAATGAGGTTGGTTATCAGCATCTTATAAAAATTTCTTCTAAAGTTATGTCGGAAAAAGATCCTGTTAATGTTGCGGACTTGAAAGAATACTTATCTGATCTCTTTGTTATCACCCCAGCAAGTGAAGCCGAGGTGCTTAATGTTGATGTTGAAGCCTATACTAGCCAATTAAAGCCTTTGACAGATGAGGGTTCGCTCTATTTAGGCGTTAGTCTTTATTCAGGTCAAATCGATAATGTTAAAAATATTCGTTCAGTTGCCCGTTCTCAGCATTTACCAATGGTAGCTCTCGGTGATGTTCGCTACGTCAACCAAGATGATCACCTAGCTTATCAAGTAGTCAATGATCTCCGCACTGGTCAGCGTTTTGAAAGTTTGAGCCAAGTCGTTGAAGAAGGAGATCATTATTTACGGACAGCCGATGAATTTGCCAATGATTTTTCAGAGGTCGATATGTCGGAGGCAATTGCTAACACAAGTGCGATTGCTGAACAGTGTAATGTCGATATTGAATTTAAAGCGACTGAATTGCCCAAGTTTGCAACACCGACAGGCACCAGTTCACAACAATTTCTCCATGAACTTTCGACTAAAGGTTTAAAGAAGCGTTTGAGGAATCAAATTCCAGCTGAGTATCAAAAACGTTTGGATTACGAATTGAGTGTTATTGAAAAAATGGGCTTCTCAGACTACTTTTTGATTGTTTGGGATGTTATCAAGCATGCTCATGAAATTGGCATTAAAACGGGTCCTGGACGTGGTTCTGCAGCTGGTTCCTTGGTGTCATACTGTTTGGGAATCACCCAAGTGGATCCAATCAAGTATGATTTACTATTTGAACGATTCTTGAACCCACAACGTGCCAATATGCCGGATATTGATTTGGATTTACCAGATGATCGACGTGATGAAATGGTTATGTACATGCATGATCAGTATGGTTCTGACCACATGGCACAAATTATTACTTTCGGAACATTGGCTGCCAAGATGGCTTTGCGTGATATTGCACGAACATTTAGTCAGACACAATTTCAAATCTCACAATGGTCGAATGCTATTCCCAGAAAACTTAATATTTCTTTGAAAGAATCGTTCGATGAGTCGAGTACTTTACGTAATTTAGTAGAGAACTCACGTGAGAACCAATTGATTTTTAAAGTGGCTCAACGAATTGAAGGTATTCCACGGCATTATTCAACCCATGCGGCCGGAATTGTCCTCAGTAAAAAGCCGATGACCGATATTGTTGCAGTGCAATTGGAGGATGACGGTATCAACCTGACACAACAGACAAAATATAATGTTGAAAATGTCGGATTGCTGAAAATGGATTTTCTGGGATTGAAGAATTTAACAATTTTGGATCGAGCCATTCAAGCTATTTCTAAACGTTACGGTAAGGAGTTTATTCCGGAAAGAATTCCGTTGAATGATCAAAAAACCTTGCAGCTATTCCAAAGAGGGGCAACTGACGGGGTGTTCCAATTTGAATCGGATGGGATTCGTAGTGTCTTGAGACGCCTAGTTCCCACGAGTTTCGACGATATTGTGGCTACCAATGCCTTGTACCGTCCAGGTCCAATGGAAAATATTTCGACATTTATTGACAGAAAACATGGTCGTGAACCTGTAACGTACCCTGATAAGTCACTGGAGCGGATTCTGAAGCCAACATATGGGGTTCTAGTGTATCAGGAGCAAGTTATGCAGGCGTCGTCTGAAATGGCTAATTTCTCGCTTGCTGATGCCGATATTTTACGTCGTGCTATCAGTAAAAAGAATGAACAGTTGATCGAAGAGAATCGTCAAAAGTTTATCGATGGTGCAGTTGGACAGGGACATGACCGTGGTTCAGCTGAAAAAGTTTATGAATATATTGAAAAGTTTGGTAATTATGGATTTAACAAGTCTCACTCAGTTGCCTATTCGATGATTGCCTTTTGGTTGGCATACATGAAAGTCCATTTTCCTGATATTTTCTTTGCTTGTCTTTTGAATTCCAATTTGAATAATGAGAGTAAAGTAACGACTTATATTCAGGATGCCAAGGATTCACATGTGAAGATACTTAATGTCGATATTAATCGAAGTCAGTACGAATATACTGATGACGATCAAGCAATTCGTTTTGGATTGTTGAGTATCAAAGGGATGCGCCGTGATTTGGCAAGTAATATTGTTGAAGAACGTGAGAAAAACGGTCCTTACACGAGTCCTTTAAACTTTTTGCAACGGATTGACCGTCGTTTTGTTAAAACCGATTACTTGGAACCGATGATTTTGTCAGGTACATTTGATGGCTTTAACCGTAATCGTAAGGAACTGTTGTATGATTTCCGCGATTTAATTGAGAGCATTCAGTTGGCTGGCAGTAATTTGTCATTGTTCGATGTATTGGATCCAAAGAAGCATCAGGTGGACGATTATACGTTAACCGAGCGACTGAATCAGGAAAAGGAATATTTGGGTGTATATGTTTCTGGTCATCCGGTGGAAAAGTATCGCAGCCGTTTGTTGGATATGCGCACAGTTAAATTGGCTGATCTGGGCAATCATCAGAATCAAACGGTTAATGTACTCGGATTGGTCAAGAATTTGCGCGTGATTCGGACTAAAAAAGGTCAACGAATGTGCTTTATGACGATTGAAGACGAATCAGGCAGCATGTCAGTGACAATTTTCCCTAAGTTATTCCAAAAAATTGAAGAAATGACTCTCGATGGAAAGATATTCCTATTTGTTGGTCATCCAAATGTTGGTAAACGTGGTGATTTGGAATTGATTGCGGACCGTCTGTCTGATCCAAAACAATATACGATTCAATTGCCAAGTGAAAAGTTGTATCTGAAAGTACCTAAAAATTTGGATACGCCTGAAAATATGGAAGAGCTGTATCGAATCATTGAAAGTTCTCGTGGAAAAATGCCGATAATTATTTATCGAGAACTAAAGAAGCAAGCTGCAATTTTGCAGTCGAATCATTGGATCAATTTTACCGACCAAATTCAACAGAAATTGGAAATACTTCTGGGTAAAAAGAACGTTTTGCTAAAAAAAAATGATTAATTTATTTTAAAACGTTTTCAGCTCTACAAAGTAGACAATAAAAATGTTATATTTGATTAGGTTTTGTTTTAGAAACAAATAATTTTGGAGTGTGAACAAATGAAGCGTATTGGTATTTTAACCAGTGGTGGAGACGCCCCTGGTATGAACGCTGCTATCAGAGCAGTCACACGTAGAGCTATTGACAAAGGGCTCGAAGTGTTTGGTATCAATTATGGATATGCTGGACTTGTTGCGGGAGACATCTTCCCACTAACTAGTGATGACGTATCCGACCGTATTCAACGTGGTGGTACATTCTTGTATTCTGCAAGATACCCTGAATTTGCTAACGTAGAAGGTCAATTAAAGGGTATTGAGCAACTAAAGAAATTTGGAATTGATGCATTGGTTGTTATTGGTGGAGATGGTTCTTACCATGGTGCATTGCGTTTAACTGAACATGGTTACAACACAATCGGCCTACCAGGAACAATTGATAACGATATTCCATTTACAGACTTTACAATTGGTTTTGATACAGCCGTATCTACTGCTGTTGATGCCATTGATAAGTTGCATGATACTGCTAGCTCCCATGAAAGAACATTCGTTGTTGAAGTAATGGGTAGAGGCGCTGGTGACGTAGCTCTTTGGGCTGGTGTTGCTGGTGGTGCTCAAAAGATCATCGTTCCAGAACGTGACTTTGACATCAAAGAAATTGCTCAAGAAGTTAAAGAAGGCCGTGAGCAAGGCAATAAGAATATGATTATTGTTTTGGCCGAGGGTGTTATGCACGCTGAAGACTTCAAGAAAGAATTAGACAAGTATGGTGATTTCGATTCACGTGCTACTGTTTTAGGACATGTACAACGTGGTGGTTCACCAACTGTTAAAGACCGTGTCTTAGCAAGTAAGATGGGTGCCTATGCCGTTGATCTATTGCTTGATGGCAAGGGTGGTTTAGCTGTTGGTATCGAAAACAACAAGATTACTTCACATGATATTCTTGACCTATTCGATAGCAAGCACAAACCTGATTTATCATTATATGACTTAAATGAATCTTTAAGCAGATAATTTAAGCATATAAAGTTTTAATTTGTTACAATGAACAAGGAAATAAGACAAGAAAAGGGGATTCTCGATGAAAAGAACTAAAATTGTAAGTACACTTGGACCTGCCAGTAACGATGTTGACACTATCGTGAAATTAATTGAAGCCGGAGCTAACATCTTCCGTTTCAACTTCTCACATGGTGATCACCCAGAACACAAGGCTCGTATGGAAATGGTACACGAAGCCGAAAAAATTACTGGTAAGACTGTTGGTATCGTTCTAGATACTAAGGGTGCTGAAATTCGTACTACTGTTCAAGAAGGCGGCAAGTTCGAAGCTAAGATTGGCCAAACAATCCGTATCTCAATGGATGACTCATTAACAGGTACTCCAGAAAAGATTGCTTCAACATATCCTGGTCTATACGATGATACACATGTTGGTGGTCACGTATTGATCGATGATGGTCTTGTTGACATGAAGATTACTGAAAAAGATGACAAGAACCGTGAACTTGTTACTGTTGTTCAAAACGATGGTATGATCGGCTCAAGAAAGAGTATCAATGCTCCTGGTGTTGAAGTTCGTCTACCAGGTATTACAGAAAAAGATTCTGATGATATTCGTTTCGGTCTTGATGAAGGTATCAACTTTATCTCAGCTTCATTCGTTCGTAAAGCTCAAGATGTCTTAGATATTCGTGCAATCCTTGAAGAAAAACACTGTGAATATGTACAAATCTTCCCTAAGATTGAATCACAAGAAGGTATCGACAATATCGATTCTATTCTTCAAGTATCAGATGGTTTGATGGTTGCTCGTGGTGACATGGGTGTTGAAATTCCATTTGAAAACGTACCATTTGTACAAAAGAGCTTGATCAAGAAGTGTAATGCACTTGGCAAGCCAGTTATCACAGCTACACAAATGCTTGATTCAATGCAAGAAAACCCACGTCCTACACGTGCCGAAGTTACTGATGTTGCTAACTCTGTTCTTGATGGTACAGATGCTACAATGCTTTCAGGTGAAAGTGCTAACGGTGACTACCCTGTAGAAGCTGTTGCTGCTATGTCACGTATCGACCAACGTACAGAACAAGAATTAGACAAGAACAACTCACTTGCAATCCAAAGATTTGAAGATTACAAGGGTTCAAACGTTACAGAATCAATCGGTGAATCAGTTGTTAGAGCTGCTGAAGAACTACACATTCACACAATTGTTACTGCAACTAAGAGTGGTTACACAGCACGTATGATTTCTAAGTATCGTCCAGCTGCTGACATTTTGGCACTTACATTTGACGAAACTACACAACGTGGTTTGACAGTTAACTGGGGTGTTGATCCAATTATCGTTGACAAGCCAGAAAACACTGATGAAATGTTCGACCTTGCTGCTAAGAAAGCTCAAGAACTTGGCTTTGCTAAGGAAGGCGATTTAATCCTTGTTGTTGCCGGTGTTCCTGTTGGTGAAAGTGGTACAACAAACGTTATGAAGGTTCAATTGATCGGTTCAACATTGGTTAAAGGCCAAGGTGTTGGTGAAGAATCAGTTGTTGGTAACGTTGTAGTTGCTCACTCTGCTGAAGAAGCAAACAAGAAGATCAACGAAGGTGACATCCTTGTTACAGAAATGACTGACAAAGATTACCTGCCAGCTCTTGAAAAAGCTAGTGCCGTTGTTGTTGAAAACGGTGGTTTAACTTCACATGCTGCTGTTGTTGGTATCGCTATGGGTCTACCTGTAGTTGTTGGTGCTAAGAGCGCTACAAGCCTTGTTAATGACGGTGACACAGTTACTGTTGATTCAAGACGTGGTGTTGTTTACAAAGGTGCTTCACGTTCACTTTAATTTTTAACAATAAATTTTAAAATGATTTAATATAATTAAGCTGAGAGAAATTGACGAATTTCTTTCAGCTTTTTTTGTGTTATCATTTTAATGCTACTTCCGGTTGACAGTAATGTTTCAGCCTGCTGCGAGGACCGGTTCGCATAGCGGGAGAATATTCTTATCCCTGGAGACGGGCTACACAAAGTTTTTGAGGTGAAATTATATGTCTAATAAAGATGTGCTTGTTTTTGAAATTGATCAAGCTAAAGGTAAACCGCGTGATATAAAGAAAAAGGCGGATTATTGTCCGTTCTGCGATACAGAAAACCTAACTAATATCATTGACCAAAAGGGCGATATGATTTGGTTAGAGAACAAGTTTAAGACGTTGAAGGATACTAATCAGACGATTGTGATTGAGTCACACGACCATGAAGGCGATATTTCTAATTATTCCGTTGCTAAGAATAGGGAAGTCTTCAATTACATTTATGAGTGCTGGAATAAAATGATTCAAACTAAGAAGTATCAAAGTGTTTTGATGTATAAAAATTTTGGTCCCATGTCTGGTGGATCATTACGTCATCCGCATTTCCAAATTATTGGTTTGGATAAGGTTGATGGCTATAAACACGTTGAACCCGAGAACTTCACGGGCATAAATGTATTTGAGAATAAACATATCAATGTAAATATTTCTGAAAAGCCAGTGATGGGCTTTGTCGAATTCAATATTGTGATCAATAATCCGAAATATATGGATGATTTGGCTGAGTTTGCACGGGTGACTGTGAAGTATATTCTTGACGACTTCTACGGCGGGAAATTTGATTCTTATAATGTTTTCTTTTATCGTGATGGGCGCAAAATTATCTGTAAATTAACGGCTAGATATGTTGTTTCACCTTATTTTGTCGGTTATCGTTTGTCGCAACGTGATGGCGATAAACAGGTGAGAGAAATTTCAAAAGTTTTATTGCAAAAATTACAGAAAAATGTTCGATCGGATGAAATAAATCATCCAGAATAGATTAGACATTCAATCATTTTGATTGAGTGTTTTTTATTTACTTCGAAGAAGAAAAGTTATGTAACCTTATAGCAGTTAATAAATATGTTTTACGAAAACATATATCAAAAACAACAAACCAAACCGACCCCAGACCGTCAATTTTAAGGCAGTATTAAAAAAGTTTTGAATTAACCACGAAAAAGTTTTATGTAACGTCCAAAGTACGTTAAAATATATACTGATTAAATACAAAAGAGTATGGTGAAAAATGGATATAACAGAAATGTATGGTCAAGTACTGCCTGGTACAGTTAGTGACCTCAACAAAGATGAAGCATTTGTTCAAATCGAAGGATACACGTTTGCTTTAGATCTAAACGAATTAACGGAGATTCCTGAATTGGGTGATACGATCTCTGGATTCGTCTACGAAAATCAAGCCCACAAAAATAAGATGACAACCGTTCTACCTTTTGTTACACAAGGTGTTTGGGACTTTGCCGAAGTAACTGATGTCAGAACTGACCTGGGTGCTTTCGTTAACGTTGGTTTGGAAGATAAGGATTTCGTCGTTTCATTAGATGATTTACCTTTGGAACATAACGAATGGCCTAAGAAGGGCGACAAAGTGATGGTTAAGTTGGAAATTGACCACAAGGGTCGTCTTTGGGGTAAATTGGCTGACATTGAACTTTACACACAAATTGCTCGTAGCCCTGACCGTGAAATGAAGGAACTTTTGAATAAGGACGAAGAGGGAACTGTCATTGCCATCAGAGATTCTGGTGCTTTCGTCATGACAGAAAGTTACTACATGGCATTCATTTATGTCGATGAACAGTCACAACCACTTCATGTTGGTCAACATATTAAAGCTCGTGTAATTGGTTCAAGTCACCGTCGTTTGAACCTTTCAATGAAGCCACGTGCTTATGAAGAAATCACACCTGATGCTCAAATGATTGTTGCCGTTTTGGAACACTCACGTGATAAGAAGATGCCTTATACTGACAAGAGTTCTCCTGATGATATTCAAGAATACTTTGGTATCAGCAAAGGTAGTTTTAAACGTGCCCTCGGTAACTTGATGAAACAAAGAAAGATTGAACAAAAAGATGGCTACACGTATCTCAAATAGAGGTGATAATTTATGAGTGATAAATTATCCATCAAGAATCAAGTTATGATTGACACAATTGCCGATTATGCACGGTATTTACGGTTGGACCGTGGTCTATCTAAGAATACAATTATTTCGTATCAAACTGATTTACTGGAATTTAGCAGTTTTTTGGAAAAGAAACAGATGAAATTTTATCCTGAGGATCACTTTGTAGTGACCCAATTCTTCGCGGAACAGGATAAACAACAGAAATCAAAAACATCCCAAATGCGGATGTTTTCTTCGCTACGGAAGTTTTATCAGTGGATGGAAATTGTCGATAAAATTCAAGTCAATCCTTTGAACGAACTCGATGCTCCGAAAAAAGGAACCCATTTACCAGTGGTTTTGTCGATGGAAGACGTTAATTCATTGATTGAATCACCTGATGTGTCAACGCCTTTGGGAGTTAGAGATCGGACAATTTTTGAAGTGATGTACGCTACAGGATTGCGTGTTAGCGAATTAGTTAATTTGAGTATGGACGATTTACATTTGGATTTAGGTCTGATTAAAACGCTTGGTAAGGGAAATAAGGAACGACTTCTACCAATTGGCGATACTGCAATTACTTGGTTAAAGAAGTATTTTGCTGAGACCAGAGCAGAATTAGTCGCTAAATATGGTGCTCAAAAAGAAGTCTTCTTGAATTTCCGTGGTAAAAAGTTAACGCGTCAGTCGATTTGGCGGATGATTAAGAAGTATATTGCCCAAGTCGGGATAAAAAAGGATGTCACACCCCATACTTTGCGCCATTCATTCGCAACTAATTTGTTAGAAAATGGTGCCGATTTACGTGTGGTTCAGGAGTTATTGGGACATTCCGATATTTCTACGACCCAGATTTATACGCACATCAACAAGACACATATGAAACAAGTGTATAATGAATCATTTCCACGTGCTTAGGAGGAGTTAAATGCTTAGTAAGTATAGTGACGAGAATAAGAAAATTGCGATGGGATTTCTGTCATATATTGGTGATCTCAAAGATTTAGGCAATCTGGAACAAGAACTAAAATTGTATTCAGAGGACGAAAACCGCCAGCTTTATTTGTGGAAGAGCAATATTGATGACTATTCGGGAATCGTGGCCTTGTCATTTTCCGATAAAACAGTTTTTATCGAATATATTTCTTTGAATCCATCGTATCGTTCGCAGAGCAATATTTTTAAAATCTTTGATGACGTTCAGCAGAAGTTTCCTAAGCAAGTGATTTTATCAAATTTCAGCTTAAGTGATGAGTTAACGCAATGGCGTCAAAACAAAGAAAAACTTGAAAAAGATATGAAAGAAACAGATTAATGCAAAAATTAAATTTAGTCCTAACCGATTTTGAAGGCCCAATCGACTTGTTGTTGCATTTGATCAAAGAATCAAAAGTTGATATTTACGATATTCCGATTGCCCAAATTACGCAGCAATATATTGATTACTTGAAGAGTATGAAAGTTCTAGAGTTGGATGTTGCTGGCGACTATTTAGTGATGGCATCCACATTGATGTCAATCAAGAGCAAGATGCTACTGCCACAAGCACCAGATGAAATTGATGACGACTTTGAAGCTGATGATCCGCGTGATGAGTTGGTTTCGCAACTGTTGACCTATCAGACTTACAAACGAGTTGCTGCGTATTTTGAAGAGAAAGAACAAGTCAGAAAGCAGCAATTTGATAAGGAAGTCAGTATTCCGACGAAGCAATTAGAACAGTTTTTGGAACCAGGGTCGATTGTGTTGAATGATTTGGCCTCAACTTATGCGGAATTGTTGCATGACCAAAAACGGCGTCAACCAGAGATTGAGACAATCGAAAATGAAACTCTGTCGATTGAAGATGCTACCAATAACATCATGACTGAATTAAAGACTGTTAAACGGACAACTTTTAAGGCATTGTTGAAGTTACATAACAGTGTAGAAGAAATTGTCACTGATTTTATGGCTATTTTAGAATTAGCTAGCAAACAACTGGTTTCGATTGAACAGGCTGATTTTAAGAGTGAATTATTTATCGAATTGAGGAATTAGACGTGTATCAAGCAAAAATAATGGCACTGTTATTCGTTGCCGGTGACCAAGGAATCAAAGAAAAAGATTTAGCTGGGCTGTTGGAGATCGACAGTGCAGCCTTACGACAAAATATTGAAGAATTAAAAATTAAATTGATGACTGACGTTGATTCAGGCATTCAATTGGTTGATTACAATAATGTTTATAAATTAGTCACGAAGAATGAATTTTCTGACCTTTTGACAAGATATTTTAAGGCAGGACTTGGAACAAAACTCAGTCAAGCAGCCTTGGAAATTTTGTCAATCATTGCTTATCGCCAACCAATCACGCGTATTGAGATTGATGAAATTCGTGGCGTGCAGAGTTCAGGAAGTTTGAATACTTTGTTGATGAGAAAATTGATTAAGGAAAATGGGAAAAAGAACGTTCCCGGACATCCTAATTTATACGTTGTGACCGATGAATTCTTCGATTATTTTGGCATTAAAAGTATCGATGAATTACCAAAAATAGAGAATTTTGAAGATATTACAAACACAGGAGATATTGATGGAGAAAATTAGATTACAAAAATTTATGGCTGAAGCCGGAGTTGCCTCACGTCGTAAATCAGAAGAAATGATTGCTTCTGGTCACGTTAAAGTTAACAACAAAGTCGTGACTGAAATGGGTGTCAAAGTTGATGATCGCGATAAAATTGAAGTTGACGGGATGCCTTTACAAGAAGAAAAGAAACGTTACATCTTAATGTACAAGCCCCGTGGTGTGATCACAGCCGTTAAAGATGACAAAGACCGTAAAGTAGTAACTGACTTACTAGATGCAGACGTTCAAGAACGAGTTTACCCAATCGGTCGTTTGGATTACGATACCTCTGGCTTGTTATTACTAACAAATGACGGTGAATTTGCCAACCACTTGATGCACCCTCGTTACCACGTTGAAAAGACTTATATTGCTAAAATTGAAGGATTCTTAGCAACAGAAGATCTTAAAAAGTTGGAAAAAGGTATCAAGTTAAAGGGCTATACAACATCAAAATCAAGAGTCAAAGTAATGTCTAAAGATAGTAAGAGAAACTCTTCGATCGTTAGAATTACAATTCACGAAGGTCATAACCACCAAGTTAAGAACATGTTTGATGCAGTTGGCCACAAAGTTGAAAAGCTATCACGTGAAAGTTACTCATTCTTGACACTAGAAGGATTAGTATCAGGTAAATATCGTGATTTGACACGTCAAGAAGTTGCTGAATTAAAGAAGGAAGAAAGATAATAGCCGTTTCCAGAGCTGAGAGCATTCATCTGTTGCGCGGAACGGTCCGAGCCAAAGAACGGTCTCGAACCTCGGTTGAAGCCTTACCACAGACCGGTAAGTCTCCAACACGCCCGGTGGTGTAATGGCTAAAGCCATAACGCCACTTTCGCTGCTGATGAATACTCTCAGCTCTTCCAACTAGTTTGTTTTTTATTAGGATTGGTAACTGTACGGTGTTTTAAATTAGTTGAGATAATAGTAATATCAAATCTTCGACGTTAAATAAATTTTTATTATCTAAATGGGCTGTATTCCGAAGTATTCAGGAATGCAGCCTATTTAATTAAATCAGTTTTAAAAAATACATTAGCCATCGGTTGTTAGAAAATTTACCTGCTGTGGAGGTGGCGTTAAGGCTTTAGCCTTTACACCACAGGGCGACTTTGGAGACTTGCCGAACCGTGGCAAGGCTTCAAAGCGAGGGACGAGACCTTGGCTCGGCCCGGTCCTCATAGCAGGTAAAATTTTCTAACAACCGATGGCGGCACCCCCGTATGCAAATAGGTTATACAATCCATAAGCAAAGTTTAGTTGTATTTTAGTCGAAATCTGCTATATTAAGAGTATAAAATTTAATAAATTGGTTTTCAGGGCAGGGTGTGATTCCCGACCGGCGGTTATAGTCCGCGACCCAACGAAAGTTGGCCGAATTGGTTAGATTCCAATACCGATAGTTAAAGTCTAGATGGAAGAAAACAGATGATTAAGGTCTGTTTTGGTGTGCCCAAAACAGGCCTTTTTTCTTTGGAAATCAATTGAGGAAGGTTGATTTTAATGGGAAAGAGTACGTACAAATTTCAAGCAGTTATTGGGGTATCAGTTTTTGCAGCATTGGGGACTATCTTGATGTTTTTCGAATTTCCAATTTTGATTTGGATGCCGTTTTTGAAGGTTGATCTGAGTGATGTCGTCACTTTGATTGGAACCTTCGCATATGGACCTGTCGGTGGAATTATGATTGCTTTAATCAAGTCAATGGTTCACGTTATCGTTACTGGTAGTGGTGTTGCAGGTTTGATTGGTAGTGGGGCAGCCTTTGTTGGCTCAGTCGCAATGTTGATTCCATTTAATTATTTTTGGAAGAAGGATCACCGCACATCAGCTATTATCGCCGGAACAGTTTCAATGACGGTTATTATGTCAATTTTAAATTACGTAGTAATCATGCCATTGTATATGAACGTTGTCGGAATGAAATTGAATATGAGTTTGGCTCAATATGTAGCAACAGGAGTAATTCCATTCAATATTGTTAAAGCTTTGATCATTTCAGCGGCCGTTATGATCGTTTATCCACGAATTAAAGGACATTTTGCTATTAAATAGAGAAATTTTATAAATCTTTAAAGAAAAATTTTAAACTTTTATGATATGCTTTAAGGGATAGAAATTAGGAGGTTGGTTTTTAATGGCCGATAATGATAAAAACAATATGTCTGGCGATTCACGTGTTCCTAAATCCACTGAAGGACTAGAAGGATCTGTCAGTCTTGAGGATTTGAAAAAATATCATCTAATTAAAGGTGATGGCGACACACCAACAAGTGATACTGTTTCCGATGCTCAAACTTCTAATGATGAGTCTTCTGAACAACAACCAAGTGCAGCTGAAAATGCTCACGAGGAAAGTCCAATTGCAGAAGATCATCTTCAATCTGAAGAAAGCAATGATCATTTAAGTGAAGCAAAACAGGACATTGAGCCTGATAATGCAAAAGATACTAATTTTGTACCTGTACCACCAGTCATGTCAACGTCATCAGAAAAAACTGAAGAGGCTAAGGATTCAGCCAAAGCTCAACCAGAGCAACCAGCTGATTCAAATGCCGAACCTGAAGCTGACGAAAAAGATGTCAAGCCTTGGGAAAAGAGTTTTGATTCTGATACCGACGATGATGGACATGTTTCTCGTGCCGTTTCGAAAGAGAAGCAACGTGGTAATCATACATTAGTTGTTACTTTGGTGATTGCTTTAATCGTAATCATGTTCACACCAGTTGTGATCAATGCGGTTAAAGGTAGTGGTAGCAGTGATCTAGATAGTACTCAATCGACTAAGTCAGTTGAGAACAAGGATAAGGCTACTAAAGAAAAAGCTGCCGCTAAAAAGAAGGCTGCAGCTAAGAAAGCCGCTGCTAAGAAGAAGAAAGCTGAAGAAGATGCTAAAAAAGCCGCAGCTGCCAAAAAGGCTGCAGAAGCTAAGAAATCTACTACAACTGCTTCATCTAATAGCAACAAAGATACTAACAACAGTTCTTCAAACGCTGACAGTAATAGTAATGCTTCAGATAGCACTGCTTCTGACAGTACTAACAACAGTCAAACATCAACGACTGATAATTCACAACAATCACAAAATAACCAACAAGCTTCAGATAGTACAAACAACAACAATTCTTCAAATACATCAACTGACAACAGCGGTGCTGCTTCATATTACACTGTTAAAGCCGGTGATAACTGGTTTAGAATTGCATACAACAACAACCTAACAACAGCTCAATTGAAGAGTATGAATGGTAATGTTGGTACATTAACACCTGGTACATCACTAAGAGTTAAATAATTTTAGTTTAAGTGTAGGGTCTCTGACAATTTTGTCTGGGCCCTTTTATTAAGGAGAGAAATTAATGCAAATTGCTATAGATGGTCCAGCTTCTGCTGGCAAAAGTACGATTGCCAAATTGATTGCTAAGAATTTAAATTTTGTTTATTGTGACACTGGCGCAATGTATCGCACAGTAACATTGCTTGCAAAAAAGCATAATGTGGGTTATGGTGATACTCTCAATATTTTAAAATTAATGTCAGAGCATAAAATTCATTTTCTGAATAAAGCAGACGGTCAACACGTCCTTTTAGATGATGAAGATGTTTCTGATGCAATTAGAACTGAGGAGATCACGAATAATGTCTCCCAAGTTTCTGCAATCAAAGAAGTTAGAACTGAATTAGTTGAAATGCAAAGAGATTTGGCAAATGATATTGATATTGTCATGGATGGTCGTGACATTGGGACAACAGTCTTGCCACACGCCGAAGTAAAAATCTTTTTAATTGCTAGTGTCGAAGTTCGAGCACAAAGACGTTTTAAAGAAAATATTGAACGTGGTATCGATACGCCTTTAAAAGAATTGCAAGATGAGATTGCTGCAAGAGATTATAAGGATTCACATCGTGAGATTTCACCATTGAAGAAAGCTAGCGATGCCATTGAAGTTGATACTTCAGATATGACCATCGAACAAGTTGTTGAACGAGTAACCGAGATAGTTAATGAACATAAGTAAGTAGGGAGGCAAAATATGTCTGTTCCAGTAGTTGCGTTAGTAGGACGCCCCAATGTTGGGAAATCTACAATTTTCAATCGAATCATTAATGAAAGATTATCGATTGTTGAAGATACACCAGGTGTAACCCGTGACCGAATTTATTCACGTGCCAGTTGGTTGGGCAAAGAATTCCGTTTGATCGATACTGGTGGTATCGAGATGAGCGGTGAAAAGATGTCTGTTCAGATCAAGACTCAAGCAGAAATTGCGATTGATGAAGCTGATGTTATCGTCTTTATCACTAATGGTCAAAATGGTGTTACTAAAGAAGATGAAGATGTTGCGAAGATTCTTTATCGGACCAATAAACCGGTTATTTTGGCTGTCAACAAGGCTGATAACCCTGAACAACGTCAAAACATTTATGACTTTTACGCTTTAGGCTTTGGTGATCCAAATCCTATCTCAGGTTCACAAGGTACCGGTTTAGGTGACCTTTTGGATTCTATCGTTAAGGCATTTCCAAATGACGATAAGAATGAAGAAGATGATACTGTTAAATTTAGTTTCATTGGTCGTCCTAATGTTGGTAAATCATCATTAGTTAATGCTATCTTAGGCGATGAGCGTGTTATCGTTTCTGATATGCAGGGTACGACTCGTGATGCGATTGATACTAAGTATCATGATGAGAAACTTGATAAAGACTTTACAATGATTGATACTGCCGGTATCAGAAAACGTGGTAAAGTTTACGAAAATACTGAAAAGTACTCTGTCTTGCGTGCTTTGAGTGCGATTGACAAGTCAGATGTCGTCTGTGTTGTTCTAAATGCTGAAGAAGGTATTCGTGAACAAGACAAGCGTGTTGCTGGTTATGCTCATAATGCCGGTAAAGGTGTTATCATCGTCGTTAACAAATGGGATACTTTGAAAAAAGATACCAATACTATGAAGGACTTTGAAAACCAAATAAGAGTTGAGTTCCAATACTTAGCTTATGCTCCAATTCTCTTCACTTCTGCAACTAAAGGTCAACGTCTCGATAAGATCCCTGAACTTGTTTCAAGAGTTTACGATAACCGTGAACGTAGAATTCAATCAGCTATCTTGAACGACCTATTGTTGCGTGCAACTTCAATTGCACCAACACCATTAGTTAATGGTAAGAGATTGAGAATTTATTACATGACTCAAGTAGCAGTCCAACCACCTACTTTTGTTGTTTTCGTTAATGAAACTGAATTGTTGCATTTCTCATACGAAAGATTCTTGAAGAACCAATTGAGAGATACTTTTGACTTTGAGGGAACACCAATTAAGATTTTGCCACGTAAACGAAAATAGGCTAGAATGGCGGTATTTTATCCGTTTTTATAAATATATTTATATTTAAGAAGATTTATACTAAAAAAAACGGTAAATGCTTGTCACAACGGCGTTGCTATGGTATTTTTGTAAATAGAATAATGAACGCATTAATAAAAGTTCATGTGTTCTAAAATTTTTACAATTTTTCGGAGGTATTCACATATGGCAAATAAAGCTGAACTTATTGATAGTGTAGCAAGTAAAACAGGTTTGACAAAGAAGGATGCAACTTCTGCTGTTGACGCTGTTTTCGAAACAATCCAAGAAAACTTATCAGAGGGTAACAAAGTTCAATTAATCGGCTTTGGTAACTTCGAAGTTCGTCAACGTGCTGCTCGTAAGGGTCGCAACCCACAAACTGGCGAAGAAATTAAGATTCCTGCAAGCAAGGTTCCAGCATTCAAACCTGGTAAAGCTTTGAAGGACTCAGTTAAATAGTTAAATATAACTATCGAGAAGGGGCGGTCGGATGACCGTCTTTTTTTACGCAAAAAAATGGAGGTATTAATTTGAGTAAAGCAGATGAAGTTATTCAAACAATTGACGATGGTGACTTTTCCCAAGTTGACAGTTTAATTCAAGATTCACTTTTAGAGGACGATGATCAAACACAATTTTCTTTAGCTGAAACATTGATGAGCCGTGGCCTATCTGTACAAGCTAAGACAATTTATACGCATCTTCTAACCATTTACCCTGATGAAGGTCAAATCCTCTCCAGATTGGCTGAAATTGCCGTTTCTGACGGTGATAGTGACCAAGCCTTGGATTATATTTCTCAAATCATGCCAGATTCGCCTGCTTATGCCGAAAATCTCTTGGTGTCCGCAGATATTTATCAATCACAAGGTCTATATGAGGTAAGTGAACAAAAACTTCTTACTGGTATCCGTGAATACCCCGATGAAGAAGTCTTTAAATTTGCTTTGGCCGAAGTTTATTTCGATGAGAATAAATTTGGCAAAGCTTTAACGTATTACGATATGTTGCTCGATATGGGTATCAAGAATTACTCTGGTATTTCAATTGTCTTTAGAAAGGCTAGCTCACTGGCTGGGGATGGTCAGTATGAAGAAGCTATCAGCGAGTATGAGAAATTGAATGCTTTGGAATTGAACGAAGATGCCCAGTTCCAATTAGGATTCTTGTATAACCAAGTTAAAAATTATAATAAGTCAATCAATATTCTAGAAGAACTATTGGATACCAATCGTGATTATCCAACGGCTTATCCAATTTTGGCAGAGGATTATTTGAATATTAAGAAGACTTCTGACGCGTTCAAGTATGCTCAACTAGGCTTGAATTTAAATGAGTTGGATGACCGCTTGTATGCAATTGCCTTTGATGCCGGAACTGCCGAAGATTCAGATGCCGCCATTAAGATTTTGGAAACAGGTATCGAAAAGGTTGAGAATCCATTGCCATTGATTGTTAAACTTAGTGATTATTACGTTACTAAGGGTCAATTCAAAGCTAACTTGGATCTTTTAGCCGATCGTGATGTCAGCAACAATCCTAAGTTGACTTGGAATTTGGCAAAATCTCAATTTGAAACTGATGATGTTAAAGATGCTGAAGATAATATTATTGTGGTCTTAGACGACTTTAAGGATAACCTGGACTACTTGTCTGACTTGATTGAAATCTTGCGTAGTACGGGTAATAATGACGTTTTGAAGCCAGCTTTGGCACTTTATCTCAAACAAGATCCTGATAATGAGTCAATGCAGAGTTTGTTGGACCAGATTCAATAGGGCCGTCTCCGGTTTTCAGCGATTTGAACCAGCTATTGGACCGGCTCGAGCCAAAGAGCGGTCTCGACCCTCGATTTTGAGCCGAAGACCGCGTCTCAAAAGTCGTCCTGTGGAGTAAGAACGGAAAACCACCGTCCTAACTCCACCTTCACAGCAGGTTAAATCGCTGAAAACCTCCGACTAAATGGACTTCTCAAGTGTATTAATATACAGAATGGTTGAGTAACCAGTCGGCAATTGGCTGAATACGATATGTATGATTGTTAATTAAAAAAATTAAATAATTTAAGAAACGTCACCGAGTCTGGAGTAATGGGCATGGTGACGTTTTCTTTTATTAGAAAGATTAAAATAAGATTAATTAATTTTAATTTAACTATTGTATTCTAAAAAAATTCTGCTAGTATTACATACATAAATTGATTTCGCTTTTAACGCAAGTAATAAAACATCTGGGTGTACAGAGAATTGGCGGTTGGTGCGAGCCATGCAGGATGTTTTTATGAAATACAAAATCGAGATCACGTATCCCACGTTTCGGGAGTAAAGAGCAAATGGACTAGTCTATCCATTTGAATTTTGGGTGGTACCGCGCAAATAAGCGTCCCTGCATATTAACTGCAGGGGCGCTTTTTTTATACTCTTGGGATACGAAGAAGGAGGAAACTAATTATGAAATTTATCGAAAAACTTAGAATGCAAGCAACTTTTAGTCAAATTTTAAATGAAAACGAAATGAACAGCGCAAAACGGAATTATCTTTATAGACCCTATTGGAGCAAATAATAATGATCAGAGAAAACAAAAATCGGGGAAGTTTATCTCCCCACTAAAGAATAATTAGGGTGAGAAATTATGGAAAAGAAAAATCGTTTAACGTTTTGGGAAAGTTTAATTATTATGTTAGTCATGTTCGGCATGTTAGGTACAATGATGATTGCCTGGAAGATGACGCCACAGATTCCAATTTTATTAACATTTACATTATTGCTATTTTACGGCCGTTTAAGAGGCTTCTCTTGGAATGAATTACAAGATGGTATCTCTGAAGGTATTAAACCAGGTATCATTCCAATGATTATTTTTATCATGATTGGAGTTCTAGTTTCAGCTTGGTCAATGTCAGGCGTTATCCCCACAATCATGGTTTACGGATTAGAGTTATTGAACGTTAGGTTCTTTCTTTTCACAGTTTTTGTCAGCTGCTGTTTAGTCGGAGTAATCGTTGGTAGTTCATTTACTACTATCAGTACCTTAGGAATCGTCTTCATGGGAATCGGTCATGTTATGGGTATCAATGTTGCCCTAACAGCAGGTTCAATCGTTTCTGGAGCATTGTTTGGAAATAATATGTCACCACTTTCTGGAACAACTAATCTTTCAACGGGTATCGCTGGTGTTGATAATGTATTTGATCACATTAGAACTATTTCACATACCGCCGTTCCTTCAGCAACAATTACAGCCATTATTTTCTTGGTATTGGGACACAGCACAGCTAATCCTGATATGAGTTCTGTACATCATATTATTAACGCCTTAAATGCCAATTTCTTTATTTCACCATTGATGTTAATTCCTATCGCAGTTTTAATCTTCTGTGCAATCATGCAAATTCCTGCGATTCCGACGCTTTTAGCCGGTTCAATTACCGCAATCGTCATGCATATTTTTATCGATCATCCCACAGTTAAAATCGTTAGTGATCAAATCATGAATGGTTTCCAATTGAATTCACCTGACAAGAAAATCAACGCAATTGTCAGTGGTGGTGGTATCACAAGCATGTTAGGCAGCATTTCTTTAATTCTAGTTGCATTGACACTTGGTGGCGTTTTGTTAAAGCTCGGTGTCGTTGATAATTTGATCGGTAAATTGAATAGCCAAGTTAATACACCAGGTAAATTAATTTTAACTTCAATGATTAGTGCCATCGGCGTTAACTTCTTAGTCGGTGAGCAATACATTTCAATTATTCTTCCTGGAGCAACATTTAAGGAAAACTTTGAGAAACAAAATATTCGTCCGGAATACCTTTCACGTGTGCTTGCTAGTGGTGGCGCCGACATCAATGCCTTAGTTCCATGGGGCGTTACGGGAATCTTTATTTCTGGAGTTCTTGGAGTTAGCCCAGTAGTCTTTATCTCTTGTGCATTCTACGTTTGGATGAATCCTTTATTGACTGTGATTTTCGCTTTTGTCTTTGGTAAAAATTACAATAAGGATAAAGCACCCAAGTCAGCCGTTGTTGGTGAAGTTACTGAACAATTAAATTAACATTTAAAATCTGAGTGAAACTGTCAAAGCAGTTCATTCAGGTTTTTTTTATTGGGCGTGGATTTATGTAAAGAATTTATACAAAAACTTTTCATTATCTAAACATTAAATATACTTTTTATACACAGTTTCTCTATATGCTTATTTCTATGAATAGGAGGAATTACTGTGAAAAATAGTAAGCTTAAAAAAGTTCTATTAATGTTGGGGATAATGGCGATGGCAGTTGTTTTTGCCGGTTGTGGTAAGAAAACTTCTGCATCAGCTGTTAAACACATTACATATTGGCACGTTAATGCGCAAACTCAAGGGGGAGCTGCAGTTGACGACTTAGTTAAGAAATTTAATGATACACATAAGAATATTAAGGTAACAGCTAAATATAATCCTGATATGTACAAAGGTTTGATGCAAAATTTACAATCAGCTCAAGCCTCAGGCAAGGTTCCTGATATTACTCAAGTAGGTTGGGCTTATGACAATTACTTTGCAAGTAATTTTAAATATATGACACCAACTGATGCTGCCAAGAAGTTTGACGGCAACAATAAGTTTATTGACACAAACTTTACTAAGAGAACTCTTTCTTTTGCTAAAGACAGTAAGGGTAAATTAGTTGGACTACCTTACTCATTGAGCACTCCAGTCTTGTTTATTAATAAAGATATTTTAAGTAAATATGGTATTAAAGAAGATTCCCTAGCAACATGGGAAGGTATTAAAGAAGCTTCTAAGAAGATTCACGATCAATCAGGTAAGTATGGTCTTTACATCCAAGAACCAGGCGATACATGGGCTCAACAAGGAATTATGTTAAGTCATGGTGCCGACATTCAAAAAGGCGGCAAAGCTGCTTTCGCAAGTGATAATGGTGTTGGAGCTTACAAGTATTATCAAGAAATGGTTACTTCAAAATTAGCTTTACATACTCCTTGGGCTCAAGGAATGGATTCATTCGTTAAGGGTGATGTAGCGATGGCATTTACAACGATTGCTCAAACATCACACATCAAGAAGAGTGCTAGTTTCAACGCGTCTGCAATTGAAGCACCACATTTCGAAGGTCACAAAACAGTTGTACCAGTAGGTGGTTCAATGTTAGCTATCACTGCACAAGATTCAGAACAACAAAAAGCTGCATGGGAATTTGAAAAGTGGATGTATAAAGCTGACGCCGCTGTTACTTGGAGCAAGGGAACCGGTTATTTACCTCCAACTAAGGTTGCTCTAGAATCATCAGCATTCAAAGATTACGTTAAAGAGAACCCAATGCTAGACCCAGCTGTTAAAACATTGGACAATGCCGTTCCATGGACTTCATTCCCTAAAAAAGGTTTACAAGCTGAACAAGCTATGATCGATGCACGAGATAAAATTTTATCTGGAAGCGATGTCAAGTCTACCTTGGGAACAGCACAGGATAAAATCAATGCGGAACAAAAATAATAAATTTTTACCTTTTTTGTATCTTTTACCAACAGCTATTTTATTAATAGTTTTTCTAGTTGTGCCAATTCTCTATACGTTCTATCTTAGTTTCTTTGATTGGAATCTGATTGCGCCTACAAAAGAGTTTGTTGGGATGAGAAACTACCTAGAAGTATTTACTGATCCAGTTAATCAAAAAGTTATCTTGAATACGCTGATATATATCGTATTCTTAGTGGTTTTGAATTTTGTATTTCCATATTTCATCTCACTGATCGTCAAGTTCTTTATTAGCAAGATGCAGGGAGTATACAAGGTCTTATTCTTTATACCCAGTTTATTCTCGTTAGTAGTTGGAGCGATGGTATTTACTTGGATTTTGAATCCAGTATCAGGTCCAGTTGCTTACATCTTGAAGAATTTTGGGATTGCTATGCCAAATTGGTCAAATTCAGGTATCTTGGCGATTACGGTGATTTGTTTTATTACTAATTGGAAAGTCTTTGGATACAATTTCATTCTATTATTGACTGGTCTGGGATCAATTCCCAAAAATATCATTGACGCAGCCAAAGTAGATGGAATTCCGAAATGGCGTTTGATCTGGAATGTGATTCTACCAATGAATCGCGGAATTGGAATTTACGTTTTGATTTTGACAATTGTTCAAGGATTGCAGTATGTCTTCACGCCAATCAACGTCATTACTACAGGTGGTCCGTACTATGGATCATCAAACATGATTTATCAAACATATTTAAATGCTTTTGTCTTGTATAAAACAGGAACTTCATCAGCTTTAGCAATTGTGACTTTTGTGATTTTTTTGATATTGCTGTTTATTGAAATCCGTTTTGTAGAGAGGAAGGCTAAAAATTATGCTTAAAAAGAAACTAAATTTATGGCATTTACTCCTGCTAGTGATCATTTTGGGTTCAATTTTCCCAATTCTCTTCATGGTTTCTAATTCTTTCAAAACATTACGTGATTCGTATGGGACTATGTTGAATTTGATTCCGTTGCGACCCACATTTGAGAATTATTTATTGCTGAACAAGCAAGTCAATTTACTAGGCTTAACTTGGAATACCTTTCTGATGGCAACGATGGTGACGGTGGGGAAATTATTGACTGGATTACTAACAGCGTATGCCTTTAGAAGTTATCAATTCAAAGGGAAAATGCTGATTTATTTAATCTTTGTCTCAACAATTTTTGTGCCATTCACTATCGTCATGATTCCTAACTATCTAGTTATTTCAAAGTTGAACTTACTCAATAATATTGTCGGTGTAGCACTGCCACAATTATGTGATGCCACAGGAATTATGATCTTTTTGAAAACGATGGAGAAAATTCCTAACAGTTTGATTGATGCAGCTAAAATTGACAATATACCGAATCGCAAGATTTTCTTCAATATTGTTGTACCTATTTTGAAGCCAAGTATTGTCAGTGTTGGTGCGATATTCTTTATCAATTCTTGGAATGAATACGTCTGGCCAACTTTGATTCTAAAGGATAAGTCTAGTTTCACTCTGCCACTAGCTTTACAGAATTATATTTCGAGTGAAGGTGGAACTAACTTTCCATTAGCGATGGCCTTATCGACGATAATGGTGATTTTGCCATTGATCATCTATTTAATTTTCCAAAAATATATTCTCAATAGCATTAGTAATAGTGGTTTGAAGTAGGAGAAATTTTATGAGCGAGAGCAATGCAACAATTGAATTAAAAGGAATTTCTAAAAAGTTTAAAAAGAACACGATTATTGATGGATTAGATTTGTTCGTCAATGCGGGTGAATTCTTAGTATTATTGGGACCATCTGGTTGTGGTAAGTCGACAACTTTACGTATGATTGCTGGTTTAGAGGAGCAAAGTTCAGGTGAAGTCTTAATCGATAATTTGAACCGTAACAAAATGAAAGACGATGGCCATACCATTGCGATGGTCTTTCAAGATTATGCTCTCTATCCAAATATGACGGTTTATCAAAATTTGGAGTATGCCTTAAAAGTTCATAAGGTCCCAGCAAAAAAACGTTCGGAATTGATAGAGAATGTTTTGGAGACGCTTAATTTAGTGAAGTACAAAGACCGTTTACCATCCCAATTGTCCGGTGGTCAGAAACAACGTGTTGCTGTCGGTCGAGGGATGGTTAAAAAAAGTAAGATTTTTCTTTTAGATGAACCTCTGTCCAATATTGACGTGCAGTTACGTGAAAAGGCTCGCGATGAGATTCAAAAGTTGCATATTACTAATCAACAAACAATCGTCTACGTGACACATGATCAATTGGAAGCGATGGCTTTAGGAGATCGAATTGCTGTTATGAACCAGGGAATCATTCAGATGATTGACATCCCTGAGAATATTTATAACCAACCCACGAATCTTTTTGTCGCTAAATTTATTGGTACGCCGCAAATAAATATCGTTGAAGTTGCATTAGAGAACAATCAATTGGTATTAAACGGTACGCCGATTATGCAAACGCAAGAACTCAATTTAGAATCAAGAAACTACTATATTGGCATAAGGCCAGAGAACTTACGGTGTTCCAAAAATAGACAAACCAGTTTGAGTCTTGAAGTCAAAATTGAAAATATTATTGATTATGGTCGCTTTGTTCAAATGCTATTAGTTATGGAAAATGGACAGCACTTAAAAGCGGTCGTTAATAATTGTGAATTTAAAGTTAATGAAAAGATTTTTGTTACATTAGAACAAACAACCAGTCTTCTCTTCGATCCAGCAACTGAGAAAAATTTGTATTGGGGGAATCATGAGTAAATATAAGATAGTTCAAATTACAGATACCCATTTGACTCCAATTGGAGCAGATGTTGCTAACAATCAACAGATTGATCCGTGTGAAAAACTAGATAATATTTTTATTGATATCGTTAAGATGCCGGAAAATCCCGATTTAATTGCCATTACAGGTGATTTGATCCATGAGGGTACAGCGGAGGATTACGATAAGTTAGCTAAGTTACTTGATTATTATCGAGGTTTGTTAAATATTCCAATTCAAGTTATTTTGGGGAATCACGATCGAACGACAGAGTTTTTTGAAGGTTATTTAAAAGAGATACCACGCGAAAAATACTATTATTTGCTAGAGACACCAGATATTAATATTTATTTTCTTGATAGTAAATTTCATAATTATGAGCAAGGTTATCTTGGGCAAGAGCAGTTGGATTGGTTAGAAAATCATCTGGATAAGGATTCAAAGGATTCAATGATTTTTTTACATCATCCAATTGACGGACCAGCAATTCATCATATGCGTTACAGTATTTTGCAAGAAAGCGACCAGTTAATGCAGACAATCAAGGACAGCCCAGTAAAGGCAGTCTTTTCAGGTCACGTTCATTTTGAGACGTCATTTGTCAAAGATGGAATCATGATGCATTCGACTGATTCGAGTGCTTACCATATTGATTGCGATGATGAACATAAACATTTGATTTACGATGCAACATATTATGACATCATTACGATTGACGATGATGGTGAAATTGGTACTGAGACTAGATGTCTCTACGAGGGTCACGATGTTATCAATTATGTGGATGTTGACGATACAGACTTTGTCGATGAAAGTATTTTTGATTAATTGATATTTAAAATTGGGTACACAAAAAGACTAGCAATCCAAACGGATTCCTAGTCTATTTTGTTATAGTGCTTGAAAGCATGACCATGTTTTGTAAAATTATTTTTTATCCTTACCAGCAACCATGCTGATTAAAAAGACGATTGAATTGAGTAGGAGCGCAGAGAACGTTAACCAATCAAGGTTACAAATGGCACCAATCCAAATACCGATAAGTGAGATCAAAAGAATTATATCTACCATATCTAACGAATATCAGAACCCTGATTTTTTTGAAGCGCTTTCTTATCTGATATTCTTTCACATCCTTACTGCCTTTATTATATCTGTCTTTACTAAACCATGCACCGTTCTAAAACAAATAATTGTTAGTTTTCAACGTTTTGGTCATTTTGTCTTATCAATGTTGATAATTATTGGGAATAATTTAGCATGGTTCTAAGATACCTAATAATTGGTATATAATGTACAAAGACTTTTATTTTTAAATTGTGAGGTAAACATATGCAAATCAAACAACTTCCTGCGGATTTTATTGAAGCACTACCAGTTTTAGAAGAAATTGAACGAGCCGGTTACGAGGCTTATTTTGTCGGAGGAAGTGTGCGCGATCACATTTTAGGGTTACCGATCCACGATGTCGATATTGCTACGAGTGCTTATCCAGAAGAAATTAAAGAAATTTTTAAACGTACTGTTGATACGGGAATCCAACATGGAACGGTCACGGTTTTAATGGGGGATGACTCCTATGAAATCACGACTTTTAGAACTGAATCGGGTTATCAGGATTATCGCCGTCCAGACAAGGTGACATTCGTTAGGTCATTATCAGATGATTTGAAACGACGTGATTTTACAATCAATGCACTGGCTGTTGATCGTAACGGAAATGTCATTGACCAATTTGACGGGCTGAAAGATCTTGATCAACATATCATCCGGGCGGTTGGTAAAGCTGAAGAACGTTTTCATGAAGATGCGTTGAGAATGATGCGTGCAGTTCGTTTTCAAGCTCAATTGAACTTTAAAGTTGAGAAGAATACAGCTCAGGCAATTTCTGACAATGCACCACTGTTAGAGAAAATTGCTGTGGAGCGTATTCGTGAAGAATTCGTTAAATTAATGCTCAGTGAGTCTTGGCAAAATGGTTTTTCGGATTTTCTGGAGCTTGGATTGAGCGAGTATTGTCCTGATTTCAAAGGTAAAAAGATGGAATTAGAAGAGTTGCTTGATGTTCATGATCAAACATTTAGTGACGAAGATGCTGCTTGGAGTGCAATCGGTTATGTTTTAAGTTTGAACCATCAAGAGTTCAACAGATTATTGCGTGATTGGAAAGTTTCCAATAAAACTCGTGAGGCTAGTCTCAATACTTTGAATTTATTGCATCTGTTTGAAAATCAAGATTATGATTTGTGGAATATATATAAATTGGGCATTGATAATTTGCCAAGAACCGTTCAGTTATGCCAAATGTTTTTGATTGAATTTGATTATACAGACTTGCAAAAACAAGTAGATAATATCTCGATAAAAAACAGTCATGATTTAGCACTTACTGGCAAGGATATCTGTGAAATCTTGGGTGTCAAACCGGGTCCAATTATCGGTAAGTCAATGTCCCAAATTGAGCGTGCTGTCGTGGAAGGAAACGTTTCCAATAATTTCGATGATTTAAGGCATTATTTGTTAAGTAATCAATAATGCTGTGGTATCATGAAAACAGTAAGTATTTTAGGACTTGAAAGGGTGATAATATGACTAAACATGTTTTTAAAGAACTTAAATTTTACTTTAGAAATGATGATACTTGGACAGTTAGCCACAGTGAAATGAGAGATATTTGGATTGCTCGTGTTACAACCAGTTATGGACGTATCCATGGTGGACGTATGCAAGAGATTCACCCATGCAAACGTTTCAGAATTGAAATTTTACCAGATGCTGACTATATCAAGGACACAGATGTTTCAACAGCAGCTATGGCCGATGGTATGTTCAATCGTGTTATTAAATATCAAGATATCGAAAAATGCGATATTGTTTTCGAAGATGACCAAGACAAGGAACCAATGGAAATTTACTTCCCATTCAAACAAAAGGATGTTGAAGGATTGGATAACGCTTATCAATCTTCAGCAATTTCAAGCAAGAATGGTGAGCTTTACATTTCAATTGATCCAGAAAATACTGTTTATGACATTTACAAAGAAGATCTTTAATTATTAAAATACGGGATATTAGTTAATTAATCTTAACTAAGTCCCGTATTTTCTTGAGCGAGGGGAAAAATATGGGAAATTTAAAAATCGGTACCATGGTCACTGTTATCGACGAAAGTGACGCAATGAAAAAGCAAATTGGAGTAGTCGTCTACTTTGATAAAAAACGTGACCGAATATTAGTTAGATTCGGTGGTCAACAGCAGTTGTATTACGCACTCAACCAGTTGAAAGAATACTAATAGAATGTGATAATAAGTAAGAAAGAGAAGACATACCTCTATCTACATGGGTAGAGGAATTTTTTATTTATACGTGGTGAAATAATTGAAAACCTTAAACATCTCAAATGCATCAAAATCATTCGGTGACAGAACGCTTTTCACCGACGTAACTTTTACAATTAATGAAGGCGACCGTATCGGTTTGCTTGGTTTGAACGGAACTGGTAAGACAACTTTGCTTGATGGGATTGTCAATAACAGCGACCTCAATACGATTGATATGGAAAAGCCCAAGGATTTTAAAATTTCATATCTAAAGCAGCAGCCTGACTTGGACGAAAAATCAACAGTTATTGATGCTGTCTTTAACGGTAGCGGTGAAAAATTTCAATTGATTCGTCAATACGAAAATTCACTGGCTCAATTCAATATGAATTCAACTGACGAGAAGATTCAAAAAGAATTCTTTAAGTTACAAGAGAAAATGAACGCTGCCGAAGCTTGGCAAATGGAGTCAGATGTTAAGTCAATTTTGAACAAACTAGGTATTACTGAGTTAGAGAAGAAAATTGGCGAATTATCTGGTGGTCAACAACGTCGTGTTGCTTTGGCAGAAACGCTGATTTCTGAAGCTGACCTCTTGATTTTGGACGAGCCAACCAACCACCTGGATTACGAAGCTATCGATTGGTTGCAAAGTTATCTAAGTAAGTATAAGGGTTCAGTCTTATTCGTAACCCATGATCGTTATTTCTTGAATGAGGTTGCAACTAGAATTTTTGAATTGGAAAATCGTAATGTTACTGAATATGACGGTAACTATGAGAAATATTTGCAACAAAAAGCTGATAATGAAGAGATTTATGCTTCGGTACAACACCATAAGACACAATTGTATAAGCAAGAGTTGAACTGGATGCGTGCTGGTGTTAAAGCTCGTGGAACTAAGCAACAAGCCAGAAAAGACCGTTTTACTGATTTGAAGGAAGACTTACAAGATAAGCCGGATGTTCAAAAAGAAATGTCAATCGACATTGCCCAACAACGTCTTGGTAACGATGTTTTCGATATCAAACATGCCAGTCTTAAATTTGATAAACATGTTATCCTAAATGATTTCAATTACTTAGTTTCTCGTGGAGATCGTATCGGTATTACTGGTGCCAATGGTTCTGGTAAGACAACCTTTTTGAATACGATTGTGCAACAAATTCCACTTGATTCTGGTGAAATCAAAACTGGTCAAACAGTTAAAATTGGTTATTACACGCAACACACACGTGATATGGATCCGGAAAAACGTGTTATTCGTTACTTGGAATCAATTGGTCAAGGTGTTCAAAATAATGATGGATCACACATGTCAGCTTCACAAATGCTCGATACATTTAAGTTTGACCACCAAATGCAAGGTGCCTTTATCAGAGAATTATCTGGTGGTGAGAAACGTCGTTTATACCTACTAGCTATTTTGATGGATCAACCAAATGTCTTATTACTTGATGAGCCGACTAACAACTTGGATATCGAGACTTTGACAATTTTGGAAAATTATCTCGAAAGTTTCAAGGGAACTGTTTTGGCCGTTTCTCATGACCGTTATTTCTTGGATAAAGTTGCTGGCAAATTGTTGATTTTTGAAGGTCAAGGTGAGATTCAAGAAAGTTATGATTCTTACTCAGGCTATTTGCAAAAGGAAACTGAAGCTAAACAAGCTAAGCATCATGAAGATAAAGCTCAAAAGCATGAAGAAGTAAAACAACGTGCTGAAGATACACAAAAATCTGAACCAAAGAAGAAATTAACTTACGCGGAACAGATAGAATTTGATAAGCTCGAGCCAAAAATTGAGAAACTTGACGATGAAATGGCCGAACTAAAGCAACAATTGAATGATTCATCGAATGATTATGAAAAACTGATGGATTTCCAAAGAGAACTTGACGAAAAGACTGCTGAGTCTGATAAGTTGATGGATCGTTGGGAATATTTAGGTCAATTTATTTAGGAGAATGATCATGCATAACGAACAACAATATTTAGATTTATTGAAATATGTTTTGGAACACGGTCACAAAAAGAGTGATCGGACCGGAACTGGTACTATTAGTACTTTTGGTTATCAAATGCGCTTTGACTTGCAAGAGTCATTCCCACTGTTGACGACTAAGAAGATTCCTTTTGGTCTAATTAAGAGTGAGTTGTTATGGTTTTTGCATGGCGATACTAATATCAAATATTTGTTGGAACACAACAATCATATTTGGGATGAGTGGGCTTTTAAAAATTACATCGAAAGTACCGACTATCAAGGCCCTGATATGACTGACTTTGGTCGTCGTAGTTTGATTGATGATGAATTTGCCCAAGCATATAAAGTTGAGAAAAATAAGTTTGATGACAGTATTTTAAATGATCCTGAATTTGCTGAAAAATTCGGTAATTTAGGGGATGTTTACGGTGCACAGTGGCGTCATTGGCAAAAACGTGATGGCGGCGTGATTGATCAGATCAAGAATGTTATCGAACAGATCAAAAAAACACCTGATTCAAGACGTCTAATCGTCAGTGCTTGGAATCCAGAAGATGTGCCAACCATGGCTTTGCCACCATGTCACACGTTGTTTCAATTCTATGTTAACGATGGCAAATTATCTTGTCAGTTGTATCAAAGAAGTGGCGACTTGTTCTTAGGTGTTCCATTTAACATTGCTAGTTATGCCTTGCTGACACATTTGATTGCACGTGAGACTGGCCTTGAAGTGGGTGAATTCGTTCATACATTGGGCGATGCTCATATTTACTCCAACCATATTGAGCAAGTTAAGACACAGTTGAATCGGACACCTGTAACTGGTCCCCAACTTGAGATCGACAGTGACAAGAGCATTTTTGACATTGATGCTAAAGATATTCGTGTAACTGACTACAATCCGCAACCTGCTATCAAAGCACCCGTTGCCGTTTAGGGAGAATGAAATGATAAGTTTTGTTTGGGCTGAAGATAAAAATCACATTATCGGTAGCAATGGGCATTTGCCTTGGAAACTACCCAATGATATGAAGCGTTTTAAAGACGTTACCACAGGACATCCCATCGTAATGGGACGGAAGACTTTTGAAAGTTTCCCCAATGGTCCGTTGCCAAATCGTTTAAACATCGTTATTTCACGCAATCCTGACTATCAAGTACCTGATTCGGTTGTTTTGTTGACGGATAAGAACCAATTATCGCAGTATGTCAAGGCATATGAAGAAGTAATGGTCATCGGTGGCGAAGGTATTTTTAAGTTGTTTGCGGACGATGTAGACCGATTGTATCTAACCAAGATTGATTATGAGTTTACAGGCGATACCAAAATGGTGGAACTTGATTACAATAAGTTTAAATTAACCGAAAAAAAAGAAGGCGTTATGGACGATAAGAATATTTATCCATATACCTTCGAGACTTATGACAGAATTTAAATAACATAAAGATAAACTGAGAAGTACATTAAGGCTGTACCAATCATAACGAAAATGTGCCAGATGACGTGAATGTATCTGAGATTTTTCATCAAGTACAGACATGCACCCAATGTAAAAGCTATACCACCGGCAACTAATAGCCAAATACCAGTAGCACCAATTGCTTGATACAGTGGTTTCATAGCAATAATAATGGCCCAACCCATCAAGACGTACAAGAGGGTTTCAAAGTATTTGAAACGTCCAACATTGAATATCTTGTAAAGGATGCCGCCAATTGCTAGTAGCCAGATGAAAGCGAGAATACTGTAACCAAAAGCTGAATGTAGAGCAATCAGGCAGTACGGTGTGTACGTTCCAGCAATCATTAAAAAGATTGAACTGTGATCAAAAATTTGAAAGACACCTTTAGCTCGCGTGAAATACAAGCTATGGAAGAGTGTTGAACTCAAATATAAGAAGAACAGCGTGAACGCATATATAAAGTAAGCCGTAATATTGAGCGGATTACCTTGATGAAAGCCTTTAATCAGTAGAAATACTGATCCGATTATCGCTAAAATGATGCCGATTCCATGAGTTACAGCACTGAACACTTGGTCAGTGATCAAATAGGCTCTTGAGAAGTTACGTTTTTTTGACATTTTCAAAGCTCCAATTGTTTTAACTAGTTTCATTGATTATTACTGTGGTGTTAGTTAAATATCCCGTCTACAGAGCTGGGAAACATTCTCAAGCTGTGCGGAACGGTCCGAGCCAAAGAGCGGTCTCGAACCTCGGTTTGAAGCCTTGACAAAGTTCGTCAAGGCTCCAAACACGTCCGGTGGTATAAGTATGGGAGATTCCTCCCGTACTTATACCACTACCACGGCACACAAATATTTCCCAGCTCTTCCGACTAATTAATCGTTTTTAGGTGAATATAAGAGTGGTCGAGTAGTTTTAGACTATGAAATATTTGTAATGGTTTTTAAACTAACATCTGCGTATTATTATATACTTTTCAGGAAATGAAAATATTGTATAATTAATAATTGTTGGGTTTGCCGCCTCCGGTTTCCAGTAATTGAAGTCTGCTGTGCGGAACGGCTCGAGCCAAAGAGCGGTCTCGACCCTCGCTTTGAAGCCTTGCCACAGTTCGTCAAGTCTCCAAAGCGTCCAGTGGTGTAAGGGCTAAAGCCCCAACACCACTTTCACTGCTGGACTTCAATTACTGGAAACCTACGGCTAGTTTGTTGGTAATAAATTGAGGTATTATTAGACTAAAATTTTGGTTTATTTATATGATTGATATTTATCTTATTTATTATTCTAGTCATATTATTGGTAATTAAAAATATAACGATTAATTCGTTAGTAAAGAAACCCTAGCTTCCGGTTGGCTGTGATTTCACCAGCAGTGAAAGTAATATAAGGACGCAAGTCCTTATATTACGGACGTCTTTTGAGACGCAATTTTCGGCTCAAAAGCGAGGTTCGAGACCTTGGCTCGAACCGGTCCCACAGCAGGCGAAAATCACAGCCAACCGGAAGCGGCATATTTAGCAAGTTTTACCATATGTCATGTAATAGTTACCTGAAAATAATTATAGTAATTCATGAAAATAGTTAATAATTTGTAATTTACCCAGAATAAGTTTGTTATAATTGAAACAATTAAGAATTAAGACCCTATGAAAGAGGGATAAAATGAGTAAAGTAAAAATCCTTGCCGATTCATCGGTACAATTAACACCAGAAGAAATAGAAAAATATGATATTGGCATCGTTCCTTTAACAATCAGTATTGACGATAAGACTTACACTGATGGCGTAGACATTACTAGAGAAAAATTCGTTGAGGAAATGGATTCTTCAAAAGATCTACCTAAGACATCTCAACCATCGATTGGTACTTTTATGAAGGTTATTGATGACGTTCCAGAAGACTATACGGATATCTTAGCTTTGATTATGACACCATCGATTAGTGGTACTATTAATGCTGCTCGTCAGGTGGCTGACATGACTGACCGTAATGTGGAAGTTATCGATACTGAATTTACTGACCGTGCTCAAGGTTTCCAAGTTCTCAAGGCTGCTAAGATGGCTCAAGAGGGCAAATCAGCTGAGGAAATTAAGGCTGCCATTCAAAAAGTACGCGATCACACATACCTATACATGGGTGTAACAAGTATTGAAAATATTTTGCGTGGTGGACGTTTGAGCCGTTTTGCTGGAACTCTTTCAACGCTTTTAAATATCAACTTAGTTTTAATTGTAAAAAACAATAGTTTGGATATTGCTAAACGTGGCCGTGGCCGTAAGACGATTGAGAAATATATGAATAATGTCATGGAAGAAATCAAGAGCTTAGAAAATATCAAGGCAATTGGTATTTCATACGTTGATAAAATGGATTATGTGAACGAACTCAAAGAGAAGTTGGCTGAAATTGTACCGAATGTACCATTATTAATTCGTGTAACAAGTCCGGTAATTGCAACACATGCCGGTTCAGGTGCCTTCGCAATTGAATTTTATACAGAGTAAAGCTGATGATTGCATCAGCTTTTTTTTGAAAGATGGATTATAAATGAAGAAAAAAAGTATTTGGATCATAATATTAATTGCTTTATTAATCGCTGTTGGTGGTGGGACATACTATTTTGTCAATCATAATCAACAACAAATTACTGAAACAAAGACAGTTAAAAAAACAAAACCTAAGAAAAAAGTTATTCCCAAGAAGACTAATATCAGCATTGTCGCCGTTGGGGACTCGTTGACTCAAGGTGTTGGTGACTCTAAATCTGTTGGTGGCGGGTATGTAACTCGTTTAACCAAGCGGGTTCAAAAGAAATATAAGGTTAAAGCAGAATCACATAATTATGGTGTTTCTGGTGATACTAGTCAGCAAATTATGGCGCGTATCAAGTCAGACAAGAAAATGCACCAAGACTTGCCTAAAGCAGATATTATTACAGTGACCGTTGGTGGTAATGACTTTATGCACTTGTTGCAGCGTAAAGGATTGGATCTTACAGCTGGAGATATTGCTGATGAACAAGTTCAATTCGACAAGCGCCTCAAGCAGTTGTTGACTGATATTAGAGCTTATAATGATGATGCACCGATTTATCTGATTGGTATTTACAATCCCTTCAGTATTTATTTAAGTAATGTTAAAAATGCCAAGACAGCATTCATCAACTGGAACAATGCTTCAGCTAAAGTTGCCAGCACATTTAATGACACCTATTTTGTAGATATTAATAATTTGTATCAACCAAAAGGTATTACTAAGAAAATTAAGAAAACTGGCAGCAATCCATATCTATACACGAAGGACCACTTTCATCCAAATGGGACCGGTTATGATATGATGACAGACAAAGTCTTTGAGAAAGTAAACGGGACTACAAAGGAGTGGCTTTACAAGTAATCATGAAAAGAAATTATTGGAAATATGCGTTTATCGCTTTAGTAGCAATTATTGTCGTTGGTTTAGGATACATGGGTACGAAAGTTTTGAGTTCTTCAAAAGACAATTATCAAGTTTCTACAACCATTCCGGATCAAAATGAACGTGTCTTTACGGTTGACATGAACAAGCAAGAAGCCAATAAGATGGCTCAATATTATCTCAAGAACACTCTAAACGATGGTAAAACTGACTATCAATTGATTTTGAAAAAAGACGCTGAATTGACTGGTGCAATTGCCTTTTTAGGTGCCAAGATTCACTTTACAATTTTGATGCATCCATATGCCAAGACTAATGGTGATGTGCTTTTGAAAGCAAAAGAAATGAAGATTGGTGATTTATCATTGCCAATTTCCTTTGTAATGAATTATATTAAGAATAGCTTTAAGACTCCTGAATGGGTCAGCATCGATGGTAAACAGAAGACAATTCTTTTGAAGTTTACTAAATTCACTACTAAAGATGGCTACGGTATTCGTGCTAAAAAGATCGATTTGAAAAATAACAAATTGTCCTTTGAAGTAATGAATAGTAAAATTACGAATAACCAGTAGGAAGGAGTACATATGAGACGCAGTTTTTATGAGTTTTTAATGACTCTTCGCAATGCGGATAGTGTCGAACCAGAAGCAGAATTTGCGATGAATGCTTTTCGCGATACTTCTTTCCCCAAGCAAGAGCAAAATTATCAAAAGTTATCAGAATATTTAGAGTTGAATGCTGGGTACTTGCCTAGCATGACAATTTTTGACGAAGCATTTCAAAAGTATCAAGAAACAGATAAAAAATAAATTGACAGAAATAGGTGATGGTAATGGCACTACAATGGTATCCCGGACATATGAACAAGGCAAAAAATCAAGTACAAGATCGATTGAAATTAGTCGATATTGTATTGGAAATTGTTGATGCGAGATTGCCTTTCTCATCAAGAAACCCAGTTTTGGAAAATATTATTGATCAAAAGAAACACATCATTATTTTAAATAAATCTGATTTGGCCGACCCTAAGGTTACGAAAGATTGGAAACTCAACTTTCAACAAGAAGGTACTAACTCAATTGAGCTTGATGCCAAGCACAACAAAGGTTTAGGTCAAATTAAGAGTTTGATTAGATCTGAATTGTCAGATAAAATTGAACGTTACGAAAAAAATGGTGTCAAAAACTATCAGATTAAAGCTATGTGTATCGGAATTCCTAATGTTGGTAAATCTACCATTTTGAATCGACTTGTTGGTAAAAATGTTGCTGTTACCGGTAATAAACCTGGTGTCACTAAGAACCAGAATTGGTTGAAGACTAGTATCGGTATCGATTTATTGGATACACCAGGTATTCTTTGGCCAAAGATTGATGATCCCAAAGTTGGTATGAAATTGGCTTTATCCGGCGCTATCAAGGATAAAATCTATGCACCTGATGATGTTGCCATCTATGCCTTGAATTTCCTTGAGACCCACTATATGGACCAATTACAGGAAGCCTATGGTCTAACTAATGCTGATGTTTTCAATCATACGACTCCACAGCTATTGATGGACCTTACTAAAAAGTTTGGTTATAAGGAAGATTACGACCGTACATCACGTCGTATTATTGAAGATGTACGTAAGTTGAAATTAGGTCGTTTGACATTTGACATCCCTGGGGAGTTTTATGAAGAATAAGTACACTGTCAAAGCTGTTAAAGAAATACTAGCTGATAACGAGGTTGATAAAGAATTATTGGCTGAATTGTCTGAAGATTCACGCAGTGGCGTTAAAAATTTATTAGAGCAATATTATAAGGGACAGACTAAACGTCAGGAATTGATTACTCGTTTTCACCAAAAAGAGTTTCTAGAAAAGCCTTATTGGGACAATGGAGCAGTCGTTGCTGGTGTTGATGAAGTTGGTAGAGGACCGTTAGCTGGACCAGTTGTCACAGCAGCGGTTATTTTGCCGTCCGATAATACGCTTTATGAAGTTGACGATTCAAAAAAGTTATCTAGTACCAAGCGAGATGAACTTTATAGGCAGATTTGTGATCAAGCGATTGATATTAGTATTGGTGTCGGTAGTCCACATTTGATCGATACCCAAAATATTTATCATGCGACAGAATTGACAATGGCTGATTCCATCAATAATTTGTATCTCGAACCAGATCATATTTTAGTCGATGCGATGACTATACCAGTTGATATTCCACAGACCAAATTGATCAAAGGCGATGCTAAATCCTTGAGTATCGGTGCAGCAAGTATCGTTGCCAAAGTGGCCAGAGATCGTTTGATGACTATGTACAGCCATATTTATCCTGAATTTGGTTTCGAGCGAAACGACGGTTATGGTACCAAAGAGCATTTAAAAGCCTTGGATACCGTCGGTAGAACTAAGATTCATCGCTTGAGTTTTGCGCCCGTAAAAAATATTCATAAGTTGTATTAAAATGAGCATCACTTCCGTAATTTTATTCTGAGGGAGTGATGTTTTTCTTATGACAAAATTGACAGAATTCTTAATCAGATGCAGAATGACTGGCATGATGTCCAATCAGATAATGCTAAATATTATAAAAATTTCAATAAATAGTGCTAATCTAGAATCTGAGGCATATGAATTTTTGGAAAATATTTGGGATCGTGGCAAATTTAACCAGTTTCTACTATTATTAGAACGTTCTCCAGAAGTTTTACCGCCAGCAATTAATTATCTGGATGACGAGTATCCGCAACTATTAAGAACTATTTATAATCCACCTGCGCTCTTGTTTTTTTCAGGAAAGATTGCTTTACTTAAAACTGATTGTATTGCCATCGTTGGTGCACGCAAAGCGACAGATTACAGTTTTCGTTGCATTGGCGGGCTTGTCCCACGTTTAGTAAATCGTTATACTATTGTGAGCGGTTTAGCAAGAGGCGTGGATTCTTGGGCACATCAACATACGCTTAAGAATCACGGACAGACAATCGCTGTCACTGGCTGTGGTCTGGATTTGGTTTATCCTCCAGAAAATCTTGATTTACAGCAGCAAATTATGAATAATGGTTTGGTAATCAGTGAATATCCACCTAAAATGCCAGCAGATCGATTCCATTTCCCCCAAAGAAATCGGATCATTGCTGGCTTGAGTCAGAAAGTTATCATTACCGAGGCTAGAAAAAGAAGTGGTTCTTTAATTACCGCTAGTCTAGCTTTGGAAAATAATCGTGAGGTTCTGGCGATTCCTGGTCCAATCGATAGATCGTTGTCTGTTGGTTGTAACCGGTTAATTGAAGAAGGAGCCACACCTTTAATCAACTTTAATAATTTATAAAATCAAGGCGTCATTTTGAAGAAGTAAATTATCCTTTGAATTGACAAAATTAAAATCTGTGATTAATATATTGACAGTTTTACTTGATCCATTTGAAAGGAGCACCTTTACGTGCCATCAACTAAGCAAAAGAATTTGGTGATTGTTGAATCACCTTCAAAAGCAAAAACTATCGAAAAATATTTGGGACGTAATTATCACGTAGTTGCCAGTTTGGGTCACGTTCGTGATTTACCTAAGAGTCAGATGGGTGTCGACATCGAACATGACTACGAACCAAAATATATTTCTATTCGTGGTAAAGGTCCAGTTATAAAAGATCTCAAAAAAGAAGCAAAAAAAGCCAAACGTGTTTATCTGGCAGCCGATCCGGATCGTGAAGGGGAAGCCATTGCCTGGCATGTCTCACATTTACTAGGTTTGGAAGATGACGGAAAGAACCGTGTTGTCTTTAACGAAATTACTAAAGACACCGTTAAACAAGCTTTTAAATCACCTCGTTCAATCGATATGAACCTCGTTGATGCTCAACAAGCACGTCGTGTTTTAGATCGTTTGGTAGGTTACTCAATTTCCCCAATCCTTTGGGCTAAAGTTAAGAAAGGCCTCAGTGCCGGTCGTGTTCAATCAATCGCTTTGAAATTAGTGATTGAACGTGAAAATGACATCAAGAAGTTTATTCCTGAAGAGTACTGGACTATTGAATCAGTTTTCAAACATGATAAAGATAAATTCAAAGCTAACTTTTACGGATTAAACGGTAAAAAGGCTGAATTAAAAGATAATGCTCAAGTACAAGAAGTATTGGGTAAAATCGATAAGAAAAAAGATTTCAATATTGATAAAGTTACTAAAAAAGAACGTAAACGTATGCCAGCTGCTCCATTTACAACTAGTTCGTTGCAACAGGAAGCTAACAAACGTTTAAACTTCAAGACTCGTAAGACCATGATGATTGCTCAACAACTATATGAAGGAATCAACTTGGGACGTAAGGAAGGTACTGTTGGTTTAATTACTTATATGCGTACTGATTCCAAGCGTATTTCAAAAGTCGCTGAAGCAGAAGCTTCTAAGTTTATTCATGAAGAATACGGTGAACCTTTCGCAATCGTCAAAGAACGTAAGGATAAGAACCAAGAAGGTGCACAAGATGCCCATGAAGCTATCCGTCCATCTTCAGTATTCCGTACACCAGCTTCACTAAAAGAAATTCTTAGCCGAGACCAATTCAGGCTTTACAGCTTGATCTGGTCAAGATTCGTTGCCAGCCAAATGACACCAGCTGTTTTCGATACAATGACAGTTGACTTGTCACAAAATGGCGTAATGTTTAGAGCTAACGGTTCAAAAATTAAGTTTGAAGGTTACCGCAAGGTTTACCAAAGCACATCTGATACTTCTAAGAAGGATAATATTCTTCCTGAATTAAACGAAGGCGACAGTGCTAAATTACAAAAGAACGATCCAGCACAACATTTTACTCAACCACCTGCAAGATTTACTGAAGCATCACTTGTTAAGGCTTTGGAAGAAAATGGTGTTGGTCGTCCATCAACTTATGCACCAACAATTGATACGATTCAACGTCGTTACTATGTTAAATTGAATGGTAAGAGTTTTGAACCAACTGAATTAGGTGAAATAGTTGATAATTTAATTCAAGATTATTTCCCAGATATCGTTAATATCGACTTTACTGCTCATTTGGAAGATGAACTCGATGAGATTGAAGAAGGCAAAGAGGATTGGGTCAAGGTTGTTGACCACTATTACAAGCCTTTTGCTAAAGAACTTGAATCAGCTGAAGATAAAATCGAAAAGGTCCAAATCAAAGATGAACCAGCCGGCATGGATTGTGATATCTGTGGTGCACCAATGGTTATCAAAATGGGTCGTTACGGTAAGTTCTACGCTTGTTCACGTTTCCCAGATTGTCGTAATACTAAGCCAATCGTTAAAGAAATCGGTGTTGTTTGTCCTAAATGTAAGAAAGGCCAAGTTATTGAAAGAAAATCAAAGAAGAATCGTATTTTCTATGGTTGTTCAAGATATCCTGACTGTGACTTCGTTTCATGGGATAAACCAATCGGTCGTGATTGTCCTAAAGATGGCCACTACCTTGTTGAAAAGAAGGTTAAGGGTGGTCGTCAAGTAATTTGTCCAAACGGAGATTATGAAGAGGATATTCAAAAGTAATGAAAGAAAAAAAATTAATCGATAAATTTGTTGATAATTTAATGATTAATCATCGCTACTCGGAAGAAACAAAAAAATCTTATTTAGAAGATATAGATAATTTTGTTTCTTTTTTAAACCAAAATGGTGGATTCCATGGATTCACTAAGGTGACGCGTATCGATGTCGATACATATTTGACATATTTAGATGAAAAAAACTATGCGGATGAAACAATTGCCCGTAGAATCTCCGCATTGCGGTCCTTTTACAACTTCTTAGTCAAAAATAAATTCATCAAGGCAAATCCCTTTGATTTAGTACAATTGCGTCACAAAGGCCGTAAATTGCCCCATTTCTTTTACGAAAAAGAGATGACGCAACTGTTCGAAGCAGTCAAAGGGAATGACCCACTTTCCCAAAGAAATTCAGCATTATTAGAATTGCTCTATGCCACTGGCATGCGAGTGAGTGAGTGTGCTAATCTATTAATAGATCAACTGGATTTTTCTAATGAAATAGTTTTAATTCATGGTAAAGGCGACAAGGACCGCTATGTGCCCTTTGGAAGCTATGCTAAGAGTGCATTAGAGACTTATTTTGATCAAGGTAGAAAGACGTTGATGCTTAAAAACCATCAAGATCACGAGTACGTTTTTGTAAATAGTCGTGGTAAAAATTTGACTAGTCGTGGAATCGAATATATTTTGGATCAGATAATCAAGAAAACTAGCTTGACATCCGATATACATCCGCATATGATACGTCATACATTTGCCACACACATGCTTGATCATGGTGCTGATTTGCGGACGGTTCAAGAGTTACTGGGACACTCCAGCCTTTCAACCACGCAGATATACACTCATGTGACAATGGAACATTTACAAAATGATTATAAAAAATATTTTCCAAGATAAGAGGAAGGTAAATCAATGACTACAATAGTTGCTGTTAAACATGACGGTCACACTGCGATTGCCGGTGATGGTCAAGTTACATTAGGTGAAAAATATATTATGAAGGGCTCAGCTCACAAAGTAAGACGTATCTTTGACGATAAAGTCGTTATTGGTTTTGCTGGTGGTGTTGCTGACGCAATTACACTTCAAGATTGGCTAGAAAAGAAACTTAAAGCATATTCAGGTAATTTGAAACGTGCTGCAGTTGAATTAGCTCAAGATTGGCGTAAGGATCCAACCTTACAAAAACTCGAAGCAATGTTGATTGCAATGGATAAGGATAATTTGTTACTTATCTCTGGTAGCGGTGAAGTTATCGAACCTGACGAAGATGTTGTTTCAATTGGTTCTGGTGGTAACTTTGCGCAAGCTGCTGCGATTGCTATGCAACGTCATGCAAAAGATATGGACGCCCAACAAATTGCTGTAGAAGCAATTAAGATTGCATCAAGTATTGATATTTTTACAAACGAAAATATTATTTCCGATAAATTTTAGAGTGGAGATTAGTAATAAATGGACACATTAACCCCAAAAGAAATTGTTGCTAAACTAGATGATTATATTATTGGTCAAACCGATGCTAAGAAAGCCGTAGCGATTGCTTTATACAACCGTTACCGTCGGATGCAAGTACCTGCAAAATTGCAAGCTGAAATCACACCAAAGAATTTGATGATGATTGGACCTACTGGTGTTGGTAAAACTGAAATTGCTCGTCGTTTGGCAAAAATTGTCAACGCACCTTTTGTAAAGGTTGAAGCAACTAAGTTTACTGAAGTTGGTTATGTCGGTCGTGACGTTGAATCAATGGTTCGTGACTTGGTTAGCGTTGCAGTAACAATGGTCGAAAAAGAAAAATTCGACGAAATCAGACCTGAAGTTCGTCGCGATGTTGACAAGAAATTGGTCAAGTTGCTCGCTCCTGGTGTTAAAAAAGAACAACGTCAAAATAATAACAACGACTTCATGAGCATGCTCAACAACATGCAAAATGGTGGTCAAGGTTTAGGTAATATCTTCAATAACGCTGGCGATACAGTGGATGAAGATCCTGATGCTAATGCTGATGTAACTGATGAAGTACGTGATCAACGTTTGTCAGTTAAAGAACAACTTGATAAAGGTTTGCTTGAAAATGAAGAAGTAACTATCAAAGTTGAAGAGTCTAAAAAAGTTGGTGCCATGGGCGACCAAATGGGTCAAATGGGTATCGACATGTCAGGCATGATGGATTCTTTGGTACCTAAGAAGACCATTACTAGAACATTGCCAGTTAAGGAAGCACGTGAATTGTTGATTCAACAAGAATCACAAAAACGTGTTGACCATGATGAAATTTATCAAAAAGCTATTGAAAGAACTCAAAATAACGGAATTATCTTTATTGATGAGTTTGATAAGATTGCTGCTGGCGACAAACGTAATTCTGGTGAAGTTTCTCGTGAAGGTGTGCAACGTGATATCTTGCCTATCGTTGAAGGTTCACAAATTGCTACTAAATATGGTCCCGTTGATACAGACCACATTTTATTCATTGCTTCTGGTGCTTTTGCCGAAAGTAAACCTAGCGATTTGATTGCTGAACTTCAAGGACGTTTCCCAATCCGTGTTGAATTGAATGACTTGACTGAAGACGATTTCATTCAAATTTTGACAAAACCAGACAATGCTTTGACAAAGCAATATGTAGCGCTTACAAGAGCGGACGGAATACATTTAACTTTTACTAAAGAATCTGTCGAAGAGATTGCAAAAATTGCTTTTGAATTGAATAATAGTAATCAGAATATCGGTGCAAGACGTCTTTCTACTGTCTTGGAAAAAATCTTGGCAGATATTTTGTATGAAGGACCTGATATGCAAATGGGCGATATAACCATTACTCGTGAATATGTCCACGAACAAGTTGGTAAGATTGCTTCAGATCAAGATCTTTCACGTTATATTCTTTAGGGGGAAAAACATGACAGTTTATCAATTGAAGAACGACTTCTTAACATTAAAGGTTAATTCTTTAGGTGCTGAAATGAACAGCATCAAGAATAACGAAGATTCAGAATTTATCTGGCAAGCAGATCCAAAAGTTTGGGGACGCCATGCACCTGTATTATTCCCAATTGTTGGACGTTTAAAGGATGACCATTACTTTGTTGACGACAAAGAATACAAGATGACACAACACGGTTTTGCTCGTGATCAAGAATTTGCTCTTGATTCACAAACAGATTCAAAATTAGTTTTGAGTTTGACAACTAGTGAAGCTAGTCTTGCTAAGTATCCATATCACTTCAAGTTGAGAATTGTTTATCAACTAGTTAAGGATACTGTTCAAATTTCTTATTTAGTTGACAGTATGGAAGAATCAGAAGATATGTACTTCTCAATTGGTGCACATCCCGGATTCGAAGTACCTTTCGATAAAGGTCTTAACTTCGAAGATTATAAAGTTACTGTTGATCCAGCCGAAACAAGAACTCATATTCCAATCGACAACCACTTAGTTAACCTAAATGGCGAAACAAAGGTTGAAAATCAAAACTTCCCAATGACACGTGACTACTTTGTTGATGATGCTGTTGTTTACCGTTTGAATGAACCAGCAGAAGTAACAATTGCTAGTGACAAGTCAGATCACAAGTTGACACTAGATACTGGTAACGCTAAGTTCTTCGGTATGTGGTCAACATATCCTGATGAGAATGGTAAGTTTATGTGTATCGAACCTTGGTGGGGACTTGCAGATAAGACTGACTCAGATAACAATCTTAAAAATAAATATGCTATTAACAAATTGGCTCCTAAGGAACAATTCGAGGCATACTTCAGCATTTCCGTCAAATAGTTAATCAAAAAGCTCAACATCCGTTAAAGGTGTTGAGCTTTTTTAGCTATCATTTTGATTATTTCAAAGCAGACATTTTTTTAATGTTGGTAATGAGACGCTTTCGTGATAATTATCTTTGAGGTACTTCTGAATTTCAGTGACTGTATCATGATGCTCTGATAGTGATTTTATAAATATTCTTGCTTCATTTGTTAGTGGACCTCTTGTTGAGCTAGTTTTTCTAAAGTTACCGTTGAATTTTTGAGTCTCAATTTCAATAGGCTTAGAGTCTTCAACAAGCTTTAATTTTATTTTGGGCTCAGGCGTAGTAATAACAGCCGAGTTTGACTCAGCTGCTACAGAATTGGCTTGTTCGCTTAATTCAGCATCTTTTTGCTTCAATTCGTGCTGCAATGAATCAATAGTCAATACTAAGTCCGCAGTAATGCTCTTATATTGGTTAACTTTATTTTCATAAGACCTGATACGAGCTAATAAAGTATTGAGTTCTTTTTTAGTCCAAACTATGGCGTCATTACTTAAGCTGATATAGCCTAAAGTATCATCTTTGTGAACTTGAATCGGTTTGATTGGTCCAGTAGGGGAGTCTTCAAAAGTACCGTAGGGGATGTTTTTAAAATATCCCTTTGTATGGGCGGTGTAGGATTTGGTGGTTCCATGGAGGGAGTTTTTAACATCCTCAATAAAATCAGAAACAATTTTAACCAGCCTGTCTTTATCTTTGTAATGAATTATTAAAAGTGGAATGTTGTTCTTATTACAGTAATCTAAACGAGCAGTACCATTGGAACTAAGTCGCCTTAAAGCCTCATGGGCGCCTGTACTGCTGTTTTTAGCTTTATAGTGCTGCGAACCGTTGTATTCGATAATTGCCAGGAAACCATTAATATTCAATGCAAAATCGACTGGTAATAGCACATTCTCAGCTTTACTTATTAGGTTGGGAAATGTTCGTTCACGATCAAAAACTATTCTCAGGTTATTTAAAATTCCAATGATCTGTGATTCTGGCACCGATGGTTGTATCACGATTGACCTCCTCAAATAAGTTAACTTTATTTTAAAGGAAGTGGTCTAGACTCGTCTAACGTAAAACCTTAAAATACCTATAGAAAACGTTTGAATAGATATGGTTTTCGACGTTATGAAAGATTTAATTGTGTCAGTAATAGAATTACTATAAAGGCTTGTTGATGGTCTAAAGGATTAGAACTTTTTATATACTGGAATCAAATAGATAATTATTCGGAAGGGCATTGAAGATGAAGCTTGCTGATAAATATAATTTAACAGTTAAAGAAAATACTTTTGTAGTCAAGAAAAATCTTGTGGCATTAATACATTCAAATTCTAAATTCGAAGGTATTAATACGACATTGCCGCAAACAAAAACAATTGTTGAAGGTATGGGCGTCTCAGGGGTGAGTATTGAAGCAATAGGTGTAATTGTTAATTTGAAACGTGGTTGGGAGTACGTTATTAACTCAACTGACAAATTTGATAATAATTTGGTGAGGAAAATAAATGGAATAGTTGCTAGGGATGATGATATTGATTCTGTAGCTATAAGAACTGGGAATATTCAAATCAGTGGGGTTGATTATGAACCCAAAATACCGACTGAGGAAGAATTAATCAGTGACATAAATATGTATACTCACAATGAATCTGAGTCCAAAACTCAAAATATCATTGAACTGATGTACAAAATGATGCGAAAGCAATATTTCTGGGATGGTAATAAGAGAACGGCTATTTTATTTGCAAATTATTATATGATTAGAAATGGGTTAGGCGTTCTAAATATTAATGAGCAGCAGATGGAAGAATTCAATGAACTGCTTTCAGCTTATTATAATAGCAACGATATGACCGTAATATTACGGTGGACATATGATAATTGTATTTATGGGATTGATCGTTAAAATATCCTAAACAACTAATTCATTTTTAAGAGCGTAAAAAAAAGAGTTGATAACGACATCAACTCTTTTTTGAATTATTTCATTCCTGTCTGACTCTTACCGCTGACAGTTCCATTAGTGAAGTTAACAACGAAGTTAGCTCCAGTACTACCAGATACACCAGAAGAGTACGTAAAGCTCTTAGATGTCTTGTCAGAACTGAATGACTCGCTATAACCGTTAGGCTTGCCGACGTTAGTTAGGACAGTACTTTCTTCCATACCATTTTGAACCGAACTATAAGCATCCAGACCTAATTTCTCAGAACGAACAGCTTTGAGACCACTGATGGCTTTAGCAATCGCATGACCATTAGCAAAGGTAACTTTCAGACTTGATCCAAGTTCACCATTTTCGATGTTATTCCAAGTATTGACTTCAGTTTTAGCATTATTGGCTGTTGAAGTGGATGTCGAAGATGGCCTTCCAAGTAATCGTTGAACAGTTTTGATTGGTGTACCACTAGTTTCGTTGAGAAAAATACCGCTGTATTGGGCAAATGTAACGCCAGGCTTCTTGGCTACTTTCTTTTTAGTAGTTTTCTTTGACTTCGAAACCTTAGTAGTTTGACTGAATGGACCAGTTTTAGTCATTTTCATCCCGCCGATGCCACCACCAGCTAGTAAAAGAATTACGATGATAGTCCAAAACCACCACCGTTTATAAAAATGTTTCTTTTTATGTTTTAAAGAACGGCGAAATTCCGCTCTTGTAGGCAAATTATTGTTAAAGTCCATAATCGACCCCCTCCCCGAATTGATAACGCTTTACTATTATTCTATCAGTAACAGAGAATGATATGACTTTTATAAGCAAATTTTTACGATTATTTTATATTTTATTTCAGCTTTTTTTGAGAACTTTTTTTGATAGTTCATTTTCGTGAATAATAAATCTGATGTAACTTGTGATATGTGCTTTTTATGTGCAATTCAGCGTGGATAAAAAAAAGCCCATAATCAATCGATTATGAACTAGAAAAATTACTTATGAGTTTTTTCTTGAGCTTCGCGTTGTTGCTTTTTGTACCGTAATCCAATTGGGACGAGGTTTTCTTGACCCTTCAAAAGTCGCTTGATATTAGGAATATGACGATAATAAATAATGACAGTAACAATTGCAGCGACAGCTGTTAGGATCCAATCGTGTAAGAATAGTGTCGCAATCGTAAAGAATAGAACGGTTGTAAGACTAGCTACACTGACCATACTTGTGATATAAACGATTGAAGCTAGAACGATAAAGCAAATCACGAAAAGTAGGGGATTATAGGCGAGCAAGATACCAGCACTAGTGGCAACGGCTTTACCACCTCGGAATTTCAAGAAAATTGAGTAACAGTGTCCAATAACGGCACAGATTCCGACGAAAAGAATTAGATGACGATTTAGCCCAAAGAAGACGGGCATTAATGCACCCAGAGTTCCTTTTAAGATATCGATCACTAAAACGACTGTTCCAGCGACTTTACCAAGAACTCGGTAAGCGTTAGTTGTTCCGACATTTCCACTCCCGTATTCAAAAATATTTTTGTGGAAAAATACTTTTGCTATTATATAAGCGGTTGGAAATGAGCCAATTAGGTAGGCTAAAATTACACAAATGAGAAGTTTCATTAAAAAATCACTCTCTCAGCTTTATTTTTTGGTATATTGTAACTCTATGGTGTTTTAACAAGAATTATAAATACCAACCTAGACATTATCCACTATTTTACCTGAAATTAAAAGATTTCTCTTGAATACGAACGTATATTCGTATATCGTTGATAGTGTTATAATACTAGAATATCGGATTTGTAGTAAATGAAAAGGAATGATATAAATGCCAAAATCATCTTATGATGATTCGTCAATTCAAATCCTTGAAGGATTAGAAGCTGTACGAAAAAGACCTGGTATGTACATTGGTTCCACTGATTCACGTGGATTACATCACCTTGTCTATGAAATCGTTGATAATGCGGTCGATGAAGCTTTATCAGGATTTGGTAAAGAGATCAATGTCACAATCAACAAAGATAGCAGCATTACGGTAGTTGACCATGGACGTGGGATGCCAACAGGGATGCATGCTTCTGGTAAGCCAACGATTGAAGTTATCCTAACAGTACTTCATGCTGGTGGTAAATTCTCAGAAAATAGTTACAAAACGTCTGGTGGTCTGCACGGTGTAGGTTCATCAGTTGTTAATGCTTTGTCAGAGTGGATGACAGTTCGTGTTGTTCGTGACGGCAAAGTTTATGAAGAACGCTTTGAGAATGGTGGTCACCCAGTTGGAACCTTGAAGAAGACTGGTACTACCAAAGAAGGTAGCGGAACAACAATTAGCTTTAAGCCTGATAAGACTATTTTTCAGACAACAAAGTTTAATTATGACACCTTAGCCGAACGTTTGCGTGAGTCAGCATTCTTGCTCAAGGGTGTTAAGTTCACTATCACTGACAAACGTGGCGAAGAAGAGAAACAGGATGTTTTCCATTATGAAGATGGGATTCAATCATTCGTTAAGTATTTGAACGAGGACAAAGATACACTTGGTGGCATCTTCTATATCGAAGGTGAGAATTCCCAAATCGAAATCGAGTTCTCCGGTCAATACAACGATGGTTATTCTGAAAATATTATCTCCTTCGTTAATAATGTTCGTACTGCTGATGGTGGGACGCACGAAGCCGGAATGAAGTCTGGTTTAACAAAAGCTTTCAACGACTATGCTCGTAAAGTTGGCTTATTGAAGGAAAATAGTAAGAACCTCGAGGGTAGTGATGTCCGTGAAGGGCTCTCAGCTATTATTTCCGTGCGTATTCCTGAAGAAATTCTTCAATTTGAAGGTCAAACTAAAGGTAAGCTAGGTACTCCTCAAGCACGTTCTGCTGTGGATCAACTAGTTTACGAACAAATGAGTTTCTACTTGCTAGAGAATGGTGAGCAAGCTCAGATGTTAGTTAAAAAGGCTTTGAAGGCTCGTGAAGCTCGAGATGCCGCTAGAAAAGCGCGTGAGAGCACTCGTAGTGGTAAGAAGAACAAGAAGACTGATGGTCTATTGTCTGGTAAGTTGACACCTGCTCAATCAAAGAACTCAGATAAGAATGAACTATTCTTAGTCGAGGGTGATTCTGCCGGTGGTTCTGCTAAGCAAGGCCGTGATCGAAAGTTCCAAGCTATCTTGCCATTACGTGGTAAGGTTTTAAATACTCAAAAAGCTAAACTTGAAGATATTTACAAGAACGAAGAAATCAATACGATGATCTATACGATTGGTGCTGGTGTAGGAGCGGACTTTAAACTTGAAGACCGTAACTATGACAAAGTTATTATCATGACTGATGCCGATGATGATGGTTCACATATCCAAATCTTGTTGTTGACCTTCTTCTATCGCTACATGCGTCCATTAGTTGAGTCAGGACATGTTTACATTGCCTTGTCACCACTTTACAAGCTTCAAAAAGGTAAGGGTGCTAAGACTCAAATTAAGTACGCTTGGACTCCTGATGAATTACAAGCAGGAATTAAGCAAATGGGTAAAGGATATGACCTGCAACGATTCAAAGGTCTTGGTGAAATGAATGCCGATCAATTATGGAAGACAACTATGGATCCAGAAAATCGTATTTTGATCAGAGTTAATATCGATGATGCAGCGTTAGCTGAACGTCGAGTAACTACATTGATGGGTGATAAAGTTAAGCCACGTCGTGACTGGATCGAAAATAATGTTCGTTTCAATGGTACCGAAGAAGGGGACAATATTTTGGAAAAAGTCGATGATGAGACTGACCCCATCGATAGTAAAATCGTTGACGATTTATTGAATAAGGAATAGGTGATAAATAGTGACTGAAAATTCTCCTAAAATTCAAGATATCTCGCTCGAAAAAATCATGGGAGATCGATTTGCGAGATATTCAAAATCAATTATTCAAGAGCGAGCTTTACCAGACATTCGTGATGGTTTAAAACCGGTTCAACGAAGAATTTTGTATTCAATGTTTTTGGATGGCAATACTTATGACAAAGGCTTTAGAAAGTCTGCCAAAGGTGTTGGTAACGTCATGGGTAATTTCCATCCCCATGGTGATTCATCAATTTATGAAGCTATGGTTCGTTTGTCGCAAGACTGGAAGTTACGTAATCCCTTAATTGAAATGCACGGTAACAACGGTTCAATGGATGGTGATCCACCTGCTGCTATGCGTTATACCGAAGCACGTTTAAGTAAGATTTCTGGTGAAATGTTACGTGATATCAACAAAGAGACTGTTGATGAAGAATGGAATTTTGATGATACCGAAAAGGAACCAAAGGTTTTACCAGCACGTTTTCCTAACTTATTAGTTAACGGTGCAACTGGTATTTCTGCCGGTTATGCGACAGAGATTCCACCACATAACTTAGGCGAAGTCATTGATGCCACAATCAAGATGATTGATAAGCCGGATGTTACTTTGGAAGAACTCATGCAAATCGTTAAGGGTCCTGATTTTCCAACTGGTGGTATCTTACAGGGTAAAGATGGTATCAGGGATGCTTACCGTACTGGTCGTGGAAAGGTCTACTTGAGATCTAAGACCAATATTCAAGAGCTACGTGGTCACAAGTCACAAATCGTGATTACTGAAATCCCTTATGAAGTTAATAAAGCACTGTTAGTTAAAAAGATGGATGAAATGCGTGTCTTGAAGCGTGTTGATGGTATCGCTGAAGTTCGTGATGAAAGTGACCGTCAAGGATTGTCGATTGTTGTTGAATTGAAGCGGGATGTAGACGCCAATGGTATTCTAAATTACCTCTTCAAAAACACCGATTTGCAGATTTCTTACAACTTTAACATGGTTGCCATTGCTGACATGCGTCCTCAACAGGTCGGTTTAGTTCAAATCCTGAAGGAATATATTAAACACCAAGAAGACGTCGTCTTACGTCGTAGTCAATTTGATATGGCTAAAGCTAAGAAACGTTTGCACATTGTTGAAGGTTTGATCAAGGCTTTGTCAATTCTTGATAAAGTGATTAAGACTATCCGTGGTAGTAAGAACAAGTCTGATGCCAAGAATAATTTGGTAAAGGAATATCAATTTACCGAAGAACAAGCAGAAGCCATTGTTTCCTTACAGCTTTATCGTTTAACTAATACTGACGTTACTGATTTGCAAAAAGAAGATAAAGGCCTCAGAAGCCAAATCACATCATTGAACAAAATCATTGATGATCACGCTACTTTGATGAAAGTTATTAAAAAAGAAATCAAAGAAGTTCGTGACAACTATGCCGATAACCGTCGGACTAAGATTGAGGATAAGGTTCAAGAAATTGAAGTTGATACTCGTGTCATGGTTGCCAGTGAAGATGTTCGTTTGCTCGTCAGTCATGATGGTTATGTTAAACGTAGTAGCTTGCGTTCTTATCAAGCATCTACGGGCGATAATAACGGTCTAAAGGATGAAGATTATCCAATCATTGATCAAAACGTCAATACATTGGATCACCTGTTTATCTTTACTGACAAAGGTAATTTAATCTATCGCCAAATCTTTGAAATTGAAGATAGTCGTTGGAAAGATATGGGTTCGCATTTATCCCAAGAGATTGGTTTGGATGCTGACGAGTCAATTCTAAAAGCCTTTGTCTTCAAGGACTTGAAAGAGACTGGTAATTTCTTAGCTGCTACAGCTGAGAATTACATCAAACAAGTTGCTTTCAGTGATCTTTTGCCAGGACGGACATACAAGTCTCGTGCTTCGAAGTATTGCAAGTTAAAGAGTGCTGATGCTCGAGTAATGAATGTTTATTATGTTCCAAAGGACGCAAGCAACTTGATTTATGTCTTTACAAAACATTCATATGCCTCAGCCTTTCCAATCACAGAAGTACCAGTTGTCAGTGGTAAAGCCATTGGTGTTAAATTTGTCAGTCTCAAAGATGACGATGAAATTGCTGGTTACTTTATGGCAACAGATGAAAATGACAAGATTGCTGTTTTAACGCAACGTGGTTCATATAAACAAATGAAATTATCAGAAATTCCTGTTACAAGTCGTGCTCGTCGTGGTGTCTTGACGTTACGTGAGTTGAAACGTCAGCCACATCGCATCATGCTTGTAACTAATATTTCAAACGAAATGGATATTTCAATTATTACCGATACAAATAAAGAAATTGAGATTGATCGAGCAAGTCATCAGAGTACAGATCGCTATTCTAACGGATCCTTTATCATGGACCCAGCAACTGATGGTAATCCAGTGAGATTTGTGAAAGAAATTGAAGAAAAATAATGATATAAACAGCATAGTTTAAGTTAATATAGTATTATTAACTTATTGAATATATTATTTTTTACTTCACAAATACCTAGGAGGATTCTTTTATTGCTGGACGAAAAATCAAGAAGGGTCTTTAGCTCCAAAGCTTTAAATTACTTTGACGAACTAACTAAAAATATGAGTTATACGAAAACGGCGCAATTATTGGGTATTACCCAGCCGGCTTTGACACAGCAGATTAAAAAAATCGAACGTGTCGTTGGTGCACCGTTGTTTTACAGTGTTGGTAAGAAAATCTATCTAACTGATGCTGGAACGTCACTACTCAAGGCAACACATCAAATGTTTGATTTGATCAATAATGTGACTGATCATATTCAACAAGCTTCTTCAGAAAAGAGCGGTACAATCAGCATTGGCTTACTTTCAACGGCTGAATCAATCGTAATTGAAGATTTCATTGTTGAATATAACCGTATCAATCCTAATGTTGTGATTGATCTGAACCTTTTGACACGTAAAGAACTCTGGGATAATATCCAAAATAACCAAATTGATATGGCTATCATGTATTTGCCTGATAAAAATATCAAGAGTTGGAAAATTTACAAGTCTAAAAAGATCATCAGTGATAATATTATGTTGATTCACAATAACGAGAAATTTAGTCGAAAAGAATCAGTCTGTTACAAGGATGCTATTAGTAAACCTTGGGCCACTTATCTGAAGACTTATTATTTTTCAGAGTTATTGCGAGAACGACTCAGGGATGCACTGGTTGATTCACCCCAAGTTGTTGCTAGATTCTCATCACCTTATCAACTTTTGAAGTTTGCACAAGAGTCAGAGGACGTTTATACAGTTCTACCATTGAGTTTTTGCATTGCGCACCGATCAATGTTTAAACTTTATCAAACACCACTTGAACCAGCCATATCAAGTGATTTATCATTTGTATATCGGGAAGACAAAGAGAAGATTCCACGAATTGAGGAATTCTTGAGTGAGTGGGATAACTTCTTAGATAAAGTAAGTTATATTGATCGTCTTAAATCTTCTAGATAAATTTTATAAAGGGGTATAGTACACATGCCAAAGGAAAAAGAATTAGTATTTGGACACAAGAATCCTGATACAGATGCTGTTTCAGCAGCTATTGCTTATTCATATCTACAAAATCAATTAGGTTTTAACACAGAAGCCGTTGCTTTAGGTGAACCAAACCTAGAAACAAAGTTCGTTTACGATCACTTCAACGTTAAGTACCCACGTATCATCTCAGCTATCAATGGTGAAGTTAAAAAAGTTATGCTTGTTGACCACAATGAAAGACAACAAAGTGTTTCTGACATCGATGATGTTGAAGTTACACACGTTGTTGATCACCACCGTATTGCTAACTTTGAAACTAAATTGCCACTATATTACCGTGCTGAACCAGTTGGTTGTGTAAGTACAATTATCTGGAAGATGTACCTTGAAGATGATGTTGAAGTTCCTGGCCAAATTGCTGCTATCATGGCTTCATCAATCATTTCAGATACATTGCTATTGAAATCACCTACAACTACTGACGAAGATCGTGCTGCTTTGAAGAGCCTATCTGAAACTGCTGGTATCGACTACGAATCATATGGTCTTGAAATGTTGAAAGCTGGTACTAACTTAGACAGCAAGACAACTCAAGAACTTATTGACATGGATGCCAAGAGTTTTGATATGAATGGTACAAGTGTACGTGTTGCCCAAGTTAACACAGTTGATGTTAATGATACTTTGAAGCGCGAAAGCGACTTTGTTAAGGATATCAAGGCTGAAAATGACAAGAATGGTTACGGCTTGTTCGTACTCTTGATCACTAACATCCTTACAAGTGACACAACTGGTATTATTATCGGTGCAGATGACGCCATTGCTAAGTTTGAAACAGCTCTTAATACTAAGGTTTCAGACAACAAGGCTGCATTGCCTGGTGTTGTATCACGTAAGAAGCAAGTTGTTCCTCCACTAACAGAACAATTTGACTAATTAATTATCTTTGAAAACACTTTCATAGACGCTTTGTAAAAAATAAGCCTCCCATTTTATTAAAAAATGGAGGCTTATTTTTTTGAACTTTCGTCGAAATTTGCTATTTCTATTGGTGTCATTGGTCTAAGATAATATTATGTAGTTGACTGTCAGAAGGCTGGTTGAGAAATCAGAAGAATAATCAGTGAAAGATGAGCAATAAATATTATGTAAATCTTGAAAACGTATTCGTGTTTCTGATATAATACTTGCATTGTCCAAAACCAATTTTACTTTGGTGAGTCCAATTGGTTTTAATTCGAGTGTTTTAAAAAGGGAGTTTTAATTAATGAATGCATTAAATCTGTTAATTGGCCTTATGCCAATGATTGGATGGGGACTATTCCCAATCTTAACCGGTAAATTCGGCGGAAAGCCTGTTAACCAAATATTGGGAACAACGTATGGTACTTTGCTTTTTGCTATTGTCGTTGCCTTAGTTCGTCAGACACCAATGTTGTCCGGCAAAGCCTTTCTATTTACCTTCTTATCAGGTGTGTTCTGGTCAGCGGGTCAGATCCTAGTATTTTATGCTTTCGCGGAAATGGGAGTTTCCAGAACCATGCCAGTATCAACTGGCTTCCAATTAGTTGGAGCTTCACTTTGGAGTGTTATTGTCCTTGGGGAATGGGCAACAGGTAATGCTAAATTAATTGGTTTCTCAGCTATCATTTTGATTATCTTCGGTGTTTGGTTGACAACGTATAGCGAGAAGAAGTTGCCAAAAGAAGATGGCGGTATGAATGCTGTCAAAGGTGTGTTATTAGTTGCCTGTGCGGAAATTGGCTACCTTGGTTACTCAGCCTTCCCACAAGCAGTTAGCGTCAGTGGATTTTCTGCTTTCTTGCCACAAGCTCTAGGTATGGCAGTAGTTGCAACTGTCTTTGCAATTGCTACAAAAGGTAATCGTGCTGAAAAGCCATTTAAGACTAAGAGTTCATACACTAACATCATTAGTGGTTTATTCTTTGCTTTTGCGGCCTTGACATACTTGATTTCAGCTAGACCATCCGTTAATGGATTAGCAACAGGCTTTATCCTTTCACAGATGAACGTTGTTATTGCCACACTTGGTGGAATTTACATCTTGCATGAAAAGAAAACTAAAAAAGAAATGGGCTTTATCTTAGCTGGTTTAGTTCTAGTTGTAATTGCTGGTAGCGTTACGACTTTACTATAATTTACTTACGAGAGTGTGACAAAACATGGTCAACTTTCGAGCATTAAGGCAAATATGGACTGTAATCCAAAATCGGATTACAGTCCATATTTGGTTTAAGCGGAAAAAAGTTAAGTCTTGTTGCACGTTTAATGCTGCATACATAAGACAAAAATAGTTAAAAAAAAGAAGAACATTTCTGTTCTTCTCAAAGATGTTTGAAATTTATTTCTTCATATAATTAGTGGGTTCAAAGTATTTCTGCAAAAGGCCAATTAATAAATCGGTAATAACCGCCATTAAGGCAGTAGGTAAGGCACCAGCAAGAATCAATGGTGCACCATCGGTAGCGTTAGTCCCCCGGATGATTAAATCTCCTAAGCCACCAGCTCCAACGAAGGAACCAATAGCTGTATTACCAATAGCAACAACCATCGCAGTACGAATACCGGACATGATAACTGACATGGCCAGTGGCAGTTTGACTAAGTACAGTAGCTGTATTTTAGTCATTCCCATACCTCGTGCAGAATCGATAACATGGGGGTCAACATTGCGCATCCCCGTGTAAGTATTTTTCAAGATAGGTAGTAATGAGTATAGAAAAATCGTGACAATGACGGTATTAGGTCCTAAGCCAAGCACTAGCATGATAATTGATAACATGGCTAGGGAAGGGACTGTTTGGATGACGTTGGCGATACTAATAATGAAGCTGCCAAGTTTATAATGATTAGCGATGTATATTCCTAGCGGGATCCCAATTATGACCGCAATTAGGACACCATAGAATGAAATTAAGAAATGTCGACAAAACTGTTGTAGGATATATATTCCATTGTGCGTAAAATAAAAAATTAATTGTCTCCATAGCGGCTGATCAGCCATTATTTTTCACCTCTGAAATAGTTGTTTTTTTGTAAGAATTCATGAGCGACATCTGCCGGTTCTCGGAGATTATTATCGACTTCGTAATTCATCGTTTGCATTTGAGATAGAGAAATCTTGCCGTCCAAACGATGAAGTAAAGGTTTTAGTTCAGGATGTTTACGTAACAAGCTATTATTGACGACCATACTAGTGTCATATGGTGGGAAGAAATGCTTGTTGTCAGGAAGTATCTTCAAGTTGTAACTCTTGATACGACCATCGGTGGAATATCCCAGAACAGCCGACATCTTACCAGCAGCAACGGCTGAATACACTAGTCCAACTTGCATTGGATAAACTCGCTTGAAAGTGAATCCATAAGTGTCAGAGAAAGCTGGATAACCATCATCAGGACGATTTATCCAAATGTTATCAGCACCGATATTCATGTTTGGAGCAATCTTTTTCAAATCACTGATATTATGTAAGTTATATTTTCGAGCAATTTTTTGCGTTACCAACATATTATACGTATTGGCAAATCCATACGTTGGAAACCAAGTTTGATCGAATTCTTTTTTATATAATCGTTTAACGGTTCGATTAGCTTTCGTCCGATTCTTGATTGGCTTATGTTTCAAAGTGGCAATTAACTCATCACCAGTAAAGTTTTCAGCAGCGATATCAGCGTTATTACGCATTAAAGCAGCATGGACTAATTGATTGGAACCTAGATTATTGACGATTTCAGTATGGTAGTCAGTTTCGTGTGAAATAAGTTCCATGATTATTTCGGACATAATCATCGATTCCGTGGTTGAAAGGCTAGCTACACGAATAGTATCTTTTGTGCCAGAGCCTAATCCGGGCCATCCACAACCAGAAACAAACAACATGGTCATGAGCGATATGAGGGTAAAGACTTTTTTAAATGTTTTCTTCATAATTACACCTCACTACGTTTAGTTTTTGGTGTAACTCTTTTTTCGAATAATCCTAATAGATAATCGGCAAGAATCGCCAAAATGGTAACTGGAATTGTACCACCAATGATAAGGCTAGGGTTGTAAAGATTTAGTCCGTTAAAGATGAAATCACCTAATCCACCGGCACCGATGTATGATGCCAAAGTAGACCAAGAAATTACATAAACAGTTGAGAGCCTGATACCAGACATTATAATAGGCATGGACATAGGGATTTCAACTTTAAAAATGGACTGCATCGTGGTCATTCCTAGGCCTCTGGCAGCGTCTAAAAGATTCTTGTTGACCTTTTTCATACCAATATAAGTATTACGTAAAATTGGCAACAATGAGTAGATGAATAGGGCCACAATGGCTGGAACTTTTCCGATACCAAAGATTGGAATCATCAAAGCTAGCAATGCTAAGGAAGGAATCGTTTGGAGCATCCCTGAGATAGACATGACATACTTAGCTGTTTTGTCGTAGCGAGTCAAGATAATGCCAAGAGGAACCGCAACAATAATTCCGAGGATAATGGCGAAAGCTGAGATATAAATTTGTTCCCAGGTTTTGATTATTAATTCAGAGCCATGCTGGTTCAGAAAGGTAATCATGCATTATCACTCTCCTTTGCAATTGAATCAGGTAGTTTGATACCTTCAGGATTATCTAATTCTTCACTACCCCAGATGGCGTCATAAATGATATTGACTAGTGAGGCTCGGGTAACGATTCCAATTAAATTGTTGTCATCGTCGATTACAGGGACATATTTGTATCCTTGCTTCAAAATATGTTCACTTGTATCACGCAGATATGACGTTGTCTTGACCTTAAAACGATTTGGTAGGTAAATGTCCGAGACGTTCGAATATTTTGAGTAGCGGTCGTTTATGGTCTCTAGATCGATATATCCCTTGAGCTTGTTATTATCATCCGTAACTAATAGGGTATCGGTATGTTTGACACTCATTTCACGAATTGCTTCAGCTAATGATTGACCAAGAGTAATCTTTGCTGGATCTTTCGACATGATGTCACTGACTGAAAGAGTATTTTGTTGAGCTTGGAGTAAACGCTCCTCACCTAATAGGTCTTTGACAAAGTCAGAAGCGGGATGCTGTAAGATATTATCCGGTGTATCATCTTGAATGATATTGCCGCTATCCATAATAACAATGTGGGTAGCAAGCTTTAAAGCTTCATCCATATCGTGGGTAACGAAGATAATCGTCTTACCAAGTTCTTCTTGAAGGTGTTTGACCAGTTCTTGTAGATCATCTCTAGTGATAGGATCAAGGGCACCAAATGGTTCATCCATTAAAATGATATCTTGATCAGCTGCTAGAGCTCTGACAACACCAATTCTTTGCTGCTGCCCACCAGATAGTTCAGCTGGATAACGTTCTAAATAGCTTTCTGGCAACTCAGCCAGTTTAATTAATTCTTTTGCCTTACGATCCATTTTAGCCTGTGGCCACTTAAGTAGTTTAGGAACCAAAGTAATATTATCTTTGATGGTCATGTGAGGCATTAGTCCATTATTTTGAATAACATAACCGATAGTGCGACGTAATTTAACTGGGTCATATGATTTAAGATTTTTGCCCTTAAAAATAATCTTTCCACGACTAGGTTCTATCATGCGATTGATCATTCTCATCGTTGTAGTTTTTCCGGAACCAGATGTCCCAATTAGACAGACGAATTCCCCCTCATTAATCGTTATATTTATATTCTCGACGGCATCATTGCCGCCACGGTAATTTTTTGCTACATCTTGAAATGAAATTATTTCTTTCGCGGTCTGCATAAATCCTCCTATAAAGTGATTAACATTAGCTATAGTACAATGATACCGAGACTAATTCAAAAATCGGTGAATGTTTTCATGCCAAAAGTGGTTGTCAAACGCAACTATAACAACAAAGTCAGTAAATTTATCTTTTTAGAGCGTTTTGTATTAATTGGGGATGATATTCGTTGGCTAGACAAAAAAATAGAGCCACAGGCAAGTTGCCTATCAGCTCTATTTCTTTAATTTTTATATCAGAGAGTTTTTAAATTTAATTGGTCTATTTTATTAACTATACAAAATTGGGAGGATATTTATTTTACGTAGTATTAATGAGAAAATCACATTTTCATGTATATCTAAGGAGTATATTTCGTCAGGTAGCTTCTATCTATCTGACGGTTAGAATATAACTCCTTTTTAAATACTAGTTAAATAATATGCTCAATTATTTGGTGTAGTTTCTTAATGTTGGTGGCGTATAAGCTTTAATAAATTTACCAATTTCAGGCAAAGAATCGCTGAATAGCAAAGTTTTACGGGTACTTTCTTCCATGAAGCCTTTAGCCGTCATGGAGTCGAAGAAACTTGCCAATTCGTCATAATAGTGGTCAACATTGTAGAAAATACATGGATTGGTACTATCGCCAACGATCGTCCAGGAGAAGGCTTCAGAGATTTCTTCCAAGGTTCCAGGACCACCTGGCAAGGCAATATTAGCGACTGAATCATCCAACATAGCTTGTTTACGTTGTGACATGTCAGAGACGATATCCAATTTGGATAGGGTATTATGTGAAAGCTCACGATTGGCTAATTCTTTAGTAATAATACCGTGAACGTAGCCGTCATTTTCTAAAACACTATTAGCAACAATGCCCATTAATCCGTAACGACCGCCACCATATGTTAATCCATAGTTATTTTCAACAATCCATTGGCCCAATTTTTTAGCACCGAGTGAATAAATTTCATCATTACCTGTGGCTGCACCACAATAAACTGCAATATTTTCCATAATTTCACTTTCTTTTATATATCAAAATTTGTCTCACGCTTTAGACGACGGTAATACATCAACGAAGGTGTATCTAACGCATCGAGTGCACGTTGCTGATCAGCAGATAAGTCATGTGTACTTAAAGCCAAGAGGATAAAGGTTGTGTAGAGCTTCTTGGGCGCTAAGTCCAAATTAGTTGCCTCACTATCTCGCTTCAGGTCACGATGAATAGCTGGTACAGTCAGCAAAGGTGTGTTTGCTCCGCGATTACGACTTAAAAATAGATTATCATTATTCCAATATGAGCGATATGGTTCGATGTATGTTTTGTATAAATTTAAGAACTGTTCTTCATCTTCGTTAAATTGTATCTGGTTGAATTTATGATAAAAATCGGGGGCCATGGCTTCTTTATAGTTAAAACCTTTGGCGATGATAAGAATCAGTAAGCGGGTGTAGATACTGAGGTCAGACTTTAAATAGTCCGAGAGCTTTAAAAAGACCGCTACAGGGAAGTCCGATTGCTTCGGTACAGTGACACTGTTGACGTTTAAAGTGGGAATCTCGGGTGTTTTCTTAACGCTGAAGAGGTATTTGAAGTAGACGTTGAGATTACTGATGACTTTATTGATTGTACTGGCTGATAATTGCAGGTTCTCAATCATAAAATCTTTAAATAAATGCACGTCCATCTCGTGAACATCTTTGATATCCTCGGTGATTTTATAGTCGTCATTGTGTTGAATCGTGTAGTTAAAAAAATCAGTCAAGGAGTTCATATATTCTGTATGTGCCTTGGGTGAAATGTGTCTGGTCTTCAAGTATGCGTCAAAACCAGTTAAGTAAGGAATCTTTACCATGTGAAAACCTCCTTTTATTATATCTATTATACATTTTGAAAACTTTGGGGTAAAAAAAGAGCTAGGGAAGACCCCTAACTCTGAGAATTTAACTTATTTCACATCAATTTTAAGGACATCATCGCCAGTATCAACGGCTTTTTCGTCAAAGTCACCCATATTTTTAACAGCATCAGAATTGGTAATGATAGCCATAATAGATGTATCTTTGCCAGAATCTTTAATTTGTTGTAAGTCCATAGTTGCTAGCTTTTGGCCAGTTTTGACAGTATCGCCTTCATTAACGAAGACTTCAAAAGGCTTACCTTTTAGTTCAACTGTATCGATACCCAAGTGTAGCATTACTTCCAAGCCGTGGTCACTAGTGATCATCAAAGCATGCTTCGTTGGGAAAACAGTGCCGATAACTCCGCCGATTGGAGCAACGATTTCATTAGCACTAGGATTAACAGCAAAGCCATCTCCCATGAGTTTTTGTGAGAAAACTGGATCACTGACCTTATCCAAATGAATTAGTTCGCCCTTAGCTGGAGCAACGAATTCGTCAACCTTTTTTCTAGAGAACAACCCCATTTTATTCTTCCTCCTTGAAATACTTAGCAATCCTCGGTGACAAATGATTTCTTTGACGCTAGAAAAGTTTAAATTGAAGCCACTGTGATCAAATGATACTGTGGTATTTCTCAAAGAACGATTTCGAAATTGTCATTGTGAACCAAAACCACGATTTTAAATTGCTAATGCGCTTACATTTTATGCGTTAATACAATTATAGATAAAATATGGTATTTTGCAAGGGCTACCATCCTATCGTGCGGTATAGGAAGTCCGGTATTCTAAAGGTGTTTGCTGAAAATGTCTTTTAAAGAGCGTGTTGAAGTACGTATCACTGTTAAAACCACATCGAGTAGCAATCGTTTTGATTGAATAATCAGTATTCTTGAGCAATTCTTGACTGTGCTTTAAGCGTATTGTCGTTAAATATTGGGTAGGACTGGTACCAGTTAAACTCTTGAAGGTTCGTTGTAAGTTAGATACGCTACCGTGACAGTCTGTGGCAATAGCATCTAATGACAGCTCACGTTGAAAGTTATGTGCTAAATACTGTTTGATCTGTTCAATCCAGAGCTCATTGGGAGTAGAACCAGTCGGTTGACATCTCTTACAAGGACGAAAGTTAGCTGATAGAGCCTCTGCAGCAGTCTTAAAGATAACCACGTTTTCTTTATTAGGTACTTTGGAATGACAAGATGGTTTACAGAATATCTTAGTTGTCGTGACACCATAGAAGAACTGGCCATCCTTAGATTGGTCATTGTTGACTAAGGCGTTCCATCTAGAGTTTGTTAAGGGATGTTTCATAAGCTGACCTCGAATTAGAATGCAAGATTTTTAAGTGAATCTTAGCATATAATAAGACTACATAAAAGTTGGTGAATAATTATGAAGAAAATTTATTATCATGTTTTTTTGATTGCTGAGCATAAATATTTGATTGGTGCTACGTATAAAGGCTTAGCATTTGTTGGATCTAGAGATAAAGGTATTGACGAGCTGCGTGAATTTTACGACTGCCAATTAGTCGATAGTATTGATCAGGTAAGACCCTACGTAGAACAGCTTACTGAATATTTGAATGGGACAAGACAACAATTTGATTTGTCGATTGACATTACAGGTACACCATTTCAGGAAGACGTTTGGAAAACATTGCAAAGTATTCCCTATGGAACGGTAACAAACTATACGGAGATTGCGCAAAGTATTGGACGTCCGAAAGCAAGTCGAGCCGTTGGGACAGCTATTGGCAAAAATCCACTACTGATGGTTATTCCGTGTCACAGGGTACTTACTAAGTCGGGAAAATTAGGTGGTTATCGTGGTGGCCTTGGGATGAAACAAGCTTTATTGAAATTAGAGCAAAATAATTAAAGAAAACTGGGTTTCTTTTCGTACTTTAAAATATAAGGGATGATTAGGTATTTGTGATATGATTTATCTATAATATTTTAGACAAATGAGGAGTTTTTAGCTTGAAATTAGAGACCATCTTAAAAGATGAATTCGGGTACGATACTTTTAGACCTGGTCAAAAAGAGTTGATTGAAAAAGTCATGGCCGGTAAAAAGGCAATGGGGATTATGCCTACTGGTGGTGGAAAGTCGATTTGTTACCAATTGCCTGCAACCATTTTGTCAGGCTTGACCCTAGTTGTATCGCCATTGATTTCTTTGATGAAAGACCAAGTTGACAGTTTAATTGAAGCTGGTATTCCTGCAACCTACTTGAATAGCACCGTTGAATGGCATGACCGTGAGGAACGGATGCGCTATATCGAAAGTGGGGCAGTTAAACTGTTATTTGTTGCGCCTGAAAAGATTGTTGACGATGAATTTTTCAGTTGGCTGTCAGGATTAGATATCTCCTTGATTGCAATTGACGAAGCCCATGTACTGTCGTCTTGGGGACACGATTTCAGAAATAGTTATTTGAAAATGGTCGGTCCGTTGCAACAGTTGCCCGGTGATATTGCCTGGTTAGCTTTGACGGCGACAGCAACTGAACAAGTTCAAGATGATTTGGCTAAGATTCTGGATATTCCTGAAGAAAATATCGTTAAAACAGGCTTTGATCGTGATAATCTAGCGCTCAAAATTGAGCGAGGTGTTGATAAGTCGGAGTATATTCTGAATTACGTCAAAGCTCATATTGATGAGTCTGGAATCATTTATGCAGGCCGGCGGGAAGATGTTGACAATATTTATCAATTTCTCAAGGAAAATGATGTTCTAGTCGGACGTTATCATGCTGGTTTGAGTGATAAAGAACGTCATCAGCAACAAGAGGACTTTCTTTTCGATCGAATCAATGTGATTGTGGCGACTAATGCCTTTGGAATGGGGATCAATAAGACCAACGTTCGCTATGTGCTACATTTCACCATTCCTGGGACAATTGAGAGCTATTATCAAGAAGTCGGTCGTGCTGGACGTGATGGCCTACCAGCTGAAGCAATTTTACTGTATACGCCAGCTGACCTGCGTTTACATCAGTTCTTTATCGATAAATCATTAGGTGATGACCAGTATAAACTCAGTTTGAAGAATAAATTGTTTGAAATGAGTCGTTATGCTGAAACTGAAACTTGTCTGATGAAATTTATTCTGGATTACTTTGGTGAGAAGAATACTGATGTCTGTGGGCGTTGTTCTAACTGTCTTGATGATCGTGAAGTTGTCGACGTTACCGCGGATGCTCAGAAGGTACTCAGCTGCATTGTACGTATGGGGCAGAGATATGGTAAGAAAGTTACGACTCGAGTATTAGTTGGTAAAGATGATGTGGCTGATGATTGGCGACACTTTGAGAAACTATCGACATTCGGTATTTTTAAAGATAAAACTTTGAAAGAAACAAGTCGTTTAATTGAATTTCTCTCGGCTAATGGCTTTTTACGCAGCAGCGGGGGAGAATACCCTACTCTGTTATTGTCTAAAAAGGGAGCCGACGTTCTCAAAGGTAAGATCAATGTTGCGAAGAAGCGTGACGTTAATCATGTTGCACCAAGTAAATCAATGGTTGCTGATGGAAGTTTTGACGTCAATTTATTCGAAAAGTTGCGTGGATTACGTTTAGAGTTTGCTAGAAAGCAGGCTTTACCACCATTCATGATTTTCTCCGATAAGACCTTAAAGGATATGTGTGTTCGTATTCCTACAAATAGTAATGAATTCTTGGCAGTAAGTGGAGTAGGAAAGGTTAAGCTAGAAGAGTATGGTGAAAGTTTTATTGAAGAAATAAAAACTTATCAGGCAACGCAGTAAATAGTCAGTTAAATAATTGACTATTTTTTTATTGTTATTTGCGTAAATAGAGTAGAGCAGTAGTAAAAATCCAAAAGACTGGTATGACAGCGTCTAGAGTGGGCCTGAAATCGTTGGGATAGGGTGTTATACCGTTAAAAGTGGCATTTAATAGGTTAGGTGAGTGCTGAGAAGTGAGTTCTGTGATTGTTTGTCGATGAGTTCATGGACTAAACAAGTGAAAGTGGGCAATAAATTGACACATGTTAGTGGAGAAAATGATTTTATTTGTTGATAATTTTAGTTTAAATAAAATGTTTTACGAAAACATATAAATAAAAAAACAAAATCAAAGAAACAAACCGGAAATTTCAAAAAAGAGTAAAATTAAAACGTATTAAAATAACAAAAAAGCCCTGCAAAACAAGCAGGGACCAAAGAGGGGGTAAATTATGAAAAAGGTAGCACTCATATCAGATATTCATGGCAACTACTCCGCCTTTCGCAGTGTAATTAATGACGCTGAGGAGCAAAATGTCTCTGAATATTGGCTTCTTGGCGACCTTTTGATGCCTGGACCTGGGACTAACTCAATTATGAAACTCCTAAATTCCGTTAATACTACCCAAATGATCCGTGGTAATTGGGACAATTTCCTATTTGAGGACATCGTCTCAATTGGTAAAGAATACCTTCAAGAGCCTCAAACGCCCTATATTATTGAGTTAATCAAGTATGTTACTAATCACCTTGATCCTAAATACCTTCAGCAAATCAAGGATTGGCCTATTGCTTCAGAGACGTCTCTGAGCGGTCTTAAAATCCTTTTAGCACATAATTATCCGTCTAAGAACTATGGTCACGAGCTGTTACCATATGAGAAACAGGAAAATTTCGATAAATTACTGTTTAGTAAGCCATATAACGATTATGATATGGCAATTTATGGTCATACGCATCATCAAGTATTTAGAACTAGCAGCAATGATCAATTAATCATTAATCCTGGTTCAATTGGCCAACCATATACAGCTTGGTCCAATTTGAGTGCTGACAGACGCGCTCAGTACACGATTATAACTTTTGATGATACTGGTTACGGTGAGATTGACTTCAGAAAAGTTTCTTATTCAATTAAAGATGAGTTAGACTTTGCAGCAGCAAATAATTTGCCATTCATTGAGTTGTATAAAAAAATCTTCACGGACGGCAAAGCATTCACACATAATGATGCAGCGCTGAATAAGATTATCGACAAATATGATTATCGAACGGATGCTTTAAAATACATTAATAAAATAGCCCTCTTTGGTAAAAATATGTAACTTCTCATAATATGTATTATGTAACCTTAGATACATAAATCTGAAAATAGTCATTTCCCCATCAACATTAAAACTAATGACCAGCCCCACACTCCTATCCAAATAACAAAGAACAACGGGAAAAATCCAAAGAACAATCCTACAATTGCAATCCAGAAGATCAATCTTCGAATCGATGCTACGATTGGATAATTAAAAAGCATTGAACCAACCATTAATATCTGAAATACGATTTCGGACATGCAATGTATCACAATCGACAGGATATCTTTATTTTTAGGACCTTTTGATAATCGTGTATGCATTCGTATAAACCTCGTCTGATTTAGTTAGTTTAGTGTATCAGATTAAATGTATTAAAAATATTGGATTTGACTATATGTTTGTAAATCTTTCTTTACATTGTTAAATCAACCAAAAACGATTAAATTCCTTAATTAAGAATTTAATCGTTTTTATATTGATCATTATTATTATTTTACCTTCAGAATCTTTAAAGAATTATACCGAGAAACAATTTCTAGAAAGCCTAATAAACAGGTTTCCATAGCTCTGTTCCTGTAAACTGAAACTGAAGAAATTGATCTTGTATATGTTCAATTGTATATGGTTCGTATGACTAACTCATAGCTAATGATTTGATAGAAATCAATCACTTATATTAAGGAGCAAAAAGTTGAATAAGAGATTAATTATGACCGGTATTGCTGCACTGGCCCTATTTGCGGTCTTTACAACATATTACGTGAGTAACGTTAGATCAAAAAAGATTGTTAATGAAGAAGTAATATCGAAACATAAAGTGAAACAGCCAAAAGAATTTATTGATAAGAGGACCGCGGAACAAGTCAATCGCAAATTTTACAGTCATGAAAAGATTCAGGCCGGAGCACAAATGGATTTTGTAGGATACCCTTCCACCTTTTCTAAAATGGTCAATTCTGGACAACTGACAATAGTCGGACAAGTAACTGGATCGAATAGTTTTGTATCTAATGATCTACCCCATACAATCGCCGACGTTGGTGTGCAGAAAGTTCTACATGGAGATAGCTCTCAGAAAAATAAGATCATCCGGGTAATGTTTCTAGGAGGAAATATCGCTACTGAAAATACATCTGATAAAGTAGTCACTGTTGAGTATAGTGAAGATCGTTTGCCAAGGGCTGGAGAAAAAATAGCAATGATTCTTTCTAAAGCTGAATCAGGCACAAACAATATACCTGGAGAGTTTTGGTTAACACAATTTGCACATAAGTCTGTCTTTTTTCAAGATAAAGATGGACAATATCGAAGAACACCGGAAGCAAAATCTATTGGTGGCGGTACTTCAGATAGTAATTGGAGCCAAAATGATTTCAATGCTAAGGACGACAAAAAAATGAATGATGGAATGAATAAATTGATTAATAGTAAACAGTAACGTTTTATATTCGAACACCATGTTAACGTTAATTTGACTGAAGCCATAAAAAAACGATTTAATTCCTTAATTAAGAATTTAATTGTTTTTTAATTTTATATTATTACTTTTTACCATTACTACGTTGAACCAATTTAACTAATTCAACGATAACAATCATCAAAATACCAGCTCCTAGTACAGTTAACCATTGCACTAAATTAAGCTCTGAAACGTGGAATAAACTGTTGAATCCGGGAACAACGATTGTGGCAGCTACCATGATAAATGATGCAGCAACTCCAATGTTAAATACTTTGTTCTTAAATGGATGAATTTTGAAGATTGATTGGTAAGTAGATTTAACGTTAAATGCGTGGAACAACTGAATCAATGCTAATGTTGCGTAAGCCATTGTTAAGGCGTCGGCATGCATTGCAGCGTTACCTGTATGAACTGGGAACATCAATGCTGACGCGTAAACGCCCAATGTGATAAGTCCTTCGAGGATACCTTGGTAAACAATTGCTGAACCGATACCACCACTTAGAAAACTAGATTTTCGTCCACGAGGTTTTCGATCCATGATACCTGGTTCGGTTGGTTCAACCCCTAAAGCAATCGCTGGGAACGTATCTGTGGCCAAGTTAATCCATAATAGTTGAACTGGCAATAAGATATCCCAACCAAGAAGTGTCATCATGAATAACGTTAAAACTTCACCTAAATTAGCTGAAAGTAAGTATTGAATTGATTTTTGAATATTTGAGAAGACTTTACGTCCTTCTTCAACAGCGACAATAATAGTAGCAAAATTATCGTCAGCTAAAACCATATCTGAAGCACCCTTGGAAACTTCAGTTCCGGTGATTCCCATACCAATACCGATATCAGCAGATTTCAAGGCAGGAGCATCATTGACACCGTCACCAGTCATAGCAACGACTTTGCCCTTCTTTTGCCAAGCATTAACAATTCTAACTTTATGCTCGGGCGAAACTCGGGCGTAAACTGAGTAATTTTTAACCTTTTTAGCAAATTCTTTATCACTCATTTGGTCTAATTGAGCACCAGTAATCACTGCAGCATCGTCACCAGGTTCAATAATACCCAATCTGGCGGCAATAGCTTCGGCAGTATCTTGATGGTCACCAGTGATCATCATTGGACGGATACCAGCCTTTTTAGCGTCAGCAACTGCAGCGGCAGCCTCAGGACGCTCAGGGTCAATCATACCAATCAGTCCCGCAAAAGTAAGATCATTTTCGACTGTATCAGAGTTAACTTCTTGGGGAATTGAATCGATAATCTTGTAACCCATGGCTAGGACACGCAATGCTTGAGTAGCCATAAATTTATTTTGTTTGAGAATGGCGTCCTTATCAGTTTCGGTGAACTTTCTAACTTCATCAGGACTAGCTTGAATCTCAGTAATACGTTGTAACAACATATCGGGAGCACCTTTGACAGCTACCAAGAACTTGCCATTAGCCAATTTATGAATCGTAGACATCAACTTACGCTCGGAATCAAAGGGAACTTCAGCAACACGAGGTTCCTTTTTAAGCTCCTCTTCAATCTGATAATCGTGGTCAAATCCGAATTGAACTAAAGCTGTTTCAGTTGGATCACCAACGAGTGTACCGTCAGCTTGAATCTTAGTATCATTGCTAAATGTCATAACTTGCAAGACTTTATCGTTTCCTGAGATCTCATCAGCAGCATCTTGTAATTTACCATACTGATAAACTTTCTCGACAGTCATCTTGTTCTGTGTCAAAGTACCAGTCTTATCGGAAGCAACAATATCGGTACTACCTAGTGTCTCAACTGCAGGAAGCTTTCTGACCAAAGCTTTACGCTTAGCCATTCTAGTAGTTCCCAAAGCTAAAATGATAGTAACAATTGCTGGTAAGCCTTCAGGAATGGCAGCAACAGCAAGTGAAATCGCTACTAGAAGCATATCAATAATTAGTTCATTCATTGGTAATCCCGAAGGATTATTGAAGATACCAACAGCAAAGATAACCGCTGCAATTACGAGAATCAACCATGTCAAGGTCTTTCCTAGAGAATTTAAATTATCTTGCAGTGGTGTGCTGCTATCTTCAGCTTTGTTGATCATACCAGCAATATGACCAACCTCTGTTTTCATACCGGTAGCGACAACGACACCCAAACCACGTCCATAAGTAACATTACTGTTCATGTAAGCCATGTTCTTTCTGTCGCCTAAAGGAATATCCTCATCAGGTAATAGATCAATTTCTTTTTCAACTGGAACCGATTCACCAGTCAATGCGGATTCCTCAATTTTCATTGAAGCTGAATCAAGTAACCGAATATCCGCTGGAACAATATCCCCAGCTTCAAGCAATACAATATCTCCGGCAACTAGGTTTTCACCACTAACAGTGGCAAATTTACCCGCACGTTTAACATGAGCTTCTGGTGTTGACATTTCCTTTAGGGCATCAATAGCTTCCTCAGCTTTTGACTCTTGGAAAACACCAAAGACGGCATTGATGATTACAACAGCCAAGA